>JAIOPR010000161.1 GCA_021413805.1 Planctomycetota bacterium
GGGGCTCGACCGAATCGAGAAAATGCAGGCCGCCATTCCGCCCGGCGCCCGCGTCGTCAACATCGACCACCACGCGTCCAACCCGCGCTTCGGCGCCGTCAACTGGGTCGAGCCCGAATCCGGCTCGGTCGGCGAAATGGTTTACGCGCTCGGCAAAGAAGCGGGCTGGAAAATCGATCGCGACGCCGCCGTCTGCCTCTACGTCGCCGTCGTCACCGACACGGGCCGGTTCATGTTCCCCAGCACCCGTCCTTCCACTCACCTCATGGCCGCCGAACTTCTCCGCCTCGGCGTCGAACCCGGCGCGATCAATCGCGAAATCTGGGGCTCGAAATCGCTTGCCGAACTGCGACTTCACGCCGAAGCGATTCGCGCCGTCCGCACCGCGGAGGGCGGCCGCATCGCGTGGACCAAGCTCACCCAGCAGATGTTCGATGAGTGCGGCATTACCCCGACCGAATCGCAGGACTACGTCTCGATGGCCAAATCCATCAAGGGCGTCGAGGTCGCGATGCTCCTCCGCCCCATGGACTCCGGCGAAGTCAAACTCTCCGTCCGCACCGAAGCCTCCTGCGACGCCGCCGCCCTCTGCGCGAAATTCGGCGGCGGCGGGCACAAGCGCGCGGCGGGAGCGACGCTGAAAATGTCGCTCGAAGCTGCGGAAAAGGCGGCGGTGGAAGCGGCCAAGAGCCTCCTCCGGTGAACCATTCTTCAGACGACAACCTCGGGTGGATTGTCACACTGCTGATTGTCTGCTGCGCCCTTTTCATTTTGCACTGGCATGTTGGCAGAGCAAGACTGAAGAGATGGTCCCTCGATCAAGGCTTCGATCTCGTGAAGTTCCGCGGAGCTTGGGGCAAGACGCCGTTCAACGAAACGTACGTGGTCTACTACGTCACCGTCCGCGATCTGGGAGGTCATACGAAAACTGGAACGGTCGCCTGCGGCGGCCTCTTCTGCAGCGACGTGCATGTCCTGTGGGATTGAATAATGTTCGTCCGTGGCCGGTGGAGTGCCGACAATCCGCCCATGGACCCCCGCAAAGCCCTGAAAGACCAGCTCACCGACTGGAAAACCTGGGGCGTTGACGTCGTCCCGCGCGCCGGGACCACGCCGCCGCCGCGAAAAGAATCCGTGCCAGCCATCGTTGTTGCTCCGGCCGCCGCCGCAAAACCTCCCGCTCCCGGCGCCGCGAATCGCGCCGCTCCCGCCAGCGCCGCCGCTTCGCCCGACCTGGAGTCCCTCCGCGCCCTTGTCGCGACCTGCACCGCGTGCTCGCTCTGCAAGACCCGCACGCAGACCGTTTTCTGCTCCGGTAATCCGTCGCCGATTCTTTTTGTCGGCGAAGCGCCCGGGGCGGACGAGGACGAGAAGGGCGAGGTTTTCGTCGGCGCGGCGGGGAAGATGCTGACGAAGCTGTTGAACAGCGTCGGGATCGCGCGCGAAAAGATCTACATCCTGAACGTCCTGAAATGCCGTCCGCCGAACAATCGCCCGCCCGAACCGGACGAGGTCGCGGCTTGCGCGCCTTTCCTCAAGCGCCAGATCGAACTCGTGAACCCGAAGGTCATCTGCGCCCTCGGAAAGCACGCCGCGTTTTCCCTGATGGGGTGGGAAGGCTCGATGAAAGCGCTCCGCGGCTCGTGGCGCCTGATGGACGAACGCTGGGTGACCGCGACCTACCACCCTTCGTATCTCCTTCGCAGCCCTTCGGATACGGACACCGTGAAAACCGATCTTCGCGGGCTCGTCGAGAAACTCACCGCTCTCGGCGCTTCACTGTAAAAGAATCTGCAGGGTTTCCCGCGCGAGCCCCGTCTCCTACCCAGAGCGCCTGAGAATCGGGTCGAGCAGGGAAGGGCAAGGGCTCCAAGGGCCACCGCCTGACCCCCGCCGTTCCAGCCCGAGCCGTCCCCGTCCGGCTCGATTCATGGGCGCTTGAGTCGTTTTCCTTGACTCGAAATTTCCACAAGCCTACAACAGCGCCCTTAAAGTCCCACGCAGTCCGGCTTTAAGTCCGCCCACTTCGGGAGAGTCTCATGGCCAAGGCCGTCTGGGGCGTTGACGTAAGCAAGTTCAGCGTTAAGGCAACCCGGCTCGTACCGCTTCGCGAGGGCGCCGCTGAAATCACGAACCTCGACATCATCGAGTATCCCGTCGGTCAGGAAGGTGCTGACGAGGGAACTCAGATCCGCGAGGCGCTCACGACGCTGATGAAGCGAAACCGGATGAGCGGCGAGAAAGTCGTCGTCTCGCTCCCCGGTCACACGACGTTCAACAGCTTCATCAAGATCCCGCCGACTGAGCCGAAGAAAGTGGCGCAGCTGGTGAAGTTCGAAGCGCAGCAGCACATTCCTTTCCCGATGGACCAGGTGGTGTGGGGATACCAGCTGGTGGAAAAGGAGTATGGCCCGGGCGACGAGCTCGAGCTGGTGCTGTTCGCCGTGAAGAAGGACATCATCTACCAGTTCCTGTCGCACCTCAACGCGGTGAATTTCCCGTGTGACGTGCTTCAGTTCTCGCCTGTCGCGCTCTACAACTTCCTGGTCCACGACCAGGACGTCGGCACGAACTGCTTCGTGCTCGACATCGGCGCGGAGAACAGCGACCTCGTCGTCATCGACGGCGAGAAGTTCTGGATCCGCAACATCCCGATCACGGGCAACACCATCACGAAGGCGTTGCAGCAGAAGTTCCAGATCCCGCTGGCCGAGGCCGAGAAGCTGAAGGTCAACGCCTCGAGCAGCCAGCAGGCGCAGAAGATTTTCGGCGTCGTCCAGCCGGTGCTGCGCGACCTCGTCGGCGAAATCCACCGGTCGATCGGGTACTACAAGTCGCTCTCCAAGACCGTGCGCTTCGAGAAGATGATGCTCGTCGGCAACGCGTCGAAGACCATCAACCTCCAGCGCTTCCTCAGCCAGAACCTCCAGATCGAGGCGCTCAAGCTCGCCAAGCTGAACAAGTTCAGCGTGTCGAACAGCGTCCCCGAGGCGCAGTTCCAGGATTACCTCCCCACGCTCGGCGTCTGCTGCGGCCTCGGCCTGCAGGGCATGGGGCTGGCGCGGAACAAGATCAACCTGCTGCCTGAGGAAGAGCTCAAGAAGCGGGAGTTCTCGAAGAAGAAACCGATTTTCGCCGCGGCCGTCGGGATCGTGATCGCCGCCGTCGCGCTGATGTACGTCAGCGCCGGGACGGGCTCCGACAAGTGGACGGAGCTCGAGGGCAAGGCGAAATCGGTCACGGACCAGTACGCCGGGCTGAAGGGGAAGTACAAGACACTTCAGAAATCGGTGGAAGAGGCGAAGATTGAGCCGGAAAAGCTGAAGAACCTGTCGCTTCGGCGCGACGCCTCCGTCGCGGTGATGAACGCGCTGTCGGAAATCCTGCCGGAAAACGAGGATCCGGCGCTTCCCAAGGGCGGCCAGATCTGGGTCCTGCGGGTGGACCTGGATGAGTCGCTCGAAACTGTAGCGGAGCCTGGCGCGCCCGGCGCGGCGAAGACGATGGTCGCGGAGAAGAACAAGGTCACCGTGACGATCGAGGGCGGGATTCCCGCGCAGGCGACCTCGACGGAAGCCCTGAACCTGGTGAAGAAGAACCTCTCGGACAGGCTGGTGGAGAAGCTGACAGAGACGTACAAGATGACGGTGGAGAATGAGCCATCGATTGATGTGGACACGAAAGTGTCGGCGCTGCTTGTCACCAAGTCGGATCTCGGGGCGCAGTCGGGCGGCACGGTACTCTTCACGCCCAGCCAGTTCGGAGACCGCAAGTTCCATCTCTACCGCATGACTGTCACCATCCTCCCCTCCAAGGCGCCCCCTGCGCCGGCCGCCCCGGCTCCTGGCGGCACCACCCCCGGCGGCAACAAGTAAAGAGGAGGCTGAAACGTGGACCTCAAGAAGAACGGCTTCCTGATCGGGATCATCGCCGGCCTTGCCGTCGCGGCGATCGGGTTCTTTGTCCTCGTGCTCCCGAAATGGAACGACTCGTGGACGAAGTCCGCGAGCGTGAAGAACGACTACGGGCCGAAACTGGACGAAATCACCGGTCCAGGCAAGGAAGTCCCGACCGCCAAGTGGGTCTCCGAGATCGACGCGCAGGCAAACAAGGTGCGCGACGAATCCAAGAAGCTCTACGGGTTCTTCAGCGCTTCCGACGCCGCCCTCGAGCGCTGGTTCGACGACAAGGAACCGCCGAAGGGCGTGCTGATGTCGAAGGCGCCGGACGGGATTCTCCAGATGTTGAAGGATCTCCGCGCGGCGCTCGGCGACAAGAATGTGCCCCTCGACGGAAAAGCGCCCTACGGCGACCCGAACGTCCTGGGCTTCGAGTTCCCGAGGTCGGAGGACGTGCAGGACGAGCACGACGCGAAGCTCAAGTGGATGCGCGTCTACAACATCGATTCGCGCGTGAAAGACGCGCTCATCGAGGCGAAGGCCAAGCGGTTCTACAAGGTGCAGTTCTCGAAGGTCCCGTACCCGGCTGAGATGGCGTCGAGGCAGGCCGAAGCGCCGATCACGAACGACCTCGGGACGACGATTCCTTTCGTGGTGGATGCCTCCTTCCTCTGGAAAGACATCCCCGCCTTCCTCGAAGCGATGCTCCGCTACGACGCGACGAAGCCCGGCCCGATGTTCCGCGTCACGATGATGCATATCGAGCGCGACAGGAACTTCAAGATCGTCCCGGAAATCAAGGTGGACGTGGACAAGGCCGTGTATGAGGCGGGCGGCTGGAAGGCGCCCGAGCCTGCCGAAGATCCCGTCCGCGTCTACCTGCTCGTTGAGGCGTATAACTTCACCTTCACCGCAGCCACACCGAAGTAAGGAGCCACGCCATGGCGATGGACGTCAAAGAACTGATGATGGAGAAGGGCGACAAGATCGCGGTCGGCGCCGCGCTGCTCCTGCTCGTGGGGTACGCGGCCTACGCGTTCTCGCCGTTGTCGGAAGACCCGAGCCTCAAGCAGCTTCAGGACAAGGTCACCGCTTCCCAGGCCAAGCTCCAGAACAACCCGGCCCCGGCGCAGGGAAAGGTGGACTTCACGGCGATGACTTCCGCATGGAACGCGGACTCGATCGCGAAGCCGGCGGGGTCGAAGTCCTTTGTGGCGATGTTCAAGCCGAAGGTGTCGGCGAACGTCAAGGGCGAAGTCGGGCCGCAGCCGGACAAGCCGGTCATCAAGGTGATCATGGCCCCGGTCATGGGTGCCGCGGAGACGGAACTGGGGCAGGTGAAGGTCAAGTGGGTTGACGGCAAGATTCCCCCTGGCGAGGTTGCGGCCTCGATCGCCGAGTACGAGCTCTTCCGCCAGGAAGCCGGCAAGGGGTGGGCGAGCCTGGCGAAGGTGAAAGCCCGGGATTACACGGACACTTCGGTCGAGCCCAAGAAGAAGTACGCGTACAAGGTCAAGGCCCGCACGAAGGACAAGACCAAGGACGACAAGCAGGAAACGGATTTCAGCCAGGTGGTCGAGGCCACGGTCCCCTCGGGCGTCGCGATCATCTACACCGGCGGCAGCCCGCAGGCCGCGGCGATCACGGTCCGCAAGTTCATGGGCGGGGCGTGGAAAGAAAAGAAGTACACGGTGCTGCCGAAGAACGAGGAACGCAACCAGAGCGGCGACATCGGGAAGATCGAGAAGGAGCGCGATCCGGACACGAACAAGCTGGTCGAAGTGGACTACCGGACGAATTTCGTGCTCGTGGAGCTGAAGAGCGACCGTTTCGCATACAAGAAGACCGAGCGCCGGCAGAAGATCGTGGACGGGCAGCTGGTCACGGAAGACGTCGAAGTTGATGCAGACCGCGGCCGGATGAAGGCGGTGTACACGAACGACGAGGGCAAGACGGTGGAGCTGTGGATGGCGGAGCAGAAGGAAGAAGAGAAATAGACGTCCGGCGGAAACCATAAAACACCCGGCCCCGTGGCCGGGTGTTTTTTTTTCGGAATGGCGCAGGGTCCTCCCCGGCCCGTGACGTCCCTGATGCAGGGGACAGGCACGGCCTTGAATCCGCGTGACAGGAGGAACTTCCATGCAACTGCGCTCATTGATTGAATCCGGCGGACACCAGGCCGCCATCGCCGCCAGCCTGGCGCTTTTCGCGGGGACCCTCGGGGCGGCGATTCTCGGCCACGACCAGGAACGCGACGTTTCGCTCACGCGCCTGGCCGCCGCGCGCGCCGTGCTCGCGAGCAATCCCTCCCCGGAGTTGCCTCCGACGGACTGGTCCGCCGTGACGACGGCGTGGTCGCGCCATTCGGTTGTTGCTCCTGCGGGGGGCCGCGCCTTTGTCGCAACGCCAAGAACGCGCGTCGTGCCCAACGTCGTCAAGGCCGTTGACTGTCTTCCTCCCGCGTCACCCGTCCTTCGCGACCCGCCCGCGCCTGCCGCTACTTCCGGTCCAGGCCACATCTCCCTCCAATGGCCGATGCCGGCGCGCGGCACCAACGAGGCCGCCATCAGCGAGATACGCATATCCCGTCGCGTCACCGGCGGAACGGCCTTCGAAACGGTGGCGACGTTGAAGCCCGGCTCCACCTCGTGGGACGACGAGAGCGTGGCGCCTCGCCGCTCGTACGACTATCGCCTCCAGTTCCACACGGACGACCCTCGCTCCCGCAGTGCCGACTCCTCATTTTCTCCCACCGCCTCCGCGACTTGCTCCTCCGGCGTCGAACTCCGCTTCACCGGCGGCTCGGAATCCGGCGCGACGATCGTGGTGCGCAAGTGGATCGACGGAGCCTGGGCGGAGGGCCGGTTTGCGGTCGTGCCACGCGAAGAAACTTCCGGGCACTCCGGCGCCATCGGGGAGATCGTCACCGCCGGCGGCAAGAAGACCGACTTCTCAACCGGATTTGTCCTCGTGCGCGTGACCCGTGCGACGCGGCATTTCCTCGTTCGTTTCCAGGAAAACAAGTGGGTCGGCAACAACCTCGAGATCGTCCCGTCCACCCGGATCGTTTCGCGCGAGGCGCTCTGCCTCGAATACCTCGACGATTCCGGCTCGGGCTGCCATCTTTGGATGGACCAGGCCCCTCCCACCGGGGGCGAACCTGCCGCCGGGGAAGACCGGTAGCGCCCGCCCGAACCATGCCCTGACTTTTTTCTCAAACTTCCTTGCATCGGTTTAACCCACTTCCTATACTCCCGCGGTCCGGAACTGTACCTGCGTTCCGGAAACCGGCGCCGTGGCCCGGCGCTCGGGGGGTGGCTTCCTTAAACATTGAGGGTTAGCCGCATGAGATGGACCGGATGGGCGTTGCTTTCGGCACTCCTCACGTGCTCTGCGTTGACCGGCTGCAGCTCTTCCGAGCCCGCTCGGGAGTCCGCGCAGCCTTCTTCTGACCACCGGCGCGCGGAAGCGCAGCCGGCCCCGCGCAATGCGGCGGGACCGGAAGCTGGCGGCGGCGGCGGTGGATCCGCGGCCGGTTACGAAGAGGTGATGAAGCGGCTTGAGGAAGAACAGAAGCTGGGCGACCAGGAGCGTGAGGCCCTTGCGAAAGGGTATTACGAATCCGGCAAGCGGTCGAAGACGGAGCTGAACTACGAGAAGGCGCGCGATGAGTTCCAGCGCGCCCACGAACTGGCTCCGGGCAACGCCGAGTACCAGAAGGAACTCGACAGCGTCCGCCAGGCGCTCTCCGAGCACGTCCCCGGTTACGACCGGGCCGTGATGGAGTCGCTGACGGATCGCGTCCTCACCCGCAAGGAGGAGGCGCGCGTCGAGATCCAGAATCACCTGGCCGCCGGCAACCGGGCGATCGACCAGAAGGAATTCCAGCGCGCGATCGACGAGTACAGCGCGGTCATCGAGCAGATCCAGTGGTTCCCGTATCACCTCGACCTCGACGCCGTCAAGAGCCAGGCCGAGGCGGGGCTGAAGCGTGCGAAGGACCTGAAGGCGGAAGCCGACCGGTCGCGGGCCCTCGAGACGGTGAAGAACGCCGCCGCCGAGAGCGAGTACAAGCGCAAGGAAGACAACGCGCGCCGCGCCGAAACGATCTCCAAGCTCTTCAGCGAGGCGCAGGAGGAATTCGAGCGTGAGCGCTTCGGCATCGCCGAGGCCCTCTGCGACAAGGTCCTTCTCCTCGACCCGAACAACGACGACGCTTCCGACCTCAAGGAAATCGCCGTGATGGCCCGCCACAAGCAGGCCGACAAGCGCATCCTTGAATCCCTGAAGCGCGAGTGGAAGTGGCAGTTCATCGAAATCGACAAGAAGACGATCGGCCAGTCGCGGGTCGTGGAGTTCCCGGACCCGGAGATCTGGGTTGACGACGTGGAGAAGCGTATTCCGCGCGGGATTGCGAAGCAGGAGCGGAAGCTGAGCGAATCGGAGCGGAAGACGCTCGCGGCGATGAGCTCGATCAAGATTTCGCTGAACTTCACGGACACGCAGCTTCCGGAAGTCGTCAGTTTCATGCAGGAAGTCACGCAGCTGAACATCATGATCGACCGCAAGGCGATCGATGATCCGGCTTCGAAGACGGTGACGTTCAAGGTGGACGACCTGGCGTTCGACCAGGCGCTGGACCTGATCCTGAAGATGGCGGACCTCGCGTACAAGATCGACGAGGGAGTCATCGTGATCACCTCCAAGGAGGCGATCCAGAAGGAAACGGTCCTGGAGCTGTACGACGTGCAGGACCTGACGATCAAGATCACGAACTTCAAGGCGCCGGAAATCAGCCTTGAAGCGGCGGGCGCGGCTGGCGACGGCGGCGCGATCGGTATCGGGACGTCGGGCGGGGAAGAAGAGGGCACGGCGATCCCCGGCGAAGACCTGAAGCTGCTGATCAGCCAGAACATCGCGGGCGGGACGTGGGACACGCCGCCGAATTCGATCGAGTACCAGAACGGCATCCTGATCGTCCGTCACACGCCGCTGGTGCAGGGCCAGATCAACGGCTTCCTGCAGCGCGTCCGTGAGTCGACGGGCCTGCTCGTGACGATCGAGTCGCGGTTCCTGACGGTCCAGGAGCACTTCCTTGAGGACGTCGGCGTCAACTACCGCGGTCTCGAATCGGTGAACGGTACGGCGACGGGCCCGACCGAAGGCCTCGGGCCGGCGGGCGGCGTTTTCCCGGTCATGGACGATTTCACGGTTCCCCCGACGCCCGGCCCGGGCGGGTTCTTCACGGGCGGCACGTCGACGGTCGCTGGCGCACCGATCGGCCCGGAATCCGGCTTTGTGAGCACGTTCGGCCAGGACCCGAACCGCCAGTTGCGCGGGATCGTGGAGCATGTCGTCGGCGGAAACGAGATGATCAACTTCTTCTACAACAACATCTTCTCGAACACCGGCGGTCTCGGCCTCGTGCTGAGCTCGGTGAATGACACGTCGTTCGAAGCGATCCTGCGGGCGACGCGCAAGGATGAGAAGAGCCGTATCCTGACGGCGCCGAAGCTGACGGTTTACAACACGCAGCGTGCGAACGTCTTCGTGGCGAGCCAGATCGCTTACATCCGCGATTACGACATCGAAATCGCGCAGGACGCGGCCATCGCCGACCCGGTGGTGGGCACGTTCCAGGACGGTATCGCTCTCGACGTGCGGCCGACGATTTCCGCCGACCGCAAGTACATCACGCTCGAGATGCGCCCGACGGTGGCGACCCAGGTGCAGGACATCACGAACTCGTTCATCGACTTCTTCCCGGACCCGACGAGGACGGCCATCCCGGTCGCCCTTCGTATCGAGACCCCGATCCTCCGGATCCAGCGCGTGAAGTCGACCGTGACGGTTCCTGACGGCGGGACGCTGCTCGTCGGCGGCCTGACCGACGTGTTCGACACTTCGTACAACAGCGAAATCCCGCTGGCCAGCGACATCCCGATCGTCTCCTTCTTCACCAGCCGCAAGGCCGACGCCCAGGAGCGTAAGTGCCTCCTGATCATCATCCGGGCGAAGATCACGGTGATGGAAGAGGAAGAGGCGGATCGTTTCGGGCACAACGTCAAGCGGTAGCAATCCGTCGATCACGACCCCCGGGAGCTTTGCTCCCGGGGGTTTTTTTGTGCCCACCTCACTCCGTTGACGCGTGCCCGCCGATGGCTATGATGAACCTTGAGCCGTCCGCGCCGTTGGTACTGTCAGCAGGGGTTAACCAGGAGATCTCCCGGACATGAAATACTTCTTCGCTCCCGTACTCGCCCTCATCCTCGCTCTTCCCGCCGCCGCCAAGGACCGGATCAATTTCCGGAAGACGGACAAGGGCGAGCAGAAACCGGTCGATGGAACGATCGAAAAAGAAGACTGGCAGGGCGTGACCATCAAGCTCGAAGGATCGGCGTCGAGCACTTACACGTGGGACAAAATTGCCCTGGTCGAATACGGCGAAGAGCCGGCGGGGATTCGAGAAGCGCGCGGCGAATACGACAAGGGAAACAAGGAGGGCGCCGCCGCTGCGTTCCTGGCCGCGGCCGCCGGCCTGAAGGACAAGCCGATCTTCCTGGCGCATGCGCTGTTCAGCGCCGGGCACACGTTCCAGGAAGTGCGCAAGTTCGACGAAGCGATCAAGGCGTACGACGACCTCGCGACCGCGATCCCCGGCAACCGGTTCTTCAAGGATCTTCACGACGGCAAGGTGACGTGCTACCTGGCCAAGGGAGATTCGGCGGGCGCGCAGACGGCGATCCAGGCGGCGAACACCGCGGCGAAAACGCTGAACGTGGACCAGCCCTTCCAGATCCTGATGTCCCTGAAGGAAGCGGAAGTCCTGGAGAAGGCAGGGAAGGATGCAGAGGCGACCGGGAAATTCCAGGCGGTGAATGCGCAGGCGGGCGGAAAATATCCGGCGATCGCGGGCGCGGCGAAGCTCGGGGTTGCGCGGGTGCAGATGAAGACGAATCCGACGACGGCGCAGGGAACGTACGAAGCGATCACGCGCGAATTCCGCGGGCACCGCTCGGTCCTGGGCGAGGCGTGGGCGGGGCTCGGCGACTGCCTGCTGGCGCAGGCGGAGAAGAGCAACGACCCGGACATGATCAAGAAGGCGGCCCTGGCGTACAACCAGTCCGGGGTGCTTTATTTCCCGGGCGCGGGGCAGCCGACGGCGGCGTACGAGAAGGCGCTCGCTTCCGGCGGGCAGGCATACCTGACCCTGGCGCAGAAGGCTGCGTCGGACAAGGCGCGCGAGTTGTACGCCACGCAGGCGCGCCAGATGGCGCTCACGCTTCTGGACCAGTTTCCCGAGTCCACGCAGAAGGCCAAGGCTGCCGATGTGCGTGCGCAGGCGGACAAGGAGCTGGAGAAAGTTCCGAAGAGCAAGTAGGGAAGCGCGAGGAAATCGTTCGACAAAACCCGGGATCTTCCCGGGTTTTTTATTTCGCGGCTCGCAACGCGTGCGTCGCAGGAGCCGGTTACTTCACGTGACATCACCGTCGTTCGCTTCGGGAAAACGGATTCCCGGGACTCGTATCGCATCCCCCCCGCCCTTTCCTGGACCGCCCCAGCGGCCCCGGAATCGAAATTTCCGCTTCAGCCCCCCTGAACTTGCTTCGTTATCCTTGACTTGTCGCCCCGGTTAGCCTAAAACATTCCGCTTACGGCTAGGGGGGTCTTACCCGCTCATCTTCATTGGAGGGGTCCCATGACAGTCTCGTCCAGCTCCAGGATCCTGTCGCTTGCCCTCCTTTCGGCCTCCGCTTGCATGGTCGGGTGCGCTTCAAGCCACTCCGACCCTGACAAGGGAGCCTCGAAGGATGCCGGACGTCAGCACGAAGTCGCACCGCCTGGCGATGCCAACGGCGGTGGTGGCCCCGGGCTGGCTGGGGAGGAGCAGAAGGTCGACATCAGGCGTCAGGAAGACGAGTTCATCGCGGAAAAGCTGTACGAAACAGCGAAGACCAAGATGAGTTCGAGCGAGTTCCAGGCGGCCCTCGATGACCTCGAGCAGGCGCGCCACCTGAACCCGGGCAGCGGCAAGATCCGCGACCTCTACAACGAGGTTTCGCGCGTCATGAACCGCCGCCCCGCGGAATGGGACGACACGCTCCGGTGGGCCTCCACTCAGCTCTCCGTCAAGATCGCACAGACCCGCATCGAAGTGGAAAATCACTTCCAGCAGGGCGAGCGTGCGATGGGCAAGAACGAGTTCGAAGCTGCGGAACGCGAGTACAACGCGGTCATCCAGAAGCTGAAATGGGTCCCGTACGACATCGGGATGAACGATCAGCTTGAGGATGCGAAGAAGCGTGCCGCGGATGCCCGCGAGAAGCAGAAGCAGCGCGCGGCCGAGCTGGACAAGATGCGCCACGAGGTGGCCCTGAAGGCCGCCGAGGAGCGCGAGGCGCAGGAGAGGCAGCGGCTGAAGGAGCGCGTGAAAGAGCTGATGGGCATCGCCCTGTCGCACTTCGATAACAAGCGCTTCGAAAAGTCGGAAGACGTCTGCGACGAGATTCTCGCGCTGGTGCCGAAGTTCCGGCCGGCGCAGGAGCTGAAGGAAGACGCGGGCCGGTCTGCGATCAACAAGGCCTACGAGCAGTTCCTCGACCTTCGCAAGGAGCGGTTCAAGACGCTTCGCGAAGACATGCTCGAGAGCGAAGTCCCGTACAACGAGCGTCAGAAGGTCCGGTTCCCGGACGAGAACGAGTGGAAGCGCATTGTTGAGCGTTCCGCGAGCCTCTCGTTGAACAAGGGGCCGTCGACGAAGGAAGACGACGAAGTCCTGGCGATCAAGAGCAAGCTTGAGACGACGAAGATCGACCTGGATTTCACGGATTCGACGCTTTACGACATCATCGACTTCATCCAGGAATTCGCGAAGATCAACGTCGTGATTGCCGCCGAGGTTCGCAAGGAAGGCATCCCGGACAAGAAGATCAGCTTCGCGGTGAAGGACCTGGTCCTGAAGCACGTGCTGCGGCTGCTGTTGCTCCAGTACGACCTCGGGTACACGTTCGAGAACCGGGTGCTGTTGATCACGCAGCCCAAGCTGGCGGAAGGCAAGCCGGTGCTGGAAGTTCACGACGTTCGCGACCTTCTGGGCAAGATCCCGGACTTCCCGGGGCCGAGCCTTGAGCTGTCGAGTGGTGGCGATGCCGGAAGCGCGCCGACGACGACGTTTGCGCCGCCGGAATCGGAAACGTCGGTGGTTTCCGCCGAGCAGCTGGAGACGTTGATCAAGCAGAACATCAGCCCGCAGAGCTGGACGGAGCGGGAAGGCGAAGTGTCGATCGCGCTGACGGGGAACCAGCAGCTGCTGGTCGTGCACACGCCGAAGGTTCAGGACGAGATCCGGTCGTTCCTCAGCAATCTCCGGTCTTTCACGGGCGCGATGGTTTCCATCGAGGCCCGCTTCCTGACGGTGACGGACGACTTCCTGGAAGACGTAGGGCACGAGTTCCGCGGGCTTGAAGGCCGCTCGATGGAATCGAATGCGAACGGGCTGGGCAATGCGGACTTCTCCGACGGCACGACCTCGGGCGGTTTCACGGACCCGGGATCAACGGTCGGTTCGGCTCCGGACGTGCTTGGTGAGGCCGGCGCTTTCACCCGCGAGCATTTCGGGACGGAAGGCTTCTACGATCTGCGTGCGCGGTCGGTGTATCCGCTGACTTCGCCGCTCGTGACGAACATTCCTGACTTCCCGCTCGGCACGCGCCTCCTGAACCAGGGTGGCATCGGGTTGCAGTACCGCATCCTGAAGGAACTGGAGCTGAACTCGGTGATCCGTGCGGTGCGCAAGTCGCAGAAGGCGTCGGTTGTCACGGCGCCCCGCGTCACGGCCTTCAATGGCCAGCGTGCCCACGTCCTGGTCGCCCAGCAGCAGGCTTACATCCAGGATTACAACGTCGAAATCGCCCAGAACAGCCGCGCGTACGACCCGGTGATCGGCATCGTCCAGGACGGTCTCGTACTCGACGTCCGCCCGATCATCTCGAACGACCGCAAGTACATCACGCTGGAGATGCGCCCGACGGTGGCGAAGCTGCGCGTCCTGCGCCTCTTCGACATCACCCCGGACACCCAGGCCGACGTGGTGACCAATCCTGACCAGTACATCCAGCTTCCGACGATCGACCTGCAGAGGGCGCAGACCACGGTCCGCATGCCGGACCAGGGCACCTTGCTCCTCGCCGGTTTGAAGAACTCGATCGATCGCGACCTCTCGTCCTCCACGCCTTTCCTGTCGAAGATCCCCATCCTCGGGTGGCTCTTCGCTCGCAAGGGCAAGTCGATCGAGCGGCGCAACCTGATCATCATCGTGACCGCGGAAATCCTGGACCTCGCCGACACCGAGAACAAGACGGCGTTCGGGAATCGCTAGTCCTCCGTAGCTGATCGCGGGCCCCGCCGAATCCCGGCGGGGCCCGTTTTTTTTGGCGTGCGCGGGAGTGTAGACCCATGAACAGGCTCCTGGCAGGTTTTGCCATCGCCCAGGCGATCTTCGTCGCCGCCCTTCTCGTCCTGCGCGCGGGAGCCCCTTCACCCGCCGCCGGCGGCCTCCTCGCCCCCCAGGATCCCTCCGCTTCCTGGGAGCCCTCCGTCCCCGTGCGCCCCGGCTGGACCCATATCATCATCCACCATTCGGCGTCCGCGACGGGAAGCGCCGCCCATTTTGACAGGATCCATCGTGAGAAGGGCTGGGAGGGCCTGGGATACCATTTCGTGATCGGCAACGGCTCCATGACCGAGAACGGGCGCGTGGAGCCCGGGGAGCGCTGGCTGGAGCAGCGGGACGGGGCTCATGCGAAGGCCGAGTGGAACTCGCGGGCGGTCGGGATCTGCCTGGTGGGGAATTTCGAGGACACCAACCCGACGCCGGAGCAGCTGGCATCCCTGGAAGCGCTCTGCCGCTGGCTGATGCGACGCTGCGGGATCCCGGCCGAGAACGTTCTTCGGCACGGGGAGACGCACGGCAACCAGACGCTTTGCCCGGGGAAGCGGCTGGATGTGGAAGGGCTGCGGAAACGGCTGGGTGCGTCCCGGTGAGCCCGCCGCCGCGGCGTCCTTAATCCCTCCGCAGGCGAGGGGGCTGCGGTGTAAGATCCCGACGCACCGCTTTGCGCGAAACCTGATTCCAGACCGGAGGCCCCGTGACTTCGCTTCAGGCCATCTTCTTCGACGTCGACGACACCCTCTACTCCACGAGCGAATTCGCGGCGAAGGCGCGGAAGCGGTCGATGGAGGCGATGGTGGCGCTGGGAGTGAAGATGCCCGTGGAGGAGCTGGAGCGGGAGCTGGAGGAGGTGATCGCGGAGTTCTCGAGCAACTACGAGCACCATTTCGACAAGCTGCTGCTGCGAATCCCGCGGAAGGCGTGGGAGGGGCTGAACAGGGCGGTGCTGATCGCGGGGGCGATTGTGGCATACCACGAGACGAAGTCGCGCGAGCTGGTGGCGTATCCCGATGCGGCGGAGTTGCTGAGGAAGCTCGCGAAGACGTCCCTGGTCCGCGGCGTGATCACGAGCGGGCTGGAGATCAAGCAGGCGGAGAAGCTTGTGCGGCTCCAGGTGCTGGATTTCCTGTCGCCGGGGGCGATTTTCATCAGCGACCAGATCGGGATTTCAAAACCGAACCGCAAGCTGTACATGCGTGCGTGCGACTCGCTCGGCGTCAGCCCGAAATCCGCCATGTACGTCGGCGATCACCCGCTTCATGACATCGACCCCGCGAACGCGATCGGGATGGCGACGGTGCTTGTGAAGCGCGGGGGTCGGCATTCGGGGGAAGTGGGGAGGACGAAGGCGACGCACGAGGTGAAAGAGTTCGGGGCACTGGAGGGGATCCTGAAGAAAGAGTACGGGGTGCCGCTGGTTTGAGGCCTGCCCGGCGATTCGCTAGAAGCGGGGGTCGCAGCAGGCGGGGCAGGGCGGGGGCTCGCCCGGGGCCCATTCCATCTCTTCGACCGCAGGCGCTTCTTCGACAGGCGGGGGCGGCTCGATCGCCGGCCCGGCGCCGGGGGCGACAGGCGGTCCGCCGAGCGGCACGAGCGGGGTTCCCCCTTTCTCCAGCAATTCGCGCGTGCCCGGTGCCATTTCGTTCCAGGGCACGAAGACGGTGACGCCGCCGGTCCTGAGGCGCAGGCCTTTCCCGGCGACCGCAGGGTCGTCGACGCGCTCGCCGCGAAGGACGTTCCCGTCGGCCATGGGGATGGCAACGTCGTCGGCCGCCGCGGGGGCGGCGAGGGCGAGGGAGAGTGCGAGCGCTCGGAGGTGTCTCACGGTATCGATGGTATCGGCAGGGGAGGGCCCCCGGCTGAGATGACATTCTACAGGACGGGTGATAGACTTCGTTCCTCGATCCGGGGGCGAAGCGCGGTCCCCGCGGACACTTCTCGATGTTTTGTTTGCCCGGAGGACCCATGAAGACCACTCGAAAGCTCACGCTCCCCGGCCCCAAGGGCAAGGCGATCCTGGCCAAAGACCAGCGCTTCATGTCCCCGTCCTACACCCGCTGTTACCCGCTGGTGGTGGACCATGCGAGCGGCATGAAGGTGTGGGACGTGGACGGGAACGAGTTCCTCGATTTCACGGCGGGCGTCGCGGTGTGCTCGACCGGGCACTGCCATCCGGAGGTCGTCGCGGCGATCAATGACCAGTCGAAGAAATTCCTGCACATGGCGGGCACCGATTTCTACTACGCCCCGCAGAGCGACCTGGCGGCGAAGCTGTCGGACATTGCGCCGATGAAAGGCGGGAAGCGGATTTTCTTCACGAACAGCGGGACGGAGACGACGGAAGCGGCGTTCAAGCTGGCGCGCTGGTACAAGAAGCGGCCGCGGATGCTGGCGTTCCTCGGCGGGTTCCACGGGCGGACGTTCGGGGCGCTGAGCCTGAGCGCGTCGAAGCCGATCCAGCGGAACGGTTTTGCGCCGCTGGTTCCGGAAGTGACGCACGTGCCGTACCCGAACCCGTACCGGCCGCCGCTGGGGAATTCTCGGACGACGGGGATCGAGTGCGTGAAGTTCATCGAGGACGTGATCTTCCACCGGAGCGTGCCGCCGGAGGAGGTGGCGGCGTGCATCGTGGAGCCGATCCAGGGTGAGGGCGGGTACGTGGTGCCGCCGGACGATTTCTGGCCGGCGCTGAAGAAGCTGCTCGACAAGCACGGGATCCTGCTGATTGTGGACGAGATCCAGAGCGGGATGGGGCGGACGGGGAAGATGTTCGCGATCGAGCACACGGGGATCGAGCCGGACATCGTGTGCGTCGCGAAAGGGATCGCGAGCGGGCTTCCGATGGGGGCGATGATTTCGCGCGAAGAGCTGCACACCTGGAAAGCCGGCGCGCACGCGAACACGTTCGGCGGCAACCCGGTGGCGTGCTGCGCGGCGCTGAAGACGATCGACCTGATCGAGCACGGGATGATGGCGAACGCGGCGAAGGTCGGCGCCTACCTGAAGAACCGGCTCCACCAGCTGGCTCTTCAGTTCGACATCGTCGGCGACGTGCGGGGGCGTGGCCTGATGATCGGGATGGAGATCGTGAAGAATCACGAGACGCGCGAGCCGTTCCCGCAGGCGAGGGACGCGATCGTGGACAGCGCGTTCTATCACGGGCTGCTCATCATCGGGTGCGGCGAGAGCACGATCCGCTTCTGCCCGCCGCTGATCTGCTCGACCAAAGACGTCGACGCGGCGCTTCCCATCCTGGCAGATGCGATCCGGCATGCGGCGAAGGGAAAATGGAATTCGCCGAAGGTTTCGAGGGCGCGGATCTAGGGAGCAGGGGCGCAAGTTCGAGCTGAGGCAGGGATTTCGCTACAATGGCGTCCACGGGCGTCCCACGCGCCCCCCACAAGGAGCTCCTATGGCCAACTCTCGCGTCCGGGAAGACGGAGGCCGCGCCCCGAAGCCGAGCGACCGCATCGGGCAGTACCTCGAGATGATGGACCGCTCGATGAACGAGGAAAGCTACGAGGAGCTGCACTGGGAAGGCTCGCTCGAGCAGTACCTCGGGATGGTGGTCGAGAACCCGAAGCTGATCCGCAACGCCTACCAGCGCCTGTACGACCTGATCCTGTCGTACGGGTACGAGCAATTCACCGAGCACCGTGAATCGCTCGTCCGGTACAACTTCTTCAAGGACCCGATCGGCAACGGGCGCGACGCGATCTACGGCCTCGAGCATTCCCTCGTCGATCTCATCAACGCCCTCAAGTCCGCCGCGTATTCCTACGGCGCCGAGCGCCGCATCCTTCTCCTTCACGGGCCGGTCGGGTCTTCGAAGAGCACGATTGCCCGCCTGATGAAGCGCGGGATCGAGGCGTACTCGCGGACGAAGGAAGGCGCGCTCTTTTCGTTCGCGTGGGAAGACAGCGACGCGCCCGGCGGTTTCAGCCCTTGCCCGATGCACGAAGAGCCGCTTCGGCTGCTTCCGCCGGAAGCGCGTGAGGCGATGCTGAAGGACCTGAACGCGTCGCTGGGGACGGGGGCGTACCAGCTGCGGGTGGACGGGGACCTGTGCCCCGCGTGCCGGAGGACGTTCAACGACCTGATGGCGAAGTATCGCGGGGACTGGCGCAAGGTGCTGAGCCATGTGAAGACGCGGAGGCTGATCCTGAGCGAGAAGGACCGGATCGGCATTGGAACCTTCCAGCCGAAGGACGAGAAGAACCAGGACTCGACCGAGCTGACCGGTGACATCAACTACCGGAAGATCGCGATCTACGGGTCCGACTCGGACCCGCGCGCGTTCAATTTCGACGGCGAGTTCAACATCGCGAACCGCGGGATGATCGAGTTCATCGAGGTCCTGAAGCTCGACGTCGCGTTCCTGTACGACCTGCTCGGCGCTTCGCAGGAGCACGTGATCAAGCCCAAGAAGTTCGCGCAGACGGACATCGACGAGGTGATCATCGGGCACACGAACGAGCCCGAGTACAAGCGGCTGCAGAACAACGAGCTGATGGAAGCGTTCCGGGACCGGACGTTGAAGATCGACATCTCGTACAACCTGAAGCTCGACAACGAGATCCGGATCTACGAGCGCGACTACAACCTGGGCAAGGTGCGCGGGAAGCATATTGCGCCGCATACGCTCGAGATCTGCGCGATGTGGGGGATCCTGACGCGGCTGGAGGACCCGAAGAAGGCGAACCTGACGCTTCTCCAGAAGCTGAAACTCTACAACGGGAAGACGCTTCCCGGTTTCACCGAGGACAACATCCGCGAGCTGATGCACGAGGCGGAGCGGGAAGGGATGGAGGGGATCAGCCCCCGGTACATCCAGGACAAGATTTCCAACGCGCTCGTGCAGGTCGAGGACGGCGGGTGCGTGAACCCGTTCATGGCGATGAACGAGCTGGAGGACGGGCTGGCGCACCATTCGCTGATCACGAGCGACGAGCAGAAGAAGCGCTTCAAGGAACTCCTCGCCGTCGCGAACGAGGAGTACCAGGACATCGTAAAGAACGAGGTGCAGCGGGCGATCTGCGCGGACGAGGACGCGATCAGCCGGCTGTGTGCGAACTACATCGACAACGTGAAGGCGTACACGCAGAAGGAGCGGGTGAAGAACCGGTACACGGGGCAGGACGAGGAGCCGGACGAGAGGCTGATGAGGTCGATCGAGGAGAAGATCGACATCCTGGAGAGCCGGAAGGACGACTTCCGCCGGGAGATCATGAACTACATCGGCGCGATGGCGATCGAGGGGAAGAAGTTCGACTACCGGTCGAACGAGCGGCTGCAGAAGGCGCTGGAGCTGAAGCTGTTCGAGGACCAGAAGGACACGATCAAGCTGACGAGCCTGATTTCGAACGTGGTGGACAAGGACACGCAGGAGAAAATCGACGTGGTGAGGTCGAGGCTCATCAAGTCGTACGGGTACTGCCACATCTGCGCGAGCGATGTGCTGAGCTTTGTCGCGAGCATTTTCGCGCGAGGGTCGGCGAAGGAGTAGGCGGGCCGTTGTCCGGTTGAGGTGCGCTGACCGTGGTCAAGAAGATCGAGAAGGACTACTCCCGTTTTCGCGCGATCGTCCGCGGCCAGATCAAGAAGGAGCTGCGGAAGTACATCACGCGGGGAGAGCTCGTCGGCAAAGTCGGGAAAAACCTGGTCTCGATCCCGATCCCGCAGATCCAGATTCCGCATTTCCGGTACGGCAAGAACGACGGAAGCGGCGTCGGGATGGGGCCGGGGGAGCCGGGAACGCCGCTCGAGCAGGGCGAGCCGGGCGAAGGCACGGGCGCGGGGGAGCAGCCGGGCGACCACTTGCTCGAAGTGGACGTCACGCTCGACGAGCTCGCCAAGATCCTCGGTGAGGAATTGGCGCTTCCCAATATCAAACCCAAGGGTTCGCGCACGATCCAGGCGGACAAGGCGAAATACACGGGGATCGCGCGGAGCGGCCCGGAGTCGCTGAGGCATTTCAAGCGGACGTACCGGGAGGCGCTGAAGCGCTCGATTTCGCTGGGGATTTACAGCGCGGAGAACCCGATCGTGGTGCCGGTGCGGGAGGACAAGCGGTACCGGTCGTGGAAAGTCCGCGAGGTTCCGCAGAACAACGCGGTCGTGATCTACATGATGGACGTGTCCGGCTCGATGGGCGACGAGCAGAAGGAAATCGTGCGGATCGAGGCGTTCTGGATCGACACGTGGCTGCGGTCGCAATACAAGCGGATCGAGACGCGGTACATCGTGCACGATGCGATCGCCAAGGAAGTCGATCACCACACGTTTTTCCACGTGAAAGAGAGCGGCGGCACCAAGATATCTTCCGCGTTCCAGCTCTGCACCGACATCATCGACCGCGACTTCAACGCGGCGGAGTGGAACATCTACCCGTTCCATTTCTCCGACGGCGACAACTGGGGCTCCGAGGACACGCGCCGGTGCCTGGAGCTGCTGGAGACGAAGATTTTCCCGGTCTCGAACGTCTTCTGCTACGGCCAGGTCAAGTCGGCCTACGGCTCCGGCCAGTTCAAGAAGGACCTCGACGAGAAATTCGGCAAGGACGATGCCCGCATCATCACGAGCGAGATCCGCGACCGGGAAGGCATCTACGACTCGATCAAGGATTTCCTGGGGAAGGGCAAATGAGCGGGACGCGCGGGGTGAAAGGGGGATTGCGGACGGGCGGCGGGATCCGCGAGGAGATCGCGCAGCTCGCCACGAAGATCCGTGGCTACGCGCTGGCCTACGGGCTGGACCCCTTCGACACCTCGTTCGAGCTGATCGAGCACGACGAACTGAATGAGATTGCGGCCTTCGGCGGCTTCCCGACGCGGTACCCGCACTGGCGCTTCGGGATGCAGTACGAAGAGCTTGAAAAGGGCTACCTGTTCGGGCTGCAGAAGATCTACGAGCTGGTGATCAACAACGACCCGTGCACGGCCTACCTGATGAAGTCGAACTCGCTGGTGGACCAGAAGCTCGTGATCTCGCACGTCTACGGGCACAGCGACTTCTTCAAGCACAACTACTGGTTCTCGCAGACGAACCGCAAGATGCTCGACCAGATGGCGAACCACGGGACGCGGCTGCGCCGGTACGTGGAGAAGTTTGGCGAGACCGTCGTGGAGGACTTCCTCGACGCGTGCCTGTCGATCGAGAACCTGATCGACGCGCACTCGGCGTACTCGCCGAAGAAGCGCAAGTCCACGGAACATGTGGAAGATCTCGAGCGCGACGTGACGCCGCGGAAGATCAAGTCCAAGGAGTACATGGACCGCTTCATGAACCCCAAGGAGTTCGTGGACCGCCAGAAGAAGGCGATCGAGGACGAGATCGCGAAGAAACGGAAGCTGCCGGAGCACCCGGAGAAGGATGTGCTGCTGTTCCTGCTCGAGCATGCGCCGCTGGACAACTGGCAGCGCGACGTGCTCTCGATCGTGCGCGACGAGGCGTACTATTTCGCGCCGCAGGGTATGACCAAGATCATGAACGAGGGGTGGGCCTCGTACTGGCACTCCCGGATCATGACGGAGAAGGTGCTGACCGACTCGGAGGTGATCGAGTACGCGGAGCACCACGCCGGCACCCTCGGCACGCAGCCGGGCGCCCTCAACCCCTACAAGGTCGGCATCGAGCTCTTCCGCGACATCGAGGAACGCTGGGACAAGGGCCGCTTCGGCCTCGAATACGAGCGCTGCGACGACATGGAGCGGCGGCGCACGTGGGACCTGAAACTCGGGCTGGGCCGCAAGAAGATCTTCGAGGTCCGCCAGATCTACAACGACGTGACCTTCATCGACGAGTTCCTCACGAAGGAATTCTGCGTGCAGCACAAGCTCTTCATTTTCCGCCACAACCCGCAGACGAACCGGATGGAGATTGCCGACCGCGATTTCGACAAGGTCAAGGAGCAGCTCCTGTTCCGCCTCACGAACATGGGGAACCCGATCATCCGCGTGGACGACGGCAATTTCCGCAACCGCGGCGAGCTCAAGCTCGTCCACCAGCACGCGGGGCTCGACCTGGACGGCCGCGAGGGGCGCGACACGCTCAAGAACCTGTTCCGGGTCTGGAAGCGGCCGGTGCACATCGAGACGATGGTCGAGGGGGAGAAGAAGCTGCTGAGTTACGACGGGGCGAAGGTGGAAGAAGAGGGTGTCGACGCCGAGTAGCGGGGGCGCGGCCTACTTCGACCGCTCGAACACCACGCGGTCCAGTTTCACGCCTGCACCCAGCGAGAAAAAAAACAGGTTGCCCGGCTTCGTGAGGCGACCGTCGTCCACCGCGAGGACTTCCTTGTCGCCGATTCCCAGCACGAGGTGGTTCCCGTGGAACGAAACCCAGAGGTCGAACATCTCGTCGCCCGGCAGCGCGACTTCCAGAGATTTCACGGCGTCGATCTCGACCTTGGGTTTGAACTGGGTGACGTGCCCGATGATGGCCTTGACCTGGTCGCCGTCCAGGTCTTCCAGGCCGGCGCCCCACGCCTCGACTCCTTCCTGCACCCGGAAGCCGAAACCGGCCTGCGGGTGCGCGCCGTCATCGCCCGGTCTGCGTCCCAGCTTGAATTTCCTCGCGCGCTCGATGAACTGGAAGCGGGCCCGTAGCACGCCGTCCAGCTGGTCGGGGTTTGTGCGCGGCGAGAGAAGCCCGATGCCGGCCAGGACACCTTTCTCCGTCAAAAACCGGGAACTGATCCACTGGTGGCTGTCGATTCCATCTTCCTCTTCCTTTCTCTCAAATTCGAAGGTCCAGCGTTCCGCCCCGCCGGGCAGGTCCTTCAACATCCCCAGGAAATGGCGTCGTCGAGCGACTTGTAGAGCGCCAGGACCTCCTTCTCGGTGGACGGGGAAGCGGGATCCACGGGCCGGACGACCGGGTCCTTGACTGTCGCGACCGGCTTCGGCGCCCCTTCCCCGTGGCGGCTCTTCAACATCGTCATCACGATCGCGGCGAAGACCAGGACCGCGCCGATGCCGATGGCGGCGAAGAGCAGGCCGCGGGCGCCGGATGGGGCGGGGAGAACGACGTCTGTTGCTGCAGGGAGATCGCCGGCCGAAACCGGCGCGCCGCCGCGCTCCAGTTCATCCAGCGCCGCGATCAGGGTGGGGCAGTCCGCGAACCGGTCGCCGGCCTTCTTCGCCATCATCTTCGCCACGACGTTCTGCACCGCTTCCGGCACATCAGGACTCAGTTCGCGGACCGGCCGCAGCGGTTCGCTCACGTGTTTCATGATGATCGAGAGCGGCGTGTCGGCCTGGAACGGCTTGCGCGCGGTCAGCAGGAAGAAAAATGTCGCGCCGAGCGAGTAGATGTCGCTTCGACCGTCGGCGCCCGTGGCCTGCGCCTGCTCCGGCGACATGTAGTCCGGCGTGCCCATGATCTGCCCGGTCGTGGAAAGCGACACGCCGGAGTCGAGCGTCCGCGCGAGCCCGAAGTCCGCGACCTTCGCGACGCCGTCCTTCGCGACCAGGATGTTGTCGGGCTTGATGTCGCGGTGCACGACCCCCGCAGCGTGCGCCGAGGCC
>JAIOPR010000164.1 GCA_021413805.1 Planctomycetota bacterium
GGGTGAACTCGTAGGCCCAGGTCTCGCCCGGCTTGATAGCGGGTTGCGTCAGGCCGCCCACCCCATCCATGCCGTTCGGGAGCAGGACGCCGTGCCAGTGAATCGAGGTCGGCTCCGGCAGCTTGTTCGTCACCAGCATCCGCACGCGGTCGCCTTCCACCGCCTCGATCGTCGGTCCCGGCGTACGCCCGTTGTACCCCCAGCACTTCGCCTTGCACCCGGGCGCGAACTCGTGATCGACGGGCTCGGCGACAAGGTGGAACTCCTTCACGCCGTTTTTCATCTCGAAGGGCAGCGTGACGCCGTTGGGCGTCTCCACCGGCGTGTAAGTGCCTGCACCTCCCCCTCCCCCGGCGTGATGTTCGTGCGGATCCTCCGCCGAGACCGTCCCTTTCATCAGCAATCCCGCCCCCGCCAGCGCCGCTCCGCCCTGGATCAGGAGTTCTCTTCTGCTCAGCATGGGTCCCTCCGTTTACTTCGTGGTTTCAGGAAGTTTTCCGCCCACGGCGCGCTCCAGATCCGTGCGGGCGATCCAGTAATCGCGCGCCAGCCTCATCGACTCGTGATAGGCGTCGTAAGCGTCCTGCCGGGCACGCAAGACTTCGCCGACGCCGATCAGCATGAAGTTGTATTCCTTGAGTGCGAGATCGACGATCCGGTCGCGAAGCGGGATCACCACCGTGCGCTGGTGATCGGACATGCGTCTCAGCGAAACGAGTCGCTCCCGGGCGATTCGCGTGTCCGAGCGGATCCGGATCGCGAGGTCGCGGTTCAGCGCCTCGCGTCGCCGCAGCTCCGCTTCGAGCGTTGCGATGACCGCCTGCTGACGGTCGAAGATCGGGATCGCCAGCGAGAGGCTCGGGCCGTACATCCAGCCGACGTCCCGCTCCGGCTCGCGGTGAACGCCGAGCCCGACCTCGACCGTGCCGAGCCAGCGGAACGTCCTGACCAGGTCCAGCCGCGACTGGCTCGCGTCCCGCTCACGAAGTGCCGCGGCGAGGTCGAGACGCCGCGAGATCGCGAGTGATTCCAGGCCGTCGAACGCGATCTCCACGGCCGGGATTTCCGGGAGCTTCGCAGGCGCCGTCCACAAGGCCTGCGGCCCCCACGCGCCGAGCAGCACGGTCAGGCGTTCCCGCGCTTCCGCTGCATCCGCCTCCGCTTTCAACCACGTCTTCAGCGCGGTCTCTGCCTGGTCCACCTCGCGCGACATCGCCAGCTCGCTCAGGTTGCCCGCATCCTTCAGCCGCTTCGCCAACTCGGCCTGCGCTTCCGCCCCGTCCGCGATGGCGCGGTGAATCCTCGGGAACTGGACCGAGCCAAAAATCGTCGGGTTCTTGAGCAGGCCCGCCTGGACCAGGTCGGCCTGCGCGACGCCGAGATCCTCGTACGCGGCCTGAAGCTCGGGATTGTTGAGGAGAGCGATCTGGACGGCCGACTCCGGGGACAGTTCGCGGGAGAACAGGTCCGCGACCGTTTTTGCCGCTTCGTCATCCTCGGCAGTCCCGCGATTCCAATGGATGCGCTGCGTCGTCCGGCCGCCGACCAGCTTCTCGACGTCCTCGAACCCGGCGGACTCGGGAACGCCGCACCCCGCGAGGGCGAAGAGACAGGCGATGACCGGGATGATAGCTCGGGTCATTTGGGGCGATGCTCCTTGTCTGCCGGTTGAAGCTGCATCCCGCACTTCGGGCACTTACCCGGCTTGGACTCGTGGATCTCGGGGTGCATGGGGCAGGTCCAGTCGGTGACTTCGGAGGGGTCTGTCCCGGGCGATGACGGTTCCATCGGGGAATTCAGCCGATCAGGGGGAGGGGCGTAGTGCGTCTCCTGCTGGGTCGCGTCCCAGGGTTCAGGTTTGGATGATTTCTGTTCCGATGCGCAGCCGGCGGAGAGCGCCAGGAGCGCAGCGAGGGCGACTGGTTTCATGGATGTTCCCCGAAGGAGTTGACGAGCGATCGCCGCGAGGCCGGCGGAGTTTCAGCCGGCTGCGGAGCAATTTGCGAGGAACGGTCGCGCTAGATCAGCAGCGACGCGTGGAGCGTGTAGAGCGGAATGACTCTCATTCGCCCAGGTGGCCCGCCATCGACAGTCGGGGTCTCAGCCAGACGAGAGGGCAATTCGAGGACGGAAGGGAGAACGACCGCCAATTCCGGGGCGGAGGGAACAAACTCGACCACGGGAGCCACGGCATCATGCATTCCGGTCGAGCAGCAGCACGTGTCCGGCGCGGCTGGCGGGGTCTTGGGCTGCGGCTCATGCTGCTGGTGACCCTGCCCATCCGCATCGTGACCGGAGGAATCCTGATCATGGTGATAGTGGTGACAGCAATCGTTCGGCTCCGTCGCCGTCGGCGCCAACTCCCGCATGAGGAGCGACTGGCAGGCGCATGCGGCTACGTGAGCCGCGATGAACGCGACGGTCACCACTGGAACTATCCACTTCAGGATCATCGAGGCACCCTAGCAGCAGAATTCGTTGAACTCAAGTTGAATGCAATTCGCTCTTTGACAATGTGGGCGAGATACTTGCCTCCCAATCCTTGGAGCCTTGTCGAGGGGAGCCGGATCCTAATTCCTTCGGATTCACAACTAGTCCCCGACCGGACCCATCTCCTGCCGACCACAGGGAGGCGCGCTGCCCAGAACCCTCTCGATCTCGGCGCAAAGGTCTGCCATCGAGAACGGCTTGAGCAGGAAAGCGGCAACCAGAGCGCCGTCGCCCGCGCTCAAGACGTCCTCCTTCGAGAAGCCCGACATGCAGATCACTTTGAGATCTGGCCGTGTGCGCTTCATCTTGATGGCCAGATCCACGCCGGAGAAGCCGGGCATCACCTGGTCCGTCAAGAGCAGATCTACTTCGGCGGCATGTTCCTGGGACAGGAGGCGGGCCTCGTCCGCCGTCGTCGCCTGAAGGACGCGATACCCCTTCTTGCAAAGAGCCATCGAGATCAGCTTCTGAAGCGATTCCGCGTCCTCGACAATCAAGATCGTCTTCCCTGATTCGGCCTCCGGAAATTGCTTCGGCATGGCTGCCTCCCATCAGAACTGTTATATGATCGTACTGGATCGATCGTACTAAACTCATTAAACTTTTCAATCTCGTGAAATACGTGTGATTGGTGGGTGCTGCAGAAATTGTCCGAAATCGCGGTTGGTATTTGGACCGGGCGTCGAGTTGTCCTCTCTCCATGGCCTCTCTTCGATTCCCGCTCGACCGCCCCCCGCGCCTTCCCCTTCACGTACATCGCCGCGATCGCCCTACCGCTCAACCGCCGTGTTTCTCGAGAAGGCCCGCGGCCTGCGCAAGGCGGCTGGGCTCAGCGAGCGAGCGGGGCCTTTTTCCGGCGATGACGGCGCTCGGCTCTAGCATCGAGAAGCTCCTAGATGCTCGCGACGCTTCCGTTATGGGCGCGAGCTCAAGCAACCCGCAGCTTCCCTTGGACATTGACTTGGACCTGGCGCGAGCGGAAACGGCGATGTTGCCCAGTGATGATGGGCGCGAAGCCGGGCTTCGAGGTCCTGAACTGCATTGTGAAAATTCATTGCCTGCCTCCTTTCTTGTGCGCGGATGTACCCTGTTGTGAGCGGTGGTCACCAAGTTGAGTCGGACGGCCCTCAGGTTGCACAACTGGTACCAGCGCGAGGGAACAAGTGCCGGAGAGAAGCATTTTGAGCGAGGGGGAAGCCGCTCCGGTCCGCTTGGCCGCCATCCGGAACATGAACTCGCTAGAGGCAAGGTCTTGCTCGGAGATCCCCCTCCCCTTCGCGTGACTCTCACCTGCTCGACAACCAGTACCGTCTCGACCACCCGGCCCATTCCCTCAAGCCTCGCCATTCTGAGGAAGAACAGATGCAAACTGAATCTCTGTCCTGCGTGGGTGGCCCCAGCCTCGATGAGTGCCTTTCTCGCGCCACGCTCTTTGGCGCGGACCTGGTCCTGGCGTTTGGGTCCACGAAGGTATTTCAGGAGGGCCGCGTTTTCGAGGCGCTTCGGCACCGGTTTGGAAGAGCCATCATCCTAGGCTGCAGCACGGCTGGTGAGATCCATGACACGAAGGTCTCGGACGACTCACTCTCTGTCATGGCAGTGAAGTTTCGAGGCGTCAAAGTTCGAGGGGCTAAGGTGCGGCTTGCCGACTTTAAGGACAGCCATGACGCAGGCGTCCGCCTGGCAGAGACGCTGAGTGCCCCCGGCTTGGTTCATGTCCTCGTGTTCTCTGACGGTCTCGCTGTCAACGGCACAAAACTTGTGGCCGGACTCTCGTCAAGACTACCCAAGTCGGTGGCGGCCACTGGCGGTCTGTCGGCGGATGGCAGCCGATTCGAACAGACGCTTGTCATGCTCGATGGGCCTCCAGAACAAGGAGTGATTGCGGCCGTCGGGTTCTACGGAGGAGGGCTGCACGTGGGATACGGCAGCCTTGGGGGCTGGGACCCCTTCGGCCCGGAGAGGCTGATCACGCGGTCCGTGGACAACACGTTGTTCGAGCTGGACGAACGGCCTGCGCTCGACCTCTACAAGACCTACCTGGGTGACCAAGCTGCTGGGCTGCCCGCCACGGGGCTGCTATTTCCAATTAGCCTGACGTCGCCGGGGGGCACAATTCCTGTCGTCCGGACGGTTCTCGCTGTGAATGAGAAGGACAAAAGCATGACGTTCGCCGGCGACATGCCACAGGGCGCAAAGGCCCGGCTGATGAAGGCAAATTTCGACCGGCTCATCGAAGGAGCCAGCGGGGCCGCTGAGGCGAGCCAGAAGACGGGCGTTGGCAAGGAGGCTGACTTCGCAATCCTCATCTCCTGCGTCGGAAGGAAGCTGGTTTTGAAGCAGCGGATCGAAGAGGAGGTCGAAAGCGTTCGGCAGGTGTTGGGATTGAAGCCCGCGCTTGTGGGCTTTTACTCGTATGGCGAAATTTCGCCCTTTTCGCCGAACGCTCGCTGCGAGTTGCACAACCAGACGATGACGATCACCACGTTTACCGAGGAGTGATGCATGCCTGAATGTCACCACAATCTCCTCCGTCGCCAGATTCGAAGGTATCTCGGCGGGACCATAAAGATCCCCGTGGAGCTGCTCCCATTCCTGGACGCGGTGAGCCAGGCCTATCGGGATAGCGACGCTGATCGGACCCTGAGCGAGAGGGCCTTGGATATCAGCTCGGCGGAGCTTTTCGGGACCAACGCGAAGCTGAGATACCAACGAGATCTCTTCCTAAGCTTCATGAACAACAGCCCCCTGGTTGCTTATATGAAGAACGAGCGGGGGCGCTACAGCTACGTGAACCTGAAGTTCGAGGATCTCGTCCAGCGTCCATCCTCCGAAATACTCGGACGTACCGACTCTGAGCTGTCGATCGCGGAGCATCCGCATGAGAAGACCGCTCCGGCGGTCGCCGACATGCAGCCCGGAGACTCCATGGAGGTCATGGAGAGGTGGCAAGTCGAGGGTGAGCCCCACGAGTGGCTGGTCCAGAAGTTCGCGGTCTCGGACGACGACGGCCGTCGGCATGTAGCTTCGCTGGGAATGGACGTGACCGAGAGTCGACGGGCCGAGGAGCAGTTGCGCCAATCCCAGAAGCTGAACGCGATCGGGCGCCTGGCCGGTGGCATCGCTCACGACTTCAACAACCTGCTGACCGTGATCATTGGATACTCCCAAGTCCTGCATGATCGATTCGCAGGGGACCCCGAATCTCGCACCGACTTGGATGAAATCCTCAAGGCCAGCGAGCGCGCGGCAGGGCTTACGCGGCAACTTCTTGTATTTAGCCGAAAGCAGGTAGTGCAGCCGAAGAGACTCGACGTGAATGAGGTCCTGGGGGAGATGGACCGGATGCTCAGGAGGCTCATCGGAGAAGACGTCCAATTTGCAGTCATTTCAAAAGACCAGGCCTGGCCGGTACGCGCAGATGCGGGCCACTTGCAGCAGGTCATCATGAACCTCGTCCTGAACGCTCGAGACGCCATGCCGCGAGGAGGCAAGCTCACGATCGAAACGGCGAACACGGTGCTGGATGATTCCGCATCAAAGCGCGTGGGCCTCAGTGCCGGGGAGTACCTGGTCATCTCGGTGACGGACACCGGGACCGGAATGAGCGCTGATGTTCGGGCGAGATTGTTCGAGCCATTTTTCACTACGAAAAAGGTGGGCCAAGGCACCGGGCTCGGCCTCTCGACCGCATACGGGATCGTGACGCAGAGCCTTGGTAACATCACCGTTTATTCCGAGGTCGGACATGGCTCGACCTTTCGCGTTTACCTGCCCCGGCTCCGCGATGAGAACTCGTCCAGAGCCCCGGCGACCGCTTCCAGGACGGTGCCTCGAGGGAAGGAGCGGATTCTTGTTGTCGAGGACGAGGACAGCCTTCGCGGGCTCATCGCGACACGGCTTCAGGCTGCCGGATACTTGGTCGAAGTGGCGCGGGACGGTGCAGAGGCGCTTTCAACCCAGTTGGTCGGCTCCCCCAACTTCGACCTTGTCATCTCAGACGTTGTCATGCCTAAAATGGGAGGAACCGAACTCGCAGCCAAAATGAAAGCGTCATCGCCGCGCGTAAAGGTGCTCCTGATGTCCGGTTACCCCGATGGTGCGATGGTTCAGGCGGGGGAGATTTCGGAGGAAATGCCCTTCATTAACAAACCGTTCGCGACGGCCGACTTGCTCCGCAAAGTCAGGGAGACTCTGGACTCGCGGTGACGCAGTTAATTATTCCGCGGCCGACTTTCGTCCGAGTGCGGACAAGGACCATGCGGCGCGGATCATCTCCCGGCTTGAGGATCTCGGGTTCGAGGTTTCGACGAAAGGACTCGTGATCAACGGCGTCCTGCGACCGACGCTCAACCCGAAGGAATTCCATTTCAGCGCGCACAAGCGCGGCGACCTCCCGCTTGTGATGGCCACCTGCAGCACGCTGGACCGTTGGTGTGAAATTGTCTGCGAGGCCGCGATCGACCTGATTCGTTCCGATAGAGGAGCGTGAACGGGATCGCTCGCCGGCTAGAAGTGGCTGCAGGTCCCGCGTGCCACCGCGAGGTAGAATGCGCGCGGGAGTGGGGCTTCGGGCGCCACCACTGTAGCCGATCTCACGCCGCCCCCTGCGCCGCCCGGACAGACGCCGAAGGAACAGCCCCTGTGGCCGGCCCGGCATAGGTGAACAGGGCTTTGAAGGGACCTCTCCAAGGCAGCCAATATGGACGGGCAGGAGGCGTACGAAGCCTGTATCACTGCCTGGGAAACGGTCGACCGGATCGTTCCTCACGCACACATCCCGGATGGGGATTGGCAGGCGTTCTCGGTGGCCCGGGGAATGGTCCGGAAGGCGAGCGACGGAAAGCACAACGGCTTTATTGGTCTCGAAGGGGCAGGGCAGATTGCCGACATGCTCGAGCGCAAAGTTGCGGAGGTGGCTGCCGTGGGTGAAAAGAAGAAGATCGACCTGTTCGAGCCGAAGGACGCGATGTCGAAGAAACGCGTGTTCGTCGTGCATGGCAGCGACGACGGCGCCAAGAGCGAGATCGCGCACCTCCTCGGAAAGGTTGGGCTTGAGCCGATCATCCTTCACGAGCAGGCAACCGGTGGAAGGACCATCGCGGAGAAGCTGGAGAAGTACTCGGATGTCGGCTTCGCCGTTGTGATCATGACGCTGGATGATCACGGCGGACCCGGTTTGGCAAAAGCGGCAAGCTTCATCGGGGACAAGCCGCGGGCTCGTCAAAACGTCGTGCTCGAACTGGGGTACTTCTGGGGGGCGCTGGGCAGGGATCGCGTTTGCGCGCTCCTGAAACGCGGCGTCGAGAAGCCAAGTGACTACGACGGCGTCGTCTATGTCGCGTACGAGGGCAACTGGAAGACCGAGCTCCTCCGCGAACTTCACGCGGCAGGCATGGAGTTCGACGCAACGAAGGCCTGACGCGGTGCGTCAAAGCGGACAGGGCTCGCCACGGCTCGGAAGAACTACTCCCCGGCTCCGCTGGCCTTCTGGAAGAGGTCTTTCTGGCCGGGAATGTTCGGTCGAGCGATTCGCAAGCCAGGGACCCCGACTTTGCCGTCGTGCTTGATGAGGCCGGCATCGAACGTGTTCAGCATCGGCACCGAGTGGGCCAGGGCGGTTGCCACATGTATGGCGTCCTTCGGATGAATCCGATTGTCCCAGACCATCCTGCGGGCCTGCTCTGCAACTCGGCGGTCGACCTGACGAATCTCGATGAATGGACTCTCGAAGAACGCCACGACCTTCTGCTCCTGGGCTTTCGGCAGCGCCTTGTGTCCCCTCAGACAGAGAACCTCGGCGATGGTCAGGGCGGACGTGACGATGAGAAGGTCTCCCTTTTCTGCTTTTTCCAGCGTGCCCTGGCAGGCGGACTTCTTGTCGGGTTCGTCCGCCTCGAGCCAGCCGACGAAACAATCCGAATCCCAGTAGACGAGTTGCTTCATTCGGCTTTCCCCAGAATCCCCTTTACGTCCTCGAAGCTGGGGATCGGGCCTTCGCCGAGTACTCGGAGTGCGGCGGCTTCAACCTTGTCGGGGTGCCCCGCCGCGTCGTAGCCAATTCGCCCTTCAACGGCGACCCGTTTCCCCAGGGAGGCTTTGGCCAGCACTTGAAGCTCCAGCGGAATGATGCACTTCGTTCCTCTGTCAGTTAGGCGGTCATAAACGATGAACCAGTTGCCGCCGTGAACGGAAATTGTTTCTAAAACTCCTTCGACCGCTCCGTGCTCGCTGCGTCTCCCGCCGATCGCGCGCGCTGCGTTCTGCTCGAGGCGATCGCTCAGTGGAATCGTCTCGCCACCGAGCTTCAATTGCAAATCCGCCTTTCCGTTCTTCGGGCCGGCGACCTTGCCCAGTTCTCGCAGGTACTCAAGTGCTTTGTGCGAGACGGTGGCTGCCGCTCTCGGACTGCGAGACATGGCGTTCACAGTACGAGCTACGCGACTGCGGATCTGCTTGGCCCTGGTCTTGCTGCTACCGAGAGTAGCGGGAGTGGCCACCAATCCGATACTGCCCTCCTTCACGGTCACGATCCACTTGACCTCTTCCTGTCCTCGCCGAACGGATCGAGCGACCTCTTCGAGCAGTCCGAAAAAGGCCTCGACGCATCGGCGGAACTCCTCGGACGCGATCTCGCGACGAAGGTGCAGCGTGACCCTCCCGTCAGGGTGGCGCGTCAGGGCGTCCAGGTGGGCTTCGTGTTTCATTCAGTCTCCCAACTGTACTTCATCGGCATGGACTTCGGTCAAACTCCGGCGCCCCAGGCAGGACAGGCAAAGAAAAATACCCAGGGATTCGGCCTGGGGGTGTCCGAACCTGCGCGCGCGTGAGTTTATCGCCCTGCCGGGACGAGGGTTCGCAGCTTGACCGCCGCGGCCGCAACCGTAGAACCCGCCAGCCGGCCGGAGCCTCTCCCTCACTACCCTGATCCGAACCAATGGACGTACCCGAGACCCGACCGGCGCATTTTTCAGGATCCGTGATGACCGTCCCGCAGCCATTCCTGATCGGCGCGCAACAGACGAAGCTTCGCGTCTACTTCGCGCCGCCGTCGACCGCGGGCCCGGACTGAATGGAGATCGGCGGGATCCCGCCGGATTTGAAGTCCCGCGGGACCATAGAACGGCAGCCCTGACCAGGTTCTGGGTTCACCGCAGGCGGGTGCCGCCCGAGAGCGACGCCCCCGATTTACCACGCCGAGGTTTCCGGTGCCGCAAGTCCCCGACGCGCAAGCGCTTGGGCCGCGCGGCGGGGACGTCGTCTGCCTCCCAGTCTGCCTACCCGACTGGCGCCGGGCCTCCCTTCCCGAATGTCTCGAAAGATGCCCAACGTAGGACGAGTTCCTCCAGCGGGCCGCACTGAATAACCATGCTCTCGAGGTCGGTCGCCGTACCCTTCCATTTCGACTTGCGAAGCTCCCGCAGGGCATCCTCGAAGATTGGGCGAGCGGCGGGGTCGGCGGCGAGAAACGCCTTCGCATCATGGGCCAGCGCGGGGCCTGGGTCCGAGTTCGCGGCGCCGGCCAGGACCTTCAGAGCCGCCGATTGCTCGAGGCCTATGGTCACCGGTTCGAGGCCGGGTAGCGGATCTACTCCGTTCATCCAGGCGTCGACTCGGATCCAGAGCCGCAACGCGAGGACCCCCGCCAGCTGGTCTCCGAGCAGCCGAGCGTTGCGCTCCTCCGAAACCTTCCGGGGCTCGGTGAAGGGACGAAATTCCCGGTCCGACATGCGCCGGAGCCCGTTCTTCAGCCAATCCAGGGACAGGATTTCGCGGCGACGCTCCACGAGCCTCGATAACTCCCTCTCGGCTTTGGGATCGTTCTCGATGCAGTCCAGCAGCCACTGCGTGCGCTGCCAGGTTTCCTCCCAACTCCAGTCGGCGGGATCGTCGCCTGTCAGATGCCGAGGAAATCCTTCCAGGGCGGCAACGATGTTGTCGTGTAGCGGGAATGCGGACGTGGTTTCCACCATCTTGACTCCCCTTTCTTGGTGGAGTTGACTACGAAGTTCGGATTTGCGTCTCCAGAGCACAGCCCTACCGGCCTTCGGTCCACAAGCGACCGAGCACAACGAATGCGGCTTCGCGCAGCACGAGCTCCTTAAGCCCCGACCCTGCCCGCGCGCACCCTCACCCTCTTCAGCGAGCCCTGCCACACCTCCTTCCGGAGTGCCTCCGCCTCCTTTCGTTTGCCTCTGAGGTCACGACTGCTTCGTTGGGCTAGCCCTGCGTATCGGATTCACCTGCTGCCCGTTCGTTGGAGCGGCGGACCTGTCCCTTACAACTACTCTCCCCTTCACCAGCAGGATAGGCCCCCCGAATTCGTGGAAAACACTCTCCCCGCCTCATCCACCTGACCTCTCGTTTGTGGCGGACCTCTCCCCTACAACTACGCTTCTCGGCCAGGATCCAGATAGCGATCCCGAGCACGTGGAAAATACGTGCTCCGCGGCGAGAGGAGGAGGTCGGGACGGGCGCGGTGAGCGCTCTCGAGTGGAATTCACTTCGTGCGGAGGGATGAGCAGGCAGAGGTCCTGCGCAGATGCACGACGTTGGCGACCTTGGAATCGCTGCGCCGAGGTCGAGAGGAGCTTTACCAGGTCACGCCTTGCGTAGACGGGACAGCAAGGCAGCCTCCACAATGGCAGCGCGCTAGACTCTCGCGAGCCATCGCACCGGGGCGTCGGTCAAAGGTGATCTCTTGACCGTTGCAAGTCCATTGCGTGGTAGATTCGTCCTTCCGTTCAGGAACGAGTGAGGGGCAAGGCTAGGAATTGCTAGAAGTGGTCTTGAGCCAACTCTGGCAATTCGACTGGGGGAGGTATCGCCCGAGTGGATCCTTGGAGGAATTTGAGCGTGCGCGACAAGACGATCTTGCGTGATCCCGTTCATGGCTACGTCCAGCTTTCTCCGGCAGAGCTCGCTCTGCTTGGTCGGCCGGTCGTACAACGACTGCACCGTATCACGCAAAACGGGCTCGCATATCTGACCTACCCCTCGAATCGAACCTCCCGATTTGCGCACAGCGTCGGTGCGATGCACATCGCGGGAAACATGTTCAGGTCCGCGATCGTTTCGGGGCACGAGGCAGCTGAGAGCCCATCGGCGACGGTTAGCTTATTCAGGGGTGCTCTGCTGGCGGAGTGCGAGGCAAAGAATCTCACCGATTGGGATCACAAGGACTTGGTGACCCAGGCTGCGGACAGCCTGGGCACGGAACTTGGTTTCAGAGACCCGGTACTTGTAACCGCCTGGCAGTCCGTGCGACTCGCCTGCCTCCTTCACGACCTTGGGCATCTTCCGTTCTCGCACACGTCCGAGTTGGTGCTGAGGGCGCTGTTGCAGAGGTCGCCGGAAATCGCCAGCGGGATTGGCAAATTGCATCTTCGGCTGAAGAACCAGCACAAACTTCTGGAGCAACGTGCGCTCCACGAAATGATCGGCGTGGAGTTGTCTCTCGCGGCGCTGAAACCGAGCGCCGAGGAGCTCCAGGACTCTCACGTAAACGTGCTCCTCCAGCAGAGTCTGGGCCTGGCGCGACTCATCCTCCTCGAAAGCACGAAGGGCGGCGGTGCTCTAGCAGCACTGCACCGCCTCATCGACGGTGAAGTGGACGCTGATCGGGCGGACTACGTTCTACGCGACGCACTCACTTCGGGAATCGCCGAGGTCGGAAACTACGACTTGGACAGAATCATTCAGTGCACAGAGCTGGACAACCAGCCTGACGGATTCAATTTCCGTGCGACTGCAAAGGCCCTGCACGCGGTCGAGGGATTCTGCCTCGCGAGATTCCGCATGTGGCGCGCCCTGGTCTTTCACAACAATGTCGTGCGCTCGGAGCTGGCCCTGAGTCGGTTCTTTTACCTCTTCGGCCGATTCCAGAGAGACGACTTCGGCGCTCCCCCCGCTGCCCTGAAGAAACTGAGATCGTCCGAGGTGAGGTCTCTCTGGGGAATATTCAGTGGCGATGAGAAAAAGCCCTTGAGTCTGACGGCCTTCCTCGCGCTGGACGAGGCCCTGATGTTTGCAGAAATGAGGCGTCTCCTCGACGACCTCGGGGAGTTCGCAGGCGCTGAGTCAACCGAGTTGAAGGAGATGCTCGTCTACTTGAGCTTTATCCTCGATCGTGACAAGCGAAGGATAAGACCGTTGTGGAAGCATGTGGACGAGTACTGCGAGTTCGCCGCTTCATACTCGGCGGCACTTCCCGCGAAAACTGAAGGAGACCAGACCTTGCCTGTTGTTCGTATGCACCGTCATCTCCGGGAGTGCATCGGCAAGGGAGTAAGCAAGGAGGAGGACCCCATCGGAACTGCGAGAAATCTGGAAAAACTCATCGCGAAGCACCCCTCAGGCGGCCGCGAGGGTGCGGCCATTCGCCTTGCGTTCCACATGGACTTCAAACCCGACTTGGGCAACTACAAGCTGGTGCGGTCCACCGGAGGGCCGGCGCCCGTTAAGGAATTGTCCTCAATTTTCGAGGCGACAGCGGAGGCCTGGGGAGCAGACGTTCAGTTCCATGCGTTCGAGATTCTGCTGGCAGGCAACGTTCTTGAGCCAACCAAGGCCACCCCACGAAACCGTACCGACCTGGCGGTTCCCTTGGTACGATCCGTCGAGGAGTTGAAAAACTCGTCGGGCATATGACCTCAGTGAGGAGAGTAGCGATGAAACACGAAGAGAGCGGGTTCATGCCCAGCGTCACGCTGCTGTCGCGCCTTCTTGTTTTGAAAGCCATCGAGGGCGGTTCTTCGACCCTACAGACCTTGGAGGAATTCGCTCGTCGACTTCACCAAAAGGGAGCTCCATTTGTGCTGCCTGAGGGACAAAGTCTCGGCGACGAGTTGTTGGCAATGCAAGCGGAGGGGCTCGTCGTGCTGAAGGGAGCTACCTGGACCTTGGCTCGTGGTGGTGAGGACCTCCTTAAGCGGCATCAGGAGACCCTCAAGAACCCGGAGCTCAGCGTCGCCTAGGCTCCGAGCGAGGTGTTGGTGCACGCTTCAGGACCTCGCTTGACCTGTCGGCGGCCCGCGTCAGGAGATGTCCCGCGTCGTGTTGAAATTCGAGTGGCGGCCGGTTGCATCCAGCCAGAGCTGCTCCAGTGAAGCAAGGACTTCAAGCCGTTGCTTCACGCTGTCTTCGCCTCCTTCGCCGTCCTCGGCTTCAACGCCTCGACGAGCTGCTTGAGATCTTCGTGGCCCTTCACTTTGCGGAACTTCGCCGCGGCGTAGGTCATGGCCGTGGCGCTCCAGCGCAGGACCATCGAGCCTGACCTCCAGCGTTTCACGTTCTTTGCGACGTGGCGGAAGGAGGAGAACAGATTCTCGATGGCGTTGGTGGTCTGCAGGAAGCGGCGAAGACGGCCTCGGATTCCGAGGTCGACGACGGTGAACATCTCGTCGAGGCCTTCGCGCAGAGAGGCCGCCGCGCCGGGGAACTCGTCTTCGAGCTTTGAAGCCAGGCTCTTGAGGAGCTTGCGGCCCTCGGTGCCCGAGTCGCAGCGGAATGCTTCGCGGAGCGCGGTGCGTATCAGAGGACGGCGCTCTTTGGACAGGTGATCGAGGACGTTGCGCGTCTTGTGGATCGTGCACCGCTGGATGTGCGCCCGCTCGCCGAAGAAGGACTTGATCGCCTTTCTGAGGGCCTTGCTGCCGTCGATGAGGAACAGGTAGGACGCCTTGGTGTTCAGCCCACGCTCGACGAGGTCGTCCAGGAGGCTTTTCACGACCTCCGAGTTTTCCGTCGCGCCCTCGTGAATGCCGAGAATGTGCTTTTTCCCATCGACGGAGACGCCCAGCGCGGTGATCACGCTGCTGCCGCCGGCCTCGACGCCGTCGAACATGACCACGACCAGCTTCAGGTCGCCGATCGGGCGGGAGAGGAACTTCTTGAGCTGCTCCTGCGTGCAGGCGACAAAGTGCCGCGACACCGCGCTTTTGGTCGTGCCGAAATCATCGAGGTCGTCCGGTGCGAGGTCCAGAGTCGAGCCGTAGCGGCGCATCGAGGCTCCTGCGAGGACCTCGCCCATCACCTGCTCGCGGAGAGGGTCCTCGGACGCGAACATCTCCAGCGTCTTGAGCCGGAGCTCTCCACCATCCAGCTGGCGGGCGCGTGGACGACGAACGTGCACCTTCCGGCCGCCGAGCACGACGGTCGTCGGCGTCGTGCCACCGCGCAAGGCCTTGCGGTCTTCATCGTGCCGATACCGCGGCCCCACGAGGTGGTCCAACTCGCGGTGGAACAGCACCTGCATCGCCTGCACGCCCGACTGGATGCACAGGTCGAACAGGCCCCGCCGGATCGTCGACTGGAGCTTCAGGCGAAGGTCAAGGGTCTCAGGGACACCGGCGGGAAACTGTTGCTTCGACGGCACCTTCCGGAGAATCTTTTTCACGGCGGCCTCTCCTAGATTTTGGTTGCCCGATTCTGTGAATCGGGCGGAGAGCCGCCACTTCATTTTCAACAGACGCCGGGACATCTCCCCGCGTCATGAAAACGCAGGTACCCATGCAGGCCCGTGGCCGTCTGCCTCTCGGTGCTCCTCAATATCTGAGTTGTTCGCTAGCCCGAGAACGGACCGTCCTAAGGCCGCAGCGCTGTCACGCCTTTCGCGGACGGGACAGCAACGCAGCGGCGACCACCGCGTCCCGTTGCGCCTTCGTCAGCACTTGAGCCGGCGTCCTTGAATCGTACGGGGATGGGGGTTCGCGAACGATGCCACCAAGACGTCGGTCAAAGTCAAGGTCGTTACCTTCGAGAGGACCCTGCTTGGCAAAACCCTTCTTGTCGAACTGGATGCGCGCTCCGTCAACGCGAAGGACCTCCCACTTCCCGGGCGAGCTTCGCTCCATGCTGGCGACCGCGAACAACCCCGTCGTCCCGGCCAGGTCCACCAGCCGCTCCTCGCCCGTGGTTATCGCCGGGTACCGCGCCGCCGGGACGCGCACGGGCACTCCGCCGTCAGGCAGCAAGAAGACGCGAACGTAACGAGGCACGCAGGAGGCCCCCCGAGGAGTCGAGCGGGGAGCTTACGTCATCGCCGAGCCGACACCAGCAATCAGGACTGTTCGAGGCTACGCCAGCCTGTGACCGTGCTCGAACCGGAAGCGGCCATCAAAGCTCGCGGCGCGGACGAGAAGGGCCGAGTCCAATGGGAACTTCCACAAGTTGAACCATACCCAGGCTGCGTCCTCCGCGGCGACGCCCTCGTCCCCGTACAGGTAGACCTTCCCGAATGGGTCATGCCGGCGCACGAGCGTGGTCCTGTACCCCCACGGCTGGCCGGTCCCCGCGTAACGGAACCCGGTGCGCTCGTCGAGAAGCCGCGCGGCCTCGCTGGCGGCCAAGGTCGAGATTGTCATCTCCATGAAAAACCACTTCTCGCAGAACCCGAACTGCATGAAGCGCAAGGAGCGCTCCCGGACCGTCCACGGATCGGGTTCGCGCACGAAGTAGGGGTCCGGATCGTTTCTTTGGTCATCACGTTGCTCGGCCACGTCGTCCACCGAGGCCGCGGCACGGACCCGTCCAGCAAGCCTCATCCCGTTCTCCGCCCCGACCTCCGGTTCCTCGTCGATGACCGCATATGACTCACCCTTGCCCTCCTGGCGTACTCGCCGGGACATGAGCGCAAGGTAGTTCTCAAGCTGGAGGACGCGGCGCCGACGCTCCTCAACGGCACTTCGCACGAG
>JAIOPR010000165.1 GCA_021413805.1 Planctomycetota bacterium
TCAGGACCTCTTCTTCGGCCCTGCGCCCGTCTACTCCCGCTGGCAACCTAAGGAAGGAGACAAATCATGTTCACAAGAAATTTCCGGACGATCGCCTCCGTCGCGCTGCTTCTTCTGTCGCTTCCCGCACTGGCCGAAGAACCCAGGAAGAATTCAGGCGAGAGCGGCCGTTCGGTGCATCTCAAGTCCGGCACCGTCCTGGAAGGGCGGGTCATCGAGGTGACGGACACTTCGGTGGTCCTGGAATTTGCGGGCGCACCCGGCTCACGGGGTTCGGTGGATCGGTCTGCAGTTGTGCCTTCGGACATGTTTGACGTTCTGGTCGAAGCCCGCGACCCGAGGACCGGCGAAGCCTGGCTCGACATGGCGAACGAAGCCGAACACCTCGGGCTGTACAACAACCGGATCTGGTCGCTGCGCAACGCGGCGAAGCTTCTCCCCGACCAGGCCCAGGCCCTCGGGATCGAGATCGAGTCCAGCCGCCAGGTCTGCTCGAAGAACCGGCTCGCGCTGGTGCGGGAATATCTCGAGGCCGGCGAACTCGAACGCGCGCGTCGCTACCTCAAGTCGATCATCGAAGAGTACTGCGGTTGCGTCGGTGAGGAAGAAGGGACCGTCCTGATGAAGGAAATCACGGACGACATCGAGCGCGTGAAGGCCAAGGCGAAGACCACCCTGGCCGAGCGCCGCAAGGTCCAGGACACCAATGAGGACCTGCAGGCCGTCCGCACGCTGATGGAACGTGGCGAAGACGCCCTGCGCGTCGGGCGCGAATCTCTCGAACGCCCCGGCACCGCCATTTCCCATTTCGTCGAAGCCCAGGCACTCCTTGAACGCGCCTGGAAAATGCTCGCCCCGTTCTCCACGTCCCCAACGATCGCATCAGGCGCCACGGTCACCTCGGGCCCCGCGGGCTCGGCGGGTTCCACCGCTCCCCCGGCCCCGATCGATCCGGTAGTGACGGAAGTCTTGCGTCTCAAGTCATCGCTCCGTGACGACCTTGTCTCAGTGCACGTGGAACTCGGTCACGCCTACCTGACGCGGTCCGATTTCGTCCGCGCCACCGCCCATGCAGGGGAAGCATCAGCTCTCGACCCGGAGGATTCCGGGGTACTCGCGCTTCGCATCGCCATCGCCGCGGCCCGTTCAGCGCGCGGCCGGTAGTCTGGGACTGGGCGGAAGCGGTCGATTCCCTCATCGACCGCTTCCGCTGATTTTACCGGGCACGATTCATGCTGTGTCGTCCGGCGTGTTGCGGGCAATCCGCCGGCAACCTCACAAGGAGAAGATTCATGGCCAAGAAATCACGCGGGGGACGTATGACAGCTGCGAAGACCAGGGCGGCGAAGTCGCCGGGCGGCAAGGGGAAGGTCAAGGATCGGCCCGCGGGCAAGAAGATCATGAAGACGTAGCCAGTCGAGCGTGGAGCCGGTGCCCGGACTCCTCGCCGCCGGGTCGGTCTTGGGCGGTGAGGGTCCGGCCTTTCGGCCGGTCGAGGCGGGGACGAACGTGTCAAGCCTACCCGGTAGCGGTTTCCATGCCAGGGGCAGATCTCCTCCCGCACCCTCCTCCCTCCCTCAAGCACCCCGGCACGCTCCTTGCGGTCACTTCGTTGGTGCTCACGACACTTTTCGAAGCGAAGCAGGGGAGGCTGAAATGAAGATCCATCCCGGAAGAATACTTCCGTCCGTTGTGCTCCTGGTCCTCGGCGTATGCGTAGGCGCCACGGGCGGAGTGACGGTATACAAGAAACTGCATCCCCCGATCCGGCAGCGACCGGAGGGAAGTGGCGCTCCGGGAGGGGGCTCGATGGCTCCGCAGGAATTGCCCCCCGAGATCGACAAGCCTCCGGCCCCTGGAACGGGACTGATAGCGACCGTCCTGCCGCCGAAGCCGGAGAAGCAGGATCCGAAGCCCCCGGACCTCGTGGCTGCAGAGCCGCCTGACCTGTTCGTCGAGGGTCCCACGCAGGAAGTCGCTGCAAGCCTCCCGGCCAGTAACGGCGACTTTTTCGGTTTCGCCGTCGGGACTGCCGACCGGGCCGCCGAGCCCGCTTCAGCCGCGACCCTCCTGCGTCTCCGCCTGATGAAGGGACGCTGCGTCGGCGGCTTCGACGGAAAGTCGTCGGTCCTCGATTTCTCCGGCTGGACCCGGGAGCTGCACGGCGAACTGACGTACGAGAAGGGCCGCCTGGCTGAAACCGCGAAAGGAATCGTGACCGCGGATCCCGCGACGATCGACACGGGAGACGCGGACCGCGACAAGGAAATCCGGGACACGGTCCTCGAAACCGCCAAGTACCCGCGAATGCAGTTTGAGATCTCCCACATCAAGATGACCGCGCTCGACAAGATGGACATGACCGGCGTGATGGAAATCCACGGTGTCACGAAAGAGGTGACGCTTCCCTGCCTGTTCAAGCTTCGCCGTGACGGGTTCGCGTGGATGAAGGGCGAGATCCGGCTGAACATGACCGAATTCGGGATCACTCCCCCCGTGAAGATGGGAGTCATCAAGGTCGAGAACGAGATCCGCATCTGGTTCGAGATCTGGGCCGAGCCGGTGAAGGAGCCGATGAAATGAAGAACATCCTCGCGGCGATCGCGGCGGCAGCTTTCCTGGGTGGCTGCGCCTTCATGACTCCCAAGCCTCCCCCCGAAAGCGCCCCGCCGCCTGCAGAAGGCCCGCCTCTCGACGGGACGCCCGACGTCGACCAGGTGCCGGAAGCCGACTCGAAACCTGCGGACGTCGCGCTTCCCGACTTGAAAAAGCCCTTGCAGGAAATCCCGGGCTGGTGGGTTTCGAAAATCGCGTCGGGCCCGGACTCGCAGAGCGTCCGCCGGGTCGAACTGGTGTTTCAGGCCAACGGCGCCTTCTCCGGCACGATCCTGCGGGAAGCCGCAGGTAAAAAGTACTTCGCGCTTCTCGAAGGGACCTGGCGCCTGGAGGAGGGCCATCTCGCGGTGATCCTCAGCGATGGACGGGCGCGGACCTGGCTGTTCTCGTGGGCCGAAGGCATGTTGATCCTCAGGGACGGCGAGGCGGAGCTTCAGCTGGAGCGGATGCCCGAGTAGCGCCGGGGAGCGCGGATCGAAGGTCACCGTTACGCGGTAAGACTTTCCGATCCACCGGTTGGATCCCCGAAAAGGCCGCTCTCCTCCTTGATCAGCCGCGGCACGAGCCTTGCTTTCTGTCTCTTTTGTCCGTCACGACCGCAAACCCGGTCCGCGACCTTCAAGGAGAACGCCATGCTCGAAACCATCATCGTCCTGTTGATCATCCTGTGGGCGCTGGGAATGGTGACCTCGTACACGCTCGGCGGAGTGCTTCATCTGCTCCTCCTGATCGCGCTCATCGTGCTCATCGTCCGGGTCCTCCGCGGGCGCCCCGCCATCTAACCGACACCCGCCTCAGCACTTCACGATCAAACCTGTTCGAACTTCGCCGGGAACTCAAATTGAAAGGACGTTGACTATGAAGCTCGTCACACGCTGTGCCGCCGTGATCGCCCTCCTGGTCGCCGCCATCGGCTGCGAGAAGACCGCCGTTGAAGGTCCGAGCGGGAAGAAGCTGACGCTCACGCAGCCCTCGAACCAGACCTTGAAGCGCGGCGAAACGAACCAGATCTCGATTTCGATCTCGCGTTCGAATTTCGCCGAAGCCGTGGGGGTGAAGTTCAGCGACCTCCCGAAGGGCACGACCATCATCGAGGACAAGAAGATCGCGTCGGACAAGAACAGCGAGACGTACACGCTTCATTCCGCGCCCGATGCCGACCTAGTCGCGAACAGCGTCTGTAAGGTGACCGTCGCAGGGCCGGACGGCATGACGGCGACCGAGACCTTCAAGATCACCGTGAACGACAAGTAGTCGCCCGCAAGACAGGCCGGGCACCTTGCCCGGCCTGATACGCCAACATTCTCGGAGATTGCTGATGAAACGTTCCCTGGTCCTTTCCGCCTTCGCCTTGGCCTGCCTCCTTCCCGGCCTCGGCTGCACAACGACGTCCGCCAACGGCTCCGGCGGCAAGAAACTCACGATGGTCAAGCCGATGAACCAGACGCTCAAGCGCGGCGACACGAACAAAGTCGCGATCTCGATCATGCGCGAAGGCATCACCTCGGAGGTCGCCGTCCGATTCGACAATCTGCCGAAGGGCGTGAAGGTCATCGAGACGGACAAGAAAGCCCACGAAGGCGAATACATCGTGAACTACACGTTGTTCGCCGCAAACGACGCGGGTCTGGTCACCGGCAGCGTGGTGAAAGTCACCGCAGAAGGTCCCGACGGCCTGGCCGTCACGGAAACGTTCGAAGTGAGCGTAAAAGAGTAGCTCCCCTGGGAGCGCATCTCTGCACGCCGATCCGGGCCGCGGTTTACCGCGGCCCGGAGTTTACGTGCGTGAAAAAAATCCCTGTGGGCCAGGCTGCGTCGGCCCGGGTTTGATTGTTGAGGGGTTTTTGTTTTTGGCCGACTCCGCCCGGCCCGCAGGGATTTTTTTCACGCACGTAGTCACAAGAGCTCGCGCGCCGCGCGATCGAAGCGGACAAATCCGCTAAAAAGGGAATTAGCCGCAGCTCTGTCGGGCGCTCTGCCCCTTGAGCCTCCGGGCACAGGTCTTGCGGTACCTCTTCCCTCCTCGCGGATTGCTCGAGGCCCTTTCTGCGCGATGAAAGGCGGCCCAGGTGAGTCAATCTCAACCATGGATGACGGCGTGCCGATCCTTCATCGATTCCCTTGATGACCAGATCGTCGTGGTCGGGCGGGACTACGAAGTCCTCATGGCCAACGCCCCGTTCCTCGAGAAAGCAGGGCTCCCCGAAGCGGACGTGATCGGGCGCCATTGTCACGAAGTCACCCGTCACTCCTCAAAGCCTTGCTGGGCCGCCGGCGAAGGGTGCCCTCTGGCCGGGGTTCTCCAGGGCGGCACCACGATTTCGGTCGCCCACGTGCATTTCGATGCCGCCGGCAACAAGCGACACGTGGAAGTCGTCGGCTCACCGCTTCGCGACGCCGACGGCCACTTCATCGGCATGATCGAATCCGTCCGCGAGGTTCCGCAGGCGAAGCAAATCGAAGAATCGCTTCGCAAGCGCAATTCCGACCTGGAAGAAACCCGCCGCAAGCGCGACCAGTTCACTTCCACGGTCTGCCACGAACTGAAGAACGTCATGAACGTGCTGAGCCTGCACGCGCAGATGCTGCGGAACGGCGCTGCCGAGCCGTCGCAGGCGCATGCGGGCCCGATCGTGGACGGATTGAAGCGGCTGGCCCGGCTGGTCGGGGACATGCAGGACGCGGCGGAGATCGAGTGCCAGCGATTTTCCGTCCGGCGGGGGCCGTGCGATCTCGGCGCCGTGGTGCGGCAGTCCGCGGAAGAGGGCCAGTTTGCCTCCCGGGAGCACCGCATCACCGTGGAGGGTCCGGAGACTTCGATCGACGGCGAGTGGGATGCCGGGCGATTGCGGCAGGTGCTCGACAACCTCGTCTCGAATGCCATCAAGTATTCGCCGCCGGGAAGTGAGATCAGCATCCTGATTCGGCGGGAGGCCGGTCGAATTTCGGTGTCGGTCCGCGACTCGGGTCCCGGCATCGCCTCCGGGCACTTGCGTGAGCTCTTCCAGCCCTATGCCCGGGCGCACACGAAGGTCCCCGGGCTCGGGCTAGGCCTGTACCTTTCCCGGGGGATCATCGAAGCGCACGGCGGGGAGATCTGGGCCCACAGCGTCGAGGGAAGAGGATCGACCTTCAGTTTCTGGCTTCCCGCCTGAAGTCACGCAGCGCACGTCAAGCCTCGCGGGCCAGAAAAAACCCGGGCCAGTTTCCCGGCCCGGGTTCAGTTCATCTATCCCCTATCGACTATCCCCTATCCACTACCTGGGATCGTTCCACCACTTCACCTGCAACGGCACCATCCGCACTTTCTTCCCGTCCAGCCAGGCCATCGGCGACCCGGCTGCCTTCGTGAGCCTCATTCCCGTCTTCGCCTGCGCCCACACTTCCGGATCCACTTGCGAGAAGTGGTCTGTCTTCCCGGCCGTCTCCACGAACAGCATCGGCGCCTGGTGGTTCCCCCCGTCGCGGGTCACCTGCACGATCCTCCCGTCGCACTCCCACTTCAGCCACGAAGCGTAGTTGAGTCGCGAGATGAGCGTGCCCATCGTGACCGCCATCACCGGCAGGAACAGGACCATCGCCGCGATCCCGGTCTTGTTCAGCGAAGGGCGCCCCGTCTTCGCGACCGGCGCGTCCGTCCGGAACTCGACCGCATGACCTTCACCCCGCTTTTCCTTCGCCGCCTGCATCTCGAGATTCGCCCGCATCATCAGCGCCAC
>JAIOPR010000166.1 GCA_021413805.1 Planctomycetota bacterium
CCGTCAGGGGCCCGCTTCGGGCCGATGCGGGAAGCGTCAACTCGATGGCGTCGTCCGTCCAGGACGTCGTGGGGAGCCCGATGCCGTTGCCGATGACGAGGAAGGCCCCGGCGCGCGGGGCGCCGAAACCATGGCCCCTCAACCGCACCGGACCGCCTGCCAGGGTCGCGACAACGGGATCGGAAATCGAAGGGACCGAGGACTTCCCGCCCCCACACCCCGCGAGCAGTGCCGCGACGAGAAGCGCGGAGGCGCGGCTCATGCCCGGTCCGCCGCGGCCCGCAATTTCGCGTCGGCGAGGACACAGGCGACGCAGGCCTCGACGCTCGGCACGGCGCGCGGCACGACGCAGGGGTCGTGCCGGCCTTTCGTCTCGACGACCGCGGGTTTCATGGTCGCGAGGTTCACGGTGTCCTGCTTGCGGGCCAGCGAACTCGTCGGCTTGAAGGCAACGCGGGCCACGAGCGGCATCCCCGTGGATTCATCCGCGCCGCCCGGAACCCCGCGCCAAATTCGACGCCGCGCGTCGCGGGAATCGCCATCAGCGCCCGGGCCAGTTCGGACTCGAGCCCGTCGGCGCCCGGCCCGCCCCAGCCGGCGGGAAGACCCTGCGCGCGGCACTCCACGATGCCGCCCACCGAGTCCCCCTCCGAACGCGCCCGCGTGATCGCGTGCTCCATCAACTCCGCCGTCTTCGCATCCGCGCACCGCGTCGGGTGCCCTTCGGCCCCCGCAATGAGGTCGAACGGAATTTCGTGCGGCACCCCGATTCCCGCAATCTCCACCACGTGCGCCGCGATCCGCACCCTGCCCAGCATCTGCCGCGCAATCGATCCCGCGGCCACCAGCGGCGCCGTCGTCCGCGCCGAGAACGGGCCGCCCCCCCGATGGTCCCTCGCCCCGCCCCACTTCGCCCACGCCGTGAAATCCGCGTGCCCCGGCCGCGGCAGATCCTTCGTCGCCTCGTACGGCCGCGAATCGACGTCCGTGTTCCGGATAAAAATCGTCACCGGTGCGCCCGTCGCCACGCCGTGCATCAGCCCCGCGAGAAACTCCGGCTCGTCCTCTTCCTTTCGCTGCGTCGTCAGCTTCGACTGCCCCGGCCGCCGCCGCTTCAACTCGTGACGCATCGCCTCGAGGTCAATCTTCAGCCCCGCGGGAATCCCTTCCACCACCGCCCCCACGCCCGGACCGTGGCTCTCGCCGAACAGCGTCACGCGGAATACCGTCCCGAGGGTGCTCACCGCTGGCCTGCTTTCTGGAAGCGTTTCACGGCCGCCGCGTCGCCCTTCCGGAGGGCTTTCCCGAGGGCGCGGAGGCTGGAGGCCATTGTCTCAGCAGCCCGGGCGACGTGGAAGCGGTTCGAGAGGAGGATGTCGAGGGACATCGCGGCGGGCTGGGCGGCGACGCGAGTGGCGGAGCGGAAAGAGCCGGCGGCGAGGCGAGCCGGGAGGCCTTTTCTGGCGGAAGCGGAAAGGGCGAGAGCGAACGCGTAGGGCAAGTGAGAGACGAGCGCGACGGCGCGGTCGTGGTCATCGGCGTCGAGAGTGAGGGGCGAAGCGCCGAGGGCGCGGACAAGGCGGGCAATTTCCGGGAGGGCTGCGGGATCGGCGGGGACGAGGACCCAGGTCGCGCCATCGAAGAGCCGGGGATCCGCGGCCTGGATTCCGCCGCGTTCGGTGCCGCACATCGGGTGGCCGCCGACGAAGCCGGGGACCCCGCGGAAGGCGCGCATCACCGACGATTTCGAGGAACCGACGTCGGTCAGGAGTGCGCCGGGTTTCAGGGCGCGCCGGATGGCCGGGGCCATGGAAACGATCGAGCGCACCGGGGCGGCGAGGATGACGAGGTCGGCGCCTGCGATGGCCCCCAGGTCACGCGATGTCGAAGTACACGCCCGCCGCGCCTTCGAGCGCCTGAGCACCGCCGGGTCGCGGTCGATGCCAATGACGCAGCGCGTTAATCGCCGGCGCAAAAGGGCCATGCCGAGCGAGCCGCCGATCTGCCCCATCCCGACGATCGCGACGGCCTTGAACCGCGGCGAGGATCGCTTCATTTCACGTACGTCATTTCCCCGCCGCCCCAGGACCAGTTCTCCTTCGGGATCTCGAGGAGGCTGATCACGATGTCCTCGCGCTTCACCCCCGCATCCGCAAGGAGGTCGGCCATTCTTGCATACAGTGCCTTCTTCACCTCGATCGTCCGCCCCGCGTTCATCGTGACCTGGATGATCACCACGCCGTCCGTCTTCGCCACGCCCAGGTAGGCCGGCGGGTGGATCAGCTCTTCTGGCGTGTGCTCGGTGATCACCAGGAACTTCCCGTCGGCCGGGGCACTGGCGGCCTCGACCAGCGCACGGTGCACCGCGTCCCCGATCGCCTTCACCGTCGCCGCAGGCCGGCCGGCGCGCATCGAAATCCGCACGAGCGGCATCCGTTTTCTCCATGAAAAAAGGGGAGGCCGGGTGAGCCGGCCTCCCCTCGATTCTCACTCGCGCCGGCTTACTTGTCGTTGCCTTTCAGCGTCTTCAGGATCTCTTCCTTGTCCGAGATGAATTTCCCGGCCTGCGGGTTTCCCGAAAGCATTTCCTTCACCGCGGCCAGCGCCTTCTCAAACGTTGCCGCATCCTTCGCGTCCTCTGCGGAATCGAGCATCAGCATATAGAACGTCTGCTTGTCCTCCTCCGCGGCCGGCACGTGCCCGGCCTTCAGCATCGCCGTGAATCCCTTCCCCGCTTCGACCCGGAGAACCTTGATCTGCTCGGGCGTGGGCTGCCCCATCGCTTCGGCTTTCTTGTTCACCCCGGCGAGGATGTCCTTGTACTCGAGGCCGGCGAGAAGTCCGTCGATCTCGGCCTTCTTTTCCTTCGCGGCATCGCCGAGCTTATCGGCCGCCGCCTTCGCGGCTTCGTACTTCATGTTTCCGAATTCCAGGTCCTTCATGAAGACTTCCAGCTTCGCCGCAGCGTCGCCGCCGGCGGCTTTCTTGCGAAGCGCGCTGAACTCATCGGCGGTTGCGAGCGAAGCAAGGAAGGCCTCGGAAGTGCGCTGGCCCTCATGGTGGGCCACCGTGTTGCCGTCGGCGTCCATGAAGATGAGGAACGGGAAGCCGTTCCCGCCCTTTTCGCCCAGCAGGTCCTGGTCCTTGTCCCCTTCGACATGGGTCGTCACATTGAGGTACAGGACGACTTTCCCGGCGAACTCACCGAATGCGTCTTTGGAGAGCGTACCGCTCTCCAGGCTCTTGCACGGGGGTCAGGGCGAGTAGGAGCGGGAGAAGTAGGCAAAGATCGCCTTGCCCGACTTTTTCGCCTCTTCTTTCGCCTTTGCATAATCGGTATTCCACGGAAATTTCGTGACCCAGCCTTCGGCGAGCTTCTCGTCGCGCTGTTTCTTGAGCTGGTCCTGGGACGGCGGGCCTGCGATCGCGGACAGCGCGAGGCCCAGCGCGAGGACGGTGAACGGGATGATCCGGGAGCTCACGTTCGTCTCCGTTTCAGGTAAGGGAAATGGACCGGGCGAGGGCGACGCCGCCCCCGGGTGCCGGCATAGGCGAGACCTATGCTAAACGGGTGAGCCTCATCGTCTATTCCTTTCTCATTCTAGATGTCCCGGCCGATGCACCTCGCGACGGCCGCGACTTCCTTCATCAGGACGTCGAACTGGTCGGGGTGAAGCGACTGAGCGCCATCACATTTGGCGACTTCGGGTTTCGGGTGGACCTCGATGATGAGCCCATCGGCGCCCGCGGCGATGGCGGCCCGAGCGAGCGCGGGGACGAGATCCCGGTCGCCGGCGGCATGCGAAGGGTCGCAGACGATCGGGAGGTGGGAGAGCTTCTTGATCACCGGCACCGCGGAGACGTCGTAAGTGTTTCGCGTGTACTTCTCGAACGTGCGGATGCCGCGTTCGCAGAGGATCACGTTGTAGTTCCCCGTCGAGAGGATGTACTCGGCCGAGAGGAGCAGTTCCTCGAGCGTGGACATCATGCCGCGCTTGAGAAGAACCGGCTTCCCCGCCCTCCCCACTTCTTCGAGCAGGTTGAAGTTCTGCATGTTGCGCGCGCCGATCTGGAGGATGTCGGCGTACTGGACGACCGCCGGGATGTCCTGGACGGAGAGGACCTCGGTCACGACCGCCATGTCGTTCGCGTCGGCGGCCTCGCGCAGGATCTCAAGCCCGGGCTTCCCCATCCCCTGGAACGCGTAGGGGCTCGTCCGCGGCTTGAACGCGCCGCCCCGCAGGATCGTCGCGCCGGCCGCTTTCACGCGCTTCGCCGCCTCCATCACCTGCTCGCGGCTCTCCACCGCGCACGGCCCCGCCATCACGACCACCTGCCGGCCGCCGATGCGCCGGCCGCGCACCTCGACGACCGTGTCTTCCTGCTTGAATTCGCGTGAAGCGAGCTTGTACGGCTTGAGGATCGGGATGACGCGCTCGACGCCGGACAGCCCCTCGAACGCCGTCGAATCGACTTTCCGGTCGCTTCCGATGATCCCGATCACGGTGCGTTCTTCGCCGCTCGAGATGTGCGGCTTGAATCCCATGGACTCGATGTGCTGCAGCACGGCGCCGGTCTCGCGCGCCGAGGCGCTGGATTTCATGACGACGATCATGGCGGTATCACTTTCAGTTTTGGGCGGGCTCATGGTTCACCTGGCGTCTCGAAAGGGGTCCCGGCACCGTCCCGCGGCCTCGGCGGCAGGACGCGCCGGGGCCGGACTCGCGGGGGCGGGGATGGGTGTATATCGGGGGGAGGGAGGGACAGTCGGGAGTTTGAAGAAACGGCCGAATGGTTTGTCCTTATCTGCGGCTGTTTCTGCGAAATCGGTTGTTATCTGCGTCCCTGTTTGTTTTTCAGAAAACAACAGCGGACGCAGATAACGACGGATCTCGCGGAAACGGCCGCTGATACGGCTCGGGGCGGAATTCATCGCTTCCCCTCCGCAGCCAGGTCCGGCCGCAACGCGGCGGCGCGGCCCAGGAACTGGTGGCGGATCGACTCCGGCGCCATTTCGGTGTCCACGAGCATCATCACGCGCACGACCCGCTGAAGCGCCCCCTCGACCTCGAGCTCCGGCGAGCACATCAGCGGCACGCGCGTCCAGCCGATTTCGCGCGCTGCTGTCGCGGGAAACGCGGCCGTCAGGTCCGTCGTCGCGGTGAACAGGATCATCGACACGCGGTCGGCCTCGACCGCGTTCGCGTCCGCCATCGATTTCAGCAATTCGCGCGTCGCGCCGAGGATCGCCTCGCGCGTGTTTGCCTCGACGCCAATCGCCCCCCTAACTCCGCGCAGCATCGAGCGCCCTCCGCATTTTCTCGAGGAACTTCCGGACTTCCCCTGCCGCACGCTTCTTCCCTGCCGCCCGGATCACGTTCACGAGAGCGCTTCCGACAATCACTCCATCCGCGAAGCGCCCGACAGCGGCGGCGTGGGCGGGGGTCGCGATGCCGAAACCGACGCAGACCGGGCGGGGAGTGACGCGGCGGACGCGCTTGACGAAAGCCTCCAGGCCCGGCGGCAGGTCTTTCCGGGCGCCGGTCACGCCGGCGACCGAGACGAGGTACACGAACCCGCCACGCCCCGCGACGAGTTTTCGCAAGCGGCCGGGCGTCGTGGTCGGGGCGACCATCGGGATGAGGTCGAGGCCGGAAGCGTCCTCGACATGAAGCCGCGCGCCCTCCGGCGTCAGGTCCGGGACGATCGCGCCGCTGAACCCCGCCTTCGCGGCGCCCGCGAAAAACCGCTTCGCGCCCCGCGCCAGCACGACATTGGCGTACGTCATGACGACCTTGACAGCCCCGTCGAACTTCCGGCTCCACTCGAGCGCTTTGGCCGGCGTCGTCCCGGCGATGAGGGCGTCGTTGGAAGCGTGCTGGATGGCGGGCCCGTCGGCGATGGGGTCGCTGAAGGGAATGCCGATCTCGACGAGGTCGGCCCCGGCATCAGCGGCGGCCTGGAGGAGCGAACGGAACGTGGCGCCGTCGGGGAACCCGGCGCAGAGGTACGGCATGAGCGCGGGGCGGTTCTCGCGGCGGAGATTCGCGAAGCGATCGTCAATGGCCGACATGTTTCGCACCTTTCGCGCTTTCAGCCGCCATGACGGTCGCAAGGTCCTTGTCGCCTCTGCCGCTGAGGCACACCAGCACGATTCCTTTCAGTGTTCGCGCGAATGCAAGGGCGTGCGACGACTCCAGGGCGGGAATGATCCCCTCGAGGCGGCAGCATTCGCGGAAGGCGTCGAGCGCCTGCTCGTCGGTCACCGCGGCGTAGGTCGCGCGGCCGGAATCGCGGAGGAACGAATGCTCCGGGCCGACGCCGGGGTAGTCGAGCCCGGCGGAAATCGAGTGGGTGCCGATGACCTGCCCGTCGTCGTCCTGCAGGAGGTACGACCGCGAACCGTGAAGCACTCCCGGCCGTCCGG
>JAIOPR010000167.1 GCA_021413805.1 Planctomycetota bacterium
CGCCCGAACGTCTTCCCGAGAAGCGGGTCGCCGGCCTCCGGTTTGGCGTCAGGCTCGGTGGGGATCACGAGGCGCTTGAGCTCCTCGATGGCCTTTCCCGTCACGCAGGCCAGGCGGGAGACCGCGGCGGGGCGCGCCGCGCTGCGCGCCGTGGGAGCCTTGGACCGGCCGCGGGCCGCGGGGACAGAGTGCTCGACTCCGGTTTCGCCGCACAGACGGCAGACGACGCTCCGCCGCGCGAGCAGGTCCTTTCCCGCAAGCCCGGAGCCGCAGGTCGCGCACCGGTATTCCGAAGCGTCAATGTCGCGGGCGATTCCCTTGACCGCGGTCTCGTCAGCAAGCCCCAGCGACGCGATCAGCGCTTCCAGCGGCACGGGGTGTCCCGAGCGCGCGAGACGCTCCGACGCTTCCGATGCGTCGGCCGCAGCACGGGCGGAGAAGTGCCCGAGGCGCTGGCCGACGGAAAGGAACAACGCGTCGAACGAATCCAGGGTGGCGCGGTTCATCGAAGAGTGTGCCTGGAAAAGGGGAGGCAGAACACGGCCGGCATGGTATCGGACAATGGGCAAACGGGACCGGAACGAAATTCTAGCCCAGCATTTTCCTGACCGCTTCCCGCGCCGCCTCAAGCGCCGCCGGGATTTTCGAAGGATCCTTGCCGCCGCACTGCGCGATGTCCTTCTTGCCCCCGCCGCCTGCGCCCATCGCCTTGCCGATTTCCTTGGCCAGCGCGTCGGCGCCGATTTTTGGCGTGAGATCCTGCCGGACGCCGATGATCACGACGGGCTTTTCGTCGAAAACGCTTCCGAGGACCACGACGCCGATCTTCGACTCCTTGACCAGCTTGTCGATCATCGCGCGCAGGTCGTCCGCCGAAAGTCCCTGCAGCCGCTCGACGATCGCCTTCTCCGCGCCGCACGCAAACGCCTTCGCGACCAGCGAGCCCGCTTCGCCCGACGCCGCCGCCTTCCGAGACTTGTCGTGCTCGCGGCGAAGCGACTGCAGTTCGTCCAGGATTTCCTGGATGCGGACGGGCAGCTTGGCCGCCTGCGTGTTGAGCATCATCGCCGCCGCGTTGACGCGGTCCTCGACCTGGAGTGCGTAGGCGACCGCGCCCATCCCCGTCACCGCTTCGATGCGGCGCGTCCCGCCCGCGACCGATCCTTCGCTCACGATATGGAAATACCCGATCGCCCCCGCGGACGGCACGTGGGTCCCGCCGCACAACTCGCGCGACCAGTCGCCGACGGAGACGACGCGCACGATGTCGCCGTACTTGTCCTGGAAGAACATCATTGCCCCGAGCTTCCGCGCCTCCGGCATCGGCATCTCGACCCACGTCACGGGCGCGTTCTCCATGATCCGCTCGTTCACGTAGTTCTCGATCCGCCGGACCTCGTCGCGCGTCACCGCCTGGAAATGCGAGAAGTCGAATCGCAGCCGCTCCGGCGCGACGAGCGAACCCGCCTGCTCGACGTGCTTGCCGAGGATGGTGCGAAGCGCGTTGTGCAGGATGTGCGTTCCGGTGTGGTTGCGCTGGATCGCCCAGCGCCGGTCCAGGTCCACCTGCGCTTCCAGCTTCATCCCCGCCTTCAGCGTCCCCCGCACGACTTTCCCGCCGTGCAGCCAGTACCCCTCGGTCTTGCGCGTGTCGTCGATGCGGACCTCGACCCCGTCCCCTTTCAGGAACCCGGTGTCCCCCGCCTGCCCGCCGCTCTCCGCGTAGAACGGCGTCTGGTCGAGCACGACGCGGACGACCGATTCCGCCCCCGCGCCATCCACGACCTCGGTCCCCACGATGATGCCCTTGACGGTCGCGGTGCCCTGAAGCGCCTCGTACCCGGAAAAGCGGGTCGGCGCGGTCGTCGGTTTGATCTTGCCCAACGGGCCGATCGCGAACACCTGGTCGCCCGTCGTCGCGACGTGGCTCTTCTTCCGGTGGTCTTCCATCAGCGCGTCGTAACGCGCCCGGTCCACGCCGATCTCTTTCGCCTTCAGGATTTCGACGAGCTGGTCAACCGGGAGGCCGTGCGTCTGGTGGAGATCGAACGCCACTTCGCCGGAGAACGTCCGCTCCCTCGCGCCCTTGAGGCGCACGACTTCGCGGTCGATGATGCCGGAAGCGACCTCGAGCGTCGCCGCGTACTGCTCTTCCTCGGCCTTGATGATGCGCGCGATGTTTTCTCGACGCGCGACGACCTCGGGGTACTGGTCGCCCATGACTTCGCCGACCGCGGGGACGATGCGGAAGAGCCATGCGTCGCGCATGCCGAGGCGGAGGCCGTCGTCCGCCGCGCGACGGATGATGCGGCGAAGGACGTATTCGCGGCCTTCGTTTCCGGGCGCGATGCCGTCGCAGATCACGAACGTCGCCGCGCGGACGTGGTCCGCGATGCGGCGGAAACAGGGCGTGTCGGGCCCTTCCTGCGCGTACGCCTTGCCCGTGATTTCCTCGATCCTGTGGATGATCGGGAGGAACAGGTCGGTGTCGAAATTCGTGGGGACGCCCTGCAGGGTCGCCGCGGTGCGCTCGAGCCCCATCCCGGTGTCGATATTTTTATTTCGAAGAGGCGCCAGCACTCCCCCGTCCTGCAGGTCGAACTGCGTGAAGACGAGATTCCAGATCTCGATGTGCCGCTTGCATTTCGTGCACAGCGGCCCGCAATCCTTCGGCGAACACCCGTACTGCGCCCCGCGGTCGTAGTAAATCTCGCTGCACGGCCCGCACGGCCCGTTCGGCCCGTCCTTTGGCGCATTCGCCGGCCAGAAATTGTCCTTCGCGTCACCCCGGTACAGCTTCTCCTTCGGGATGATCTTCATCCACAGGTCGTACGCCTCCTGGTCGTCCTCGTACACCGTGATGCTCAGCCGCGCCGGGTCGATCTTCAGTTCCTTCGTCACGAACTCCCACGCCCAGGGAATTGCTTCCGCCTTGAAATAATCCCCGAACGAGAAATTCCCGAGCATTTCGAAGAACGTCTGGTGGCTCGGCGTCCGCCCCACGTTCTCAAGGTCCCCCGTCCGCATGCACTTCTGCGACGTCGTCGCCCGCTTGTACGGCTTGTTCCCCTTGCCGAGGAACATGTCCTTGAACTGGTTCATCCCCGCCCCGGTGAACAGCACCGTCGGGTCGTTCTCCGGCACCAGCGAGTCCGACTTCTCGATGGTGTGGCCCTTCTTCTCGAAGAACTTCAGGTACCGCGCACGGATTTCAGAGGCCTTCATGGCTGCAACTCGAGTGTGATCCACGGGACGACGCCGGGGAGGAAGAGCCTTGGTCCGGGGCGCGTCGGGCTCGGGGGGAACGGGGGTCGGTTACGGGGCGAAGAGAATAACAATCGGGAGGGCGGGAGGTTCGGAAAAATGGTCGCGAGGGGTACGCCGGGCTATTCGGAAACCGGCGGCAAGGGGGATGCCAGTGCGGCCTTCTTGACCTCTTCTTCCAGCGCCTGCATGACGTCCGGGTTCTGCTCGAGGAATTCGCGAGCCCTGTCTTTCCCCTGCCCGAGGCGCTTTTCGCCGTAGTTGAACCAGGTGCCGCTCTTGGTGAGGACCTTGTAGGCCTCGCCCAGCTCGAGCGCATCGCCTTCGCGGGAGATGCCTTTCCCGTAAATGATGTCGAATTCGGACTTGCGGAACGGCGGGGCGAGCTTGTTTTTGACGATGGTGGCCTTGCAGCGGTGGCCGATGGTGTTTTCGCCGTCCTTGATGGCGGTGACGCGGCGGGTTTCGATGCGGACGGAGGCGTAGAATTTCAGGGCGCGGCCGCCGGGGGTGGTCTCGGGGCTGCCGTACATCACGCCGATTTTCTCGCGGATCTGGTTGGTGAAGACGACGGCCGTCTGAGATTTCCCGAGCGACCCGGTGAGCTTTCGGAGGGCCTGGCTCATGAGGCGGGCCTGGAGGCCGACGTGCGAATCGCCCATTTCGCCTTCGAGTTCGACCCGGGGGGCGAGCGCCGCCACCGAATCGATGACGATCAGGTCCACCGAGTTCGAGCGCACGAGCAGGTCTGCGATCTCAAGCGCCTGCTCGCCGTTGTCGGGCTGGGAGAGCAAAAGGTCCTCCAGGTGGACGCCGATTTTCTTCGCGTAGACGGGGTCCATCGCGTGCTCAGCATCGATGAACGCAGCCGTTCCCCCGGCCCTTTGTGCGCTGGCCGCGAGATGAAGACAAACCGTCGTCTTGCCGCTTCCCTCCGGGCCGAACACCTCGCTCACCCTGGCCCGCGGAATGCCGCCGCAGCCGAGGGCGAGGTCGAGCGCCAGCGATCCCGTGGAGATCCCGTTGATCACGAGCTTGGGTTCCGCGCCGAGACGCATGATCGCGCCGCGGCCGAACTGCTTCTCGATCTGGGAGATGGCGGACTGAAGCGCGGCGCGCTTGGCATCGGGCTTCGCTTCGGTCTTGGCGTCGGGCTTGGCGGACTCGGCCATTGAATTTTCCGGAATGGAGGGGACGCGTGCGCTACAGCCTAACGGCCCTCTTCTTTTCGGCAACGACTCTCGCACCGAATTTGGCCCGCTCCAGCACTTCGTACTCCGCCCCGGTCGGTTTCAGGTCGGAGCTGAACAGGAGCAGTTCTTTGACTTCCCAGGCTCCGCCGAACCATTCGGCCTGGTCGCGGACGACGGCGAGGAGTTTTTCGTTGCCTGTCTCGGCCTTGACGCGGCCGAGGGTGAGGTGCGAGCGGAAGACCTGGCTTTCGCGTCGAAACCCGAGCGGCACGAATTCGCGCTCCACGGCCTCGACGAGGCCGAGGAGGGCGCCGTCGGGGTGACTGACCCGGGCCCAGACAACGCGAGGTTTGGGGCCGCCCGGGAAAGTACCGAGGGGGCCGAGGCGAAGCGTGAACGGAGCGCAGCCTTCCGCGGCCCGTCGGACGGCGGCCACGAAGTCAGGGGCTCGATTGTCCTCGACTTCCCCGAGGAACTTCAGCGTGACGTGCCACTGGGAGGGTGGCGTCCATTTGACGTCGGCGCCGGAGTCACGGAGGCGGGACTGGACGGCGGCAATGGCAGGATGGAGAGACGGGTTGGTCTCGATGGCGACGAACAGGCGCATGGTGTTGGGCTCCGAAGAGGTGCGGATATTACTCGGCGGGGGCCCGTCCGGCCACCGCGCGTCGAAAATTGTGCGCCTGAAGGGCGCGCGCTTTCCACGGGAATTTGACAAAAACGGGCGTTCGACTGAAACTCTTTACCGGCGAGAGGTTCCGGCGCGGCCAACCTTGGAGCATACCGGCATGGGATGTTCGACGGGCTGCTGGGTCTGGTCACTCCTGAATTCGTCCATCGGCAAGAAGACGGTGATGGCGATCACGGGTCTTGCACTGTTCGGTTTCGTCGTCGCCCACCTGGTCGGGAACCTCCAGGTCTTCATCCCCGACGACGGGAAGTCGATCAACGCTTACGGCCACCTCCTGAAGAGCAAGCCGGCGCTCATCTGGACCGCCAGGCTGACGCTGCTCGCGCTCCTCTTCGCCCACGTCATCACCGCGATCCGGCTTTCGCTGGAGAACAATGCCGCGCGCCCGGTGGGGTACCAGGTCAAGAACTGGCGTGAAGCGAGCTATGCCTCGCGGACGATGATGATCAGCGGCCCGCTGATCTTCCTTTATGTGGTCTACCACCTGCTGCACTTCACGGTCGGCGTGGTTCACCCGAAATTCGACCACGAGGACGTCTACCGGAACGTGATCCTCGGGTTCCAGAGCACGCCCGCCGCGCTCGTCTACATCGCCGCAATGCTGATGCTCGCCACTCACCTGCGGCACGGCCTGTGGTCGCTCTGCCAGACGCTGGGCATCAACCATCCCAAGTACACCCCGGCCCTCAAGGCCGGCTCCACCGTCGTCGCGGCCGCCATCGCCGTCGGATACATCTCCATCCCCGTGTCGGTCATGATCGGGATCCTCAAATAACCATGGAACTCAAAGCGAACATCCCGTCGGGACCGATGGAGCAGAAGTGGGAGAAGCACCGCTTCGATGTGAAGCTGGTGAACCCCGCGAATAAGCGCAAGTACACGGTGCTGGTGGTCGGGACGGGGCTGGCCGGCGCCTCGGCCGCCGCCTCGCTCGCCGAGCTCGGTTACAAGGTGAAGGCGTACTGCTTCCAGGACAGCCCGCGGCGGGCGCATTCGATCGCGGCGCAGGGCGGCATCAATGCGGCGAAGAATTACTGCAACGACGGGGACAGCGTTCACCGGCTTTTTTACGACACGGTGAAGGGCGGAGACTACCGGGCGCGTGAAGCGAATGTTCACCGGCTGGCGGAAATCAGCGTCAACATCATCGACCAGTGCGTGGCGCAAGGCGTGCCGTTCGCGCGAGAGTACGGCGGGTTGCTGGCGAACCGGTCGTTCGGCGGGACGCAGGTCAGCCGGACTTTTTATGCGCGCGGCCAGACCGGCCAGCAGTTGCTCCTGGGCGCCTACCAGGCGCTCGAGCGGCAAATCGGGCTCGGGGCTGTCGAGATGTACCCGCGCACCGAGATGCTCGACGTGATCCTCGTGAACGGCGCGGCGCGCGGGATCGTCACGCGCAACCTGGTGACCGGGAAGATCGAATCGCACGTGGGCGACGCCGTCTGCCTCGCCACCGGCGGCTACGGGAACCTGTTCTTCCTCTCGACCAACGCGAAACAGTGCAACGTCACCGCGATCTGGCGGGCCCACCGCAAGGGCGCCTGCTTCGCAAACCCGTGCTTCACGCAGATCCACCCGACCTGCATCCCGGTCAGCGGCGACTACCAGTCCAAACTCACGCTCATGTCCGAGTCGCTTCGCAACGACGGCCGGATCTGGGTGCCGCAGCAGAAGGGCGACAAGCGGGCGGCCTCGCAGATTCCCGAGGGCGAACGCGATTACTACCTCGAGCGCCGCTACCCCTCGTTCGGGAACCTGGTGCCGCGCGACGTGGCTTCGCGCGCGGCCAAGGCGGCCTGCGACGAAGGCCGCGGGGTCGGCCCCGGCGGGCTCGGCGTCTACCTCGATTTCGGCGACGCGATCAAGCGCCTCGGCGAAAACAACGTCCGGGACAAATACGGCAACCTCTTCGAAATGTACGAACGCATCACCGACGAGGACCCGTACAAGCAGCCGATGCGCATCTACCCCGCGATCCACTACACGATGGGCGGCCTGTGGGTGGACTACAACCTCCAGTCCACCATCCCGGGACTCTTCGTCCTCGGCGAAGCCAACTTCTCCGACCACGGGGCCAACCGCCTCGGCGCTTCCGCCCTCATGCAGGGCCTCGCGGACGGGTACTTCATCATCCCGTACACCATCGGGCACTACCTCGCGAACTCGAAACTCGACAAGGTGGCTCCCGACGACCCGGTTTCCAAGGCTGCGGTCGGCGAAGCGGCGGACCGCATCAACAAGCTGCTGGCGGTCAAGGGCAAGCGGTCGCCGGACTCGTTCCACCGCGAGCTAGGCAAGGTCATGTGGGACAACTGCGGCATGGGCCGGAACGCGGCCGGCCTGCAGAAGGCCCTTCAGCGTATCCCCGAACTGCGCGAGGAATTCTGGAAGAACATCGCGGTCACGGGTTCGGGAGACGAATTCAACCAGCAACTCGAGAAGGCCGGCCGCGTCGCCGACTTCCTCGAGTTCGGCGAGCTCACCTGCACCGACGCGCTTCATCGAAATGAATCCTGCGGCGGGCATTTCCGCGAGGAATACCAGACGCCGGAAGGTGAAGCGAAGCGTGACGACGAGAATTTCGCGTACGTGGCGGCGTGGGAATGGAAAGGCGTCGGCGAGAAGCCGGTGCTGAACAAGGAGCCGCTCAACTTCGAGATCGTTCACCCGACGCAGCGGAGCTACAAGTAATGAAGCTGAAGCTGCACATCTGGCGGCAGAAGGGCCCGAAGGCGCAGGGGAAGATGGTTACGTACGAAGTCCCCGACGCGAGCGAGCACATGTCGTTCCTCGAGATGCTGGACGTGCTGAACGAGCGGCTGATCGAGAAGGGCGAGGATCCGGTCGCGTTCGACCACGACTGCCGCGAGGGGATCTGCGGGATGTGCGGGTTCGTGATCAACGGGCTACCGCACGGGCCGAAGCAGGCGACGACGACGTGCCAGCTGCACATGCGGTCGTTCAAGGACGGGGACGAGATCACGCTGGAGCCGTGGCGGGCGGGGTCGTTCCCGATCGTGAAGGACCTGGCGGTGGACCGGGGTGCGTTCGACCGGGTGATTGCGGCGGGCGGGTTTGTAAGTGTGAACACGGGGGCGGCGCAGGACGGGAACGCGATCCCGATTTCCAAGACGATCGCCGACCTGGCGATGGACGCGGCGGCGTGCATCGGTTGCGGCGCGTGTGTCGCGGCGTGCCCGAACGCGGCGGCGATGCTGTTCGTGGCGGCCAAGGTTTCGCACCTCAATCTTCTGCCGCAGGGCAAGCCGGAGAAATACGCCCGTGCCCGGAACATGGTGGCGCAGATGGACAAGGAAGGGTTCGGAAACTGCACGAACGCCCGCGAGTGCGAGGCCGCGTGCCCGAAGACGATCGGGGTGGAATTTATCGCCCGGATGAACCGCGACTTCCTCACCGGCTCCCTGTTCGACCGGCCGGAGGGTACGGGCGGCGGCGGCGCGTGACCTGGGGCAGGCCGGCGTCATTCGCCTGAAGAAGACGTCCCGATTGTCTCTATAATCCGTGGATGTTCCGCGCCCTTGCCGCCCTGTTCCTTTTCGCCCTTCCCGCTTCGGCGGAAGACTGGAGCGCGGCTTGCCGCTCGCTGGGGTCCGAGTCCGCGACGGAACGCGACGCCGCGATCGACCTGCTTCGAAAGGCGGGGCCTGAAGCGGCGCCGGCGATCGAACTCGCGGCAAAGGGTGACGGTGTCGCAGCAGCGCTGGCGGGCGCGGTCCGATCGGCGAGAAAGTGGGATCCCGAGGCGAAAATCGGCGACCTCAATCTTCTCGCAGGGCTGGACGCTTCGCAGGAAACGGAACGCACCGCGGCCATTTACAGGCTCACGGCGCTCGGCTCCGCGGTGGCGTGGCCCGCCGTGCGCCGGGTCATGGAACACGCGGGGAAGGACGCCCGCTCGACGGTCCTCCTTGCCCTGGCGAACGCGCCGGGACGCGACCCGGGATGGGCCAGGGAATCCTGCCGCTGGCTGACGGACCCCGACGACACCGTCCGGGCCAGCGCGATCCAGGCTGCGACGAGGCACGCCGGGCGGGAGCAGCTCGGGGATTTTCGAGCGGCCCTCTCCCGCGAACAGGTTCCCGGATCACGGCAGGTTCTTCGCCGCCAAATCGTGTGGCTCGCGAATTCCCTCGAGGACCTTCCCCCGTTTCCGGACTCCCCGGAAGATTTCGCCGAGGTCCTCTCGAGCATGGCCTCGAATCCCGCGTCGTCCCTTCGCCTCGCCGCCTGGAACGCACTGGAGCAGCGGCCCCCGGCGCAGATTCCTCCCAATTTCTGGGACGACTCTTCCCGCCTCCTTTCGTGCCTTGGCATCGAAGAGTTTGAAAACCGGGTTGGAGGCTTCCGCTGGCTGAGGCGCCCCCCGGTCGGCGTCCGGGCCCACATGGCCCTCTCCCTGCGCCCGGAAGTGCGACGCGCTTCGGCCGCCTTCGAGGACATCGTCCCGACCGAGGTCTACATCGGCACGACTCTCCTCAATGATCCGGACCCCGACATCCGCAGCGAGGCCCTGCGCTACCTCGAGCGCTGGGACTACCGGCGCCGCACGGAACCCGAGTCGGAACGCCGCGCCGGATGGATCCGCTTCGGGGCGGCCGTTCGCGCCTGGCTGGATCTGTCCAATGGCGCCGGGGAACGCACGGAAGCGCTTCCGGCCACCCGCGCCCTGCTCCAGCTGGCGCGCAGTTCGGGAGGCGCGGCATCCACGGCGTTCCAGGCACTCTCTCTCGCGCCGGGGCCGGCGCTCGAGGCGCTCGCCGCCCTGGAGACGGACGTCGACCTGGGAACGGCCGCGAAGCGCCTGCGGCGGCTCCTCCGGCACGGCGTCGCCCCGAGGAGCCTCAGTTTCGGCCAGGGGCTGGACGATCCTCCGCGGCTGCGATGGACGGGCGGCGGGGCGGTTGACGTTGAGGACTGGAAGCGGCTGGCGCACTCGACGGATGCCGAGGAGAAGCATTTTGCGGCAGACATGGCGGGAGGGGCGTGGGACGGGTTCGACACGCGCGACGAGGTCGGGCAGATCCTGCGCGAACTGGCCGCTGATCCGGACCAGCAGATCAGCCAGATGGCAACCGTCCTCCTGGCCCAGAACGCCCCGGGGCTGCTGCCGGACCGGGAAAACGTCGATGCGCGCGACTGTTACGCACGATCGCGCCGTGAGGTCCTGGCTGCGTTCCAGGCCGCGATGGCCCCAGGGGCGACCAATGACCTCTCGCGGTTATCGCTCCTGAATCTTTACGGCAGCAGGACGCTTCTCATTTCCACACTCCGTGCCGAACGCTTCAGTGAAATGAACGCGGATACCTGGCTGACCATGCGAGCTGAGCCGGCGCTCGTGCCGCTCCTGGTCGCCCGCGCGGCGAACCTCGAAGCCCCCGCGAACATGGTCTGGTTCGGGGCGCTGGCCTCGTGCTCGCCCCAGGGTGCCCGCTGTGTGGTCGCGTTCGCGCGCGAAGCCGCCCCGCCGCTCCGGGGATTCGCGCTGGAAGCCCTTCTCTCGAGGCCCTGGGCGGACGAACTTTCAGAAGAAGCGGTGATCCGGGCGTGCTCGGCTGGCGGCAAGGAGAGCAGGGCGTCGATCATCTCCGCGCTCCGCACCGGCACACTTCGCTCGCGGCCGCCGCTTCGTCCCCGGGTGGCCGATGCGGTGGCGGCGATGCTGCTCGACCTGGCAGCGAGCCCGGACGGGGCCGGCGAGTTGGAAGCGATCGTGCAGTCGCTCGGGTCATCGCTGGCCAAGGCGTCGATCGAGTGGCGGGCTCGGCTGCGTGAGAACCGGCGCATTGCGGCGCTGGCGGCCGGTGCGGGTGTGGAATTGAACGACGCGCAGGTCACGATGGAGCGAGTCCTTCTCGGGGCGCCGAATGACCGCCAGCCGGCGATGCTGCGTCTGCCGGCAGAGCGGCTGGAAACGATCCGCCTGGTGGCGATGTCGTGGGTCGCGCGAGGCCGCGGCGGGGACATTTCCGAAGCATGGATCCTGAACAGGACCCAGGAGCGCACCTCGGTCGCGCTTCTCGCGTGGGCCGGCGACGATCCGGGTTCGCGCGAGGCCCTGCTCGATCTTCGAATGCAGGTGATGCGGTGGACCCAGGCCCCCGCCGTGGCGACGGCCAGCATGCGGGTCGCGGATGCCGAAGCGCCCGCGGAGTTTTTCGGAGCATCCGAAGTGGCGCGCAGCAGGGCGGGTGGACGGGTTCTCCTGAGCCGCTCCCCTGCCTTGTTTGCATCGCTTTGCGCCGCGGCGTTCCGGGGCGGCCTGGGAGACGATGTGGCGCTGGCGCGTGTGGCTCCGCTGCTCGGGCCCGAGGCGCTGTGGCGGCTCGCACCCGTTCTCGACTCGCGTTTTCCCGCGAGCCGGATCCTGGCGGCCCAGATCACCGGGAGGCTCGGTTCCTCGGCGCCGAAATTCGCGACAGCGGCTCTTCGCGCCGCGCTTGCGGGAGAAGCCCACCCGGCCGCACGGGCGGCCAAGCTGGCGGCCCTGGCGAGGCTCGGGGACGAGCGCGGAAGCGACGGAATCCGCGCTCTCGTTTCCTCCGCGTCCCCGGACGACCGCCTCGCCGCGACGAATGCGCTTGCGATCACACCCACACGGGAAGCGGTCCTTCTGCTGGCCGGGCTCGCGCGTGACGACGACATTCCCGTGTGCACCGCCGCCGAGAACGCGCTTCGATCCCTGACTCGCCGCGTGTATTCGAACGACGAGACGCCCTGGGACATGAGGGACTGGGCGCGCTGGCTCGCGGCCAACCCGGATGTTGTGTTGAAGGACCCGATGGTGCCGTGAGACAGCGGGCCACGGCCGGTCCCCGGTCGCGGTATACTTTTGCCGTGCTGCGCTCCCTCACCCTGCTCGCGCTCGCTTCCCTCACCGCAGCCGCCGAGGACTGGGATTCGCGCTGCCGGGCGCTTGCGTCGAATTCCCCCGCCGAACGGAGGTCTGCGCAGGAAGCGATCCGGCGAGCGGGACCCGAGGTGGAACGGCCACTGGCGGCAATGGAGTCTTCGGAAGACACGGCTGCGGCGCAACTGGCGAAGCTTTGCAGGCTTGCCCGGCGCTGGGACCCTGATTGCCACCTTTTCAAGCTGGAGCCGCTTCTCGACGTTGAGCGGGGGGAGGCAGAAGGGGTTCTCTCCGCGGTCAGCCAGCTTGTGCAGGGGGGATCGTTGCGTGCCGGGGACGCGGTCTCGCGCATCCTGGCCGCTCGTCCGGAGGCGGAAATCCCGGCGCTGTTGGCGGCGGTGACCGGGGGACCGCAGCGCGATCCGGGCTGGGCGCGGGTCGCCGCGAAATGGCTCGCTTCCGGGACGCCGGCCATCCGCGTTGCTGCGGCAAGGACTGTCGCGGCCCACGGGAATGGCGTGCACGCGCCCGATCTTCGGCTGGCGATCGGCCGTGAGCGCGACGGCGCCACGAGAGCCGAACTCTGGCGATCCCTCATGCAGATCGTGCAGGCCCCCGAGGAACTGCCTCTTCTTCCAGAGGACCCCGAGTTGTACGCGCAGGTGATCGAGATGGCCGCGCGGGAAGCCCGCCGACCGCAACTCTGCAAATTCGCCTGGCAGGCCTGGGAATCCCGCCGCACTGCGCGCCCGGTCAGCGAATTCACAACGGATCTTCCGCGACTGGCGCGGCTCGCTGGAATCGATTCGGTTGAAGATTCCTTCGAACGACCCGCGTGGGTCGGCGAGCTCGACCCGTCCGTCGCGCGGCGTCTCGCCAGTTCCCGGAACCTCAGTGCGCGGCTGACGGTGGCGCACGAGGCGGTCGATTTCCCCCAGGCCTACCTGCTCGCGGTTTCTGTCCTCGAAGATTCCGACGCGCAAGTCCGCCTGGCCGCGATCGGTCAGCTTGCGGAAGATTTCGGCGCGTGGACCGAAGAGACTGAATCCGTGCAGATCGAGCATCACCGGCGAATGGGGGAAGCGGCCCGGACGGCGCTCGAAGCCGCGCTTGGCCTCGCAACCATTGCGGAAATCCGGGTTGCGGCCCGCGAGATCGTCTCGGCCGCGCGCGAAAACAGCGGGTTGGCCGGGCTCGCCATGTTCCTTCTGGCCGCCATGGGAGCCGATGGCCGGGACGCACTGGCCGAACTCGAGTCCGACCCCGATCTCGGGGTGGCCGCGGCCAACGCCCGGCGAGTCCTCGTGATCGAGGTGCCCCCCGGCCAGGGGATATTCAACGAAGGTCTCGACGCCCGCCCCTGGATCGGCTGGTACCCCTACGACCTTCCCACGGAAAAGTGGCTCCGGTTTGCCCGATCCAACGAGGCCGACGACAGGGCCTGCGCCGCCGCCCTGCTGCCCTGCGCCTGGGATTTCCTCAGCCTCCGCGCGGAAATCCGGGAAATTCTCCCTTCGCTGCTCGCGGACGATGACTCCCATGTCAAGGACCTGTCCCGGCGGTTCGCGAGCGAAGAGGCGGCGGATCTGCTGCCTGAGGAAGAGGCGCTGGCCCCGGGGGAAGCGTGGTCGCGGCCGCGCGGGTACGTACTCAAGAGGCTTCGCGCCGCGCAGGTCGCGATGAAACCGCTGGACGCCGAACTGGCATACGCCACCTCGAGTCGCGGGGACCGGGCGCTCGTCCTCGCCGCCGCCCGGGCCGACCGGTTTCCAGACGACCAGGCGCGCGACGTGATCGCCTTCAGTGGCGAACCCGGGATCCTGCCGCTTCTGCTCGCACGTTTCGCGAATCTCGAAGTTGCGGCCTGGCCAGCGTGGTTTTACCAGGTGACGCGGTGCGGGCCGGAGGGATGCCGGTGGGCCGCCCGATTCGCGGAAAGCGGTACCCCCGACCAGCGAGGATTCGCGCTCGCCGCGCTGCTGGCCTCGGCCTGGGGAGCGGAACTCGCAGTTTCCCCGCTGGAGGACCTGGCTTCGCGCGAGGACGAAGACTCCGTCTCCGCGCTGCTTGTGGCGGTCAACAACGGCGGCATTCGCTGGCGCCCCAAGCTCCCGCGCCGGTCGGCGGATGCGCTTGCGAAGGCGGTGCTCCGGTTCGCCGACACGCCCGCGTTGGAAGACCGGCTCCCGCAGCTCTTGAGCAGCCTGGGCCCGCAGGCGCTTCGGGACGCTTCCCCCGGCCTGCTGGCGTCGCTCGCGAGCGACCCGTGGATCGTCGACCTCGCGACGGACTGCAGGGCCTGGATCGGGGCGGTACCCAATCTTCGAGAATCCCTCTTTTCCGGGCCTCCTTTGCGCAGGGCGGGGGCCGCCGAGCTGCTCCCCGGGAACAACCTCGAGGACATGGGGGTCCTGCTCCATGCCTGGCTCGAATCGAAACACTTCCTGGAACGATTCGATCCCTGGGGCAGCCGGGCCTCCCTGGAAAGCCAGGTGACCTTCCTTCTCGATGCCGCCGCCCGCGACGAGACGAACAGGGACTCCATCCTGGAACTGCGCCGTCGGCTGCTTCTCTACAGCTCCCCGACCCCGCCCGTCGCCGAAACCGCGCCGGCGGGCTGGCGCGCCATGGAGGGGACGATGCCTCCGGAATTTCTCAGTGATTCCATGCAGGACCGCGAGAGCGTCCTGGAAGAGTTTTCCGCTTCTTTGTCCACGGCGTCTTTCGCAAACCTCTGCGCCGCCGCATTTCGCGGCGCCTCCGGCGACGAACTGGCCATCGACGCCCTTCGCCTGCGCTTCGGCCCCGACGCCCTCCCCTCGCTCGTGCCGCTTCTGTCCCGCCCCGACCCGCACGTGCGCGGATCCGCCGCCCTCGCCATCGCGCATGCCGCCGGCCCGGCGCGGAATTTCGCCGCCGCCTCCCTCCGTGCGTCGCTCGGGACAGAGACGGACGGCGAAGCGCGCGAGCGCCTCCTGGCCGGGCTTGCCCGCCTCGAGGATGCCGCCGCCCTCGACGAACTTCGCCTGGCAGGCAGCGCGGAAAACCCCGACCGGCGCATTTCCGCCGCCCGCTCCCTCGCGCTTTCCCCCACCCGGGCCGCCGCGGCAATTCTCGCCCGCCTCACGGACGACGCCGACGCCGGTGTCCGGAACCAGGCTTCCGCGAGCCTCCAGCTCCTGACCGGGCGCCCGCCTGACCCCGCGGCGATCCCCTTCCACGAAGCGGATGACTGGAGCGCGTGGCTCGCGGCCAACCCGGCCGCGGCGCTCAGGGAGCCCGAACCTGAGTCCGGGCACAGATTCGCCGGCTACGACATGGAGTGGTGAAGCCCGCCCTCGCTGGATTTTTCGCCCCCCCGGTTGACGCCGCTTCCCCTCCTTCGCACACTTCCCCCACTTCACCCTGGAGACCCGGTCGATGAACAAGGCGGAGCTGTGCGAAGCGCTTTCCCGCGAGCTGCGGTCCTCGAAGGCGGGAGCCGAACGGGCGCTGAACGCGGTACTGGCCAACATCGGGCAGGGGCTGCGCCGGACGGGTGAGGTCGCGCTGGTCGGGTTCGGCACCTTCCGGGTCTGCGCCGTCCGGTCGCGCTCGGTGGTGAACCCGCGGACCGGCGCGCGCACGCGCACGAAGGCCGGCAAGACGGTGAGGTTCCGCGTCGGGAAGGGACTTCGCGGAAGCGTGTAAGGTTGCGGCGGCGCCGATATAATAAAGCGCGTTAACAAAACAAGGGGGTTCCGATGACAGCGCCGTTCAAAAGCATCGATTTCTACGAGCTCGACGAGCTCTTCACGGAAGAAGACCGCGCCGTCCGCGACACCGTCCGCGACTGGGTTTCGAAGCGATTCATCCCGATCATCGAGGAGCACAACCGGGCGGGGACGTTCCCGAGCCACCTGATTCCGGAGATGGCGGAGATGGGGCTGCTCGGCGCGCCGATCCACGGGTACGACTGCGCAGGGATGAACTCGACCGCGTACGGGCTGATCCTGCAGGAGCTGGAGCGCGGGGACTCGGGGCTGCGGTCCTTCGCCAGCGTGCAGACTTCGCTCTGCATGTGGCCGATCTGGCAGTACGGGTCCGAGGAGCAGAAAACGAAATTCCTCCCGCCGATGGCGCACGGGAAGAAGCTCGGCTGCTTCGGCCTCACCGAGCCCGACCACGGCTCGAACCCGAACGGGATGATCACGAAGGCGAAACGCAAAGGGTCCAAGTGGATCCTGAACGGCGCGAAGATGTGGATCACCAACGCGACCGTGGCGGATGTCGCGATCGTCTGGGCGAAGGACGAGGAGGAAGTGATCCGCGGGTTTCTCGTCGAGAAAGGAACCCCAGGGTTCACTTCGAAGGAAACCCACGGCAAGTGGAGCCTCCGAGCCTCGATCACGGGCGAACTCGTCTTCAGCGACTGCGCGATCCCGGAGGAAAACGTCTTCCCGGGCGTGAAAGGCCTGAAAGGTCCTCTCTCCTGCCTCACCCAGGCCCGTTACGGCATCGCCCGGGGCGCGATCGGCGCGGCGATGGCGTGCTACGACTCCAGCGTGAACTACGCCCAGACCCGCATCCAGTTCGGGAAACCCATCGGCGCCTTCCAGCTCAACCAGGAAAAGATCGCCTAC
>JAIOPR010000168.1 GCA_021413805.1 Planctomycetota bacterium
CCGAATGCACCGACACCGAGCAGGTCGGGGACGGCGAAGTCGTGAAGAAACCGACGGCGCTCGCGGGGCAGACGGTGACGGTGAAGCGGAAGGACGGGGAAGAGGCGTCCGTGAAATGCGGGGTAGAGCTTTCCGACGACGAAAAGAAGGAAGCGCGGGAGTGGCTCGACCCGACGGACGGGTTTTTCCCGAAGAAGCCGGTCAAGGTGGGCGATCGCTGGTCGGCGGACGAGCACGCGATTTCGCCGTCGCTGGCGAAGTCGTTCGACCTGGAGCCGGGAGACACGTGCAAGCTGAAGCTTCGCCTGAAGGAACTCCACGACGTGGACGGGCGGAGCATCGCGGAGCTTGAAGCGAAGCTGGTGGTGGACCAGAAGAGGGAGGCGGCGACGTCGAAAATCGAGCTCGCGGGGACGATCCTGATCGACGTCGCGAGCGGCATCGCGCTGGTCGTGGATCTTCACGGAACGCTGGTGGCGAAGGGCGACATCGAGCAGGCTGACGACACGGGAAAGAAGGTCAAGGTCGCCCTCGACGGCAAGGCCGAGATCAAATACCGGAGCGGCCTCAACACGTTTCCCGCGGGGGGCGCGGCCGACCCCGCGCAGCCCGCCTCCGGCGCGACGTCATTCGGGCACATGCGCTTCAATCCCCCCGCCGGCTGGAACGCCGTGGCCTACTCCAACGGGGTCGTCCTGAAACCGGCAGAGCTTCCGCCCGGCGGCGATCTCAGTATCACGGTCATGCAGGCGATGGACTGGCCGGGAAGCCTCGACGACGCGCTGAAACAGAGCTGGGACGACGCGGCGAAGCAACTCGTCCTCCAGGAAACGAACACGGTGGACGGCACGCCCTACTCGAAGCGTCAGTACGGCACGTCGTTCAAGGGGTGGGAGTACACGCGTGGAGAAGGCAGCCTGCGCTCCACGAACGGCGACTACTACGTGAACCTGTTCGTTGTGAAGCTGAACGGTCGCGTGGAGAGGATCGTCGTCGTGAGCAAGGAGCGGTCGTACCGCGGCGATTCGAGTTGCGCGCAGGCTGAGCCTTACTACAACCTGATCCAGGCGTTTCTCTTCTCCATCCAGTTCGACGACTGGAAGGACCCCGTGGTCACCCCCGCGACGCTGAAAGGCGACGGCATCGTCGGCGTGTGGACCGGGATCTCCATGACCAACGGGGCCTGGTCCGGCGAGTACGCCATCTTCTTCGCCAACGGGCAGGCCTATTTCGCCACCAAGTTCCCGATCCACGGCCTCGACAACCTGAACACCTGGGTGGACCGCGAGATGCGCCAGCGCTACTGGGGCACCTGGGATTTCAAGGACGGCAAAGGCCTGATGAAGCTGATCTACCAGGAGGTGCCGCTTCGCACCGCCGCCGACACGCTCGTCCTGACCACGCTCAAGACCGACCACAAGTACGTGAAGATCGACCCGCCGGACGGCGCGAGGTTCGACGGCACGTGGGCGTTCGAGGGCGAGCCGGGGAAGCCGAAAGCGGCGATCACGTTCACGCCCGGCGGCGAATTCAAGGACACGGGGGCTGTGAACATCCTGAACCACGGCTACCCGCTCACCGAAGCCCCGGGAGACGGCACTTACGAGGTCCGGAACTACACGCTCCTGCTTCATTTCAAGGACGGTCGCGAATACCGAATCGCCTTCCCGGGTTGCGGGTTCGAGAAAGGAAACCAGCGGCCCGCGAGGTTGACGTTGAGCTTTAACGAGGATGTGCTGGTGCGGCAGTAAGAGAGACGGCGCATGACTGAGGTTGCGCACCGCCCGGCGCGCCATTTCTTCGTGCACGATGCAGACCCTGCGGGCGAGCTTGACGCGAAGAGGTCGGACTCCGGACAGGCTCACCACGGAGACACGGAGGCACGGAGATGGAAACAAGCGAAGTCAGCGAATAGATCATCGGCGCGACCCTCGAAAGGTCTGCGTATTTCGAGTTGCCTGATCCACGCCTCCCAGGCCAGGAGAAGTTGATGGTCAACCCCAAGCCCGACCTGCCTCCCCTGAAGCCGATTCCACTCGGGCGCTACCGCCACTACAAAGGCAACGAGTACGAAGTCGTCGGCATCGCCCGGCACAGCGAGACGCTCGAGGAGCTCGTCGTGTACCGGCCACTCTACGGCGAGGGCGCGCTCTGGGTCAGGCCGAGGGCGATGTTCGAGGAGACCGTCGAGGTGGCGGAGAAGCTCGTGCCGCGATTTGCGCGGATCGAAGCGCCGAAGTAACGGCGGCGGGCGCGAGGCCTGCTGGATCGGGGAGATCCGCCCACCAACCATCTCCTGAGGAGACGATTACCAGTCACAGCCCGCAATGGTTCGATGGGCGGTGGAAGCGACGAATCGATCCGACTTTTCACCGACCACGGCGCAAACCCGATCCATGGTCTCGGTGACTTCGCAGGGGACGTGCCGGGTCAGGTACTCCCTGAGAGCCTCGGTGAAGATCTGGCTCCGAGATTTCTCCGTCCGTCGAGAGAGAAGATCAGTGCGCCTCAGGACGTCGTCCGGCACTGTGATGGCGGTTCTCATACCTGGTATATAACTCCCGCAAACCGGCAACTCAAGGCCAGCCGGTTCTCCACGTCTACCCGCAGCACTTCTTGTACTTCTTCCCGCTCCCGCAAGGACACGGGTCGTTCCGTCCCAGCGGCGCCCCCGGCTTCTTGAACGGCGTTCCCTCGGGCTTCGCCTCCTTCTCGAACGCCCCCGCGAGGAAGGCGGCGTAGGAACCGAGCTCGCGGCCGCCTGAGAGCCGGCCTTCGGATTCGAGGAACTCGAGAAACGCGCCGGCGAGCCGGGGCGCGGCGGCACGGACTTCCGGTGGAAGCGCGAGTTTCGCGACGCCGGAGAGCAGCCCCGCTTTCACCGCGGGCTCGTCGAGGTCGCCCGGCGAAACCGAAGCGCACGCCGCTTCCATGAAGGCCATCAGGATCGGCGCCGCGTCGAGCGCGGGCTGGGCGCGGAACGGGCGGAACGGCGTGGACTCGATGAAGTCGTGGATCCAGCCCTCGACGCTGTCGCGCTCGAACGTTTCCATGCGGGCATCGTACGCGCCGCTTCACCTCCCGGGTAGAATGCAGCGATGTCCCCCGCTGCAAACCTGTGCCTCCGCTGCGGTGCGCCGCTCGAGGATCCCTCCCTCGGCCGTACATGCGCGAAATGCCAGGCCGCGCTTCCCAGGGTCGGCGAACCCCCGCGCGCCGAGCCGACGGCCGACGAGATGTTGCCCGCGTCGATCGGCGGGCACGAGATCACGGGGATCCTGGGAAGCGGCGGGATGGGGCGGGTGTACCTCGCGAAGGAGCCGGTGCTGGGGCGCGAAGTCGCGCTGAAGGTGCTCAAGCGGGGGACGCTGGATGTGCAGGCGGCGGAGGCGCTGCTGGAAGAAGCGGTGATCACGGGGGCGCTGGCGCATCCGGGGATTGCGCCGGTGTACCACGTCGGGAAGGACGAGAAATTCGGGCTGTGGTACACGATGAAACCGGTCGAGGGGACGCTGCTCGCGGACATCCTGACGGGTTTGCGCGAAGAAGTCCCCGCGATGGTCGAGCGCTACACGATTCCCGCGCTGCTGGCGATTTTCAAGAGCACGTGCGACGCGGTGGCGTTTGCGCATCACCGCGGGATGGTGCACCGCGACCTCAAGCCCGCGAACGTCATCATCGGCGAATTCGGCGAGGTCATGGTGCTCGACTGGGGGCTCGTGCGGATCCTCGACAAGGAGAAAGCTGCGGCGCAGATCCGCGCGGCGCGCGCCGCAGTGCTCGGCCCTTCGACCGGAAACGTCACCCTGCCCCCGACGCAATCGATCGTGGGGACGCCCGGGTACATGTCGCCGGAGCAGGCGAAAGGGCAGCCGGCGGGGCCGCCGAGCGACGTCTACGCACTCGGCGCGATGCTGTACCAGATCCTGACGTTCCGGCTCCCGGTGGACGGGCGGCCGCAGGAGATGATCCTGCGCACGGCGGCGGGGCAGATTGTGCCGCTGGAGAAGCGCCCCAAAGGACGGAATGCTCCCCGGGCGCTTCGGCAGATCGTGATGAAGGCGCTCAGCCTGGAGCCCGTGAACCGCTATCCCGACGCCCGGGCGCTGGTCCGCGAGATCGACGGTTACCTCGGCGGGCGGACGGCGTGGGCGGCGCGCGAAGAAGGATGGCAGTCGGTCGGCGGCGCGTGGGAACTTCAGGGCGGGAAGCTGCGCTGCGGCGCGGGGATCAAGGCGAAGGCGTTCCAGAAGGGCCGGTTGGGCGGCGACGTGCGCTGGAGCGGCGAGCTTGCGCCCCAGCCCGGCGGCGCGCCAGTCGATGCCAGCCTCTGGCTCGCGGCCCCCGCACCCCCTGCCGTCGGCGGCTACCAGTTCCGCGTCCTGACCGGCGACGGCGCCCGCGTCGAGCTCCTGCGCAACGGCGCCCTCGTCTCCCGGCGCCTCGACGTCCGCCTCGACCCGGGCGCCCCCCACGCCCTCGTCGTTTCCCGCGAAGACCAGCGTCTCCGCCTCTTCATCGATGGCTCGTGCGTCATCGACCACCTCGAAATCTTCCCCATGCGCGGCGACCGCGTCGCCGTCTCCTCCGATTCCACCGGCCTCTCCATCGCCGGCGTCTCCGTCGAGAGCCGCGGCGCCCCTCTCCACCTCGATTTCCTCGCGCTTCCCGACAAGGTCTTCGAGATGGGCAACCTCAAGGAAGCCCGACTCCTCTACCGCGACATGGCGGAATCGCACCCTGACCGCACCGAGGGGATGCTGGCGCGCTACAAGGCGGCGCTGTGCTCGATCGAGCTGGGGGAAGCGCCGGAAGCGCAGGCGGACCTCAAGATGCTGGAGGGAAGCGGGTTTGAGGCACTTCGCGTGCTGGCCGGGGCGAGGCACAAGCAGCGGGAAGGGAAGGGCAAGGAGATGTGGGGGCTGCTCGTCGCGGGCCTCGCGAACCGTGCCGACCCGGCGCGCCTCGAGCTGATCGCGATGATCAACCAGGTGCTCGAGCAGGCCGAGCGCGAGTCGCGCGCCGCGGCCCGCGACCTGTGGATCCAGCTGATCGGCGTCGAGGGGCTTTCGCCGCAGGAGACTGCGCACGCGGCCACCGAGCTTCTCCGCATCGCTCGTGCCGAGGGCGGGGAGGAAGCGGCGCGCAAGGAGGCGCTGGGGCTGCTGGACGCGCACAAGAAGCGAGTCGACCTGCGGATGGAGTGCCATGCGGCGCTCGCGCGTTCAGGTCCCGCGAAAGACGGGGTCGCCGCCGTCCGCGCACAGCTCCAGCGCACGTTCGACCTCGTGGACCAGGTCACGCCGGCGGACCAGGCGCGCCTGATCGCCTGGATGGTCGAGTCTCACGTTGCAACGGCCGACTTTGCCGGCGCCGAATCGTTCCTGAACGCGGCGACTCCATCGGTCGAGCACCCCGGCGAGGCCGGGCTCCGTCTCCGGGCGACGCGGGCTCTCCTCGCGGCGATCCAGGGCCGCTGGCCCGACGCCCGCAAAGCTCTCGACGCCCACGCCGCTGACTACGCGCAGGGCCACACGCCCTTCCATTTCCTGTCGTTCCTGCTCGCCGCCGTCACCACTCCCGAGGGCCCGCAACCTTCGCGCCTCGCCCTTCTGGCCCCCGTGATGTCGCGCTTCCCCGACTGGAAGCCGCTGGCGAAAGCGCTGACGGGAGAAGTCCCGGCGGTGGCGCTGGATACCTGGATATTGCCGCCGGGATCGCGCTGGCCGCGCGGGGCGACAAGGCCGGGTCGGAGCTGATGAAGGCACGGGCGTCGGCGGAAGGTGAGTGGAAGGCGGTGGTGGAGTGGATGGTGAGGGGGAGGAAGTGGGTATAGGCCTTCGGGTGCATGGCCGGAATTGCAGTGGCTCCTGAGGGGGATTTGACTCGAGCCACGGCCTCGAAAAGGCAAACTCAAAACCGCGAAACGCAAAGCCAAACGCCAAAAGCAAAACGGAGAACTAGATTCACCACTGACGACACACCGCATGCCATTCGACGACGATGCCTGACTTGTCGTTTGCGGTTTGCAGTTTTCTTGAGGG
>JAIOPR010000169.1 GCA_021413805.1 Planctomycetota bacterium
CCAGGGCAAGACATGGCTCCCGGACGACGATGTCCGGGACATCGCGGTGGACGCGGACGGCGGGGCCTGGATCGCGACGGGGGGCGGCGTGGCGCACCTGGGGCGGCGCAAGATGAGCCTCGCGGAAAAGGCGGCGCTCTACGAGGAACAGTTCGAGAAGTACATCGCACGCACCGAGTACGGCTTCGCCTCGCAGACCCACCTGAAGAAGGCGGGCGACCTCTCTGAGTTCCTGCAGAACGACACGGACAACGATGGCCTGTGGACAAGCATGTATGGCGCGGGGGAGTGCTACGCCTACGCCGCGACGAAGGCGCCGGAAGCCAAGGCCCGCGCGAAGCGGGCCTTTGAAGCGCTGCGCTTCCTGCAGACCGTCACGCAGGGCGGGGACAATGCGCCGCCCAAGGGCTTTGTCGCGCGCGCGATTCGCTCGGTGGAAGATCGCGACCCAAACATTGGCCGCCTCGGGAAGGACAAGCTGCACCGTTCCGAAAACGACGCCCTCTGGAAGGTCTACGAGCCGCGCTGGCCCTGTGGTGGGCGGAGCGCGGCATCAACAGCCTCAGCATCCTGGCCTACCTCGCCGTGGCGGAACACGTCACGGGGGACGCGAAATACCACGAGGCCGCGCGCGACCTGATCGAAAAACACCACTACCTCCAGAACCTGAATTTCCCCAAGCTCCAGTGGGGCCCGGGCACGGCAAACCAGTCGGACGACGAAATGGCGATAATGTCGTTCTATAACCTCGTGCGCTACACCCAGGACGACGACGTGCGTGAATCGGCGCGCTACGCGTTCTACCGGTATTGGACGCTCGAAGTGCCCGAGATGAACCCCTTCTTCAATTTTGCCTATGCGGCGGTGGGCTAGGATACCGAGATTACGGACCAGTGGGGGACGTGGTCCCTCTCCCCGTGGGATGGTTGGCTGGAGGATTCCATGGCCACCCTGAAGGGCATCCCCCTCGACCGCGTGGATTGGGGGCACAAGAACAGCCACAGGACGGACGTGGTCTTCTATAGCTTCCCCAATTCGCGTGAGCCTTATGCCCCGGACAAGCAGAAGCGCGGCTACCGCGTGGACGGGAAATGCCTGCCGGCCGAGGAGCGTAGCTTCGGACACTGGAACACGGACCCCTGGGAACTCGACTACCGCGGCGGCGGCCACACGATGATGAGCGGCGAGGTCTTCTTATTGCCCTACTACATGGGCCTCTACCACGGGTTTATCGAGGAGAAGAAGTAGGCGAAGAAGGGATTCTTTGATTACGCCTCGGGTGACGAAAGACGAAGGATCACGTGCAAGTTTCGCTTGGCATGAAGGACGCGAAAAATCGAGATCCCGCGCGCGTCGAACGTATAGAAAATGGTGTAGTTGCCCACAGGTAATCCGCGCAAGCCTCGACGCAAGTCGTCGCGGGCACGCCCAAGCAGTGGAGATTCCCCAAGCAGGTCAATCTTCTCATGCAGCAGAAGGTCGTGCTTGATCGCGGCTTGGACGTTGTCTCGGGCGATGGCTAGAAGGATCGTTGTTAATTACTGCCGGGCCGCCGCCGATATTCGAACGGTGCCCACTATTTTGGGCTCTAAAGGTCTGCATGTAG
>JAIOPR010000019.1 GCA_021413805.1 Planctomycetota bacterium
GCCTTGATCATCACCGGGTAGCCGACCTGGCGCGCGACCGAAATCGCCTTCTCTTCGCTGTCGATGACCTCGCTGCCGCTCACCGTCGGGACGCCGACCTTCTTCGCAATCTCGCGGCAGCGCGCCTTGTTGCCCAGGACGCGCATCGCCTCGGCCGGGGGGCCGATGAACTCGATGTTGCAGCTCGTGCAGACCTCGGCAAAGTGCGCGTTCTCGCTCAGGAACCCGTAGCCCGGGTGGATCGCCTCGACGTCCGACACCTCCGCCGCGCTGATGATCCGGCTGATGTCGAGGTACGACTTCGCCGCAGGCCCCGGGCCGATGCAGATCGCTTCGTCCGCATACTTCAGGTACCCCGCGTTCTTGTCCGCTTCGGAATAGACGCAGACCGTCCCGATGCCCATGTCCTGGCAGGCGCGGAGGACGCGAAGCGCGATCTCGCCTCGATTGGCGATGAGGATCCGGTTGAACACGGGAGCTAGCCTTCCTTGCGGATCAGGAAGATCGGCTGGTTGAATTCGACCGGCTCGCCGTTGTTGACCAGGACGGCCTCGATGACGCCTTCGATCTCGGCCTTGATCTCGTTCATGACCTTCATGGCTTCGATGATGCAGACCGTTTTGTCGGGGCCCACGCGGTCGTTCACATCGGCATATGGGGGTGAACCGGGCTTCGCCGAACGGTAGAACGTGCCGACCAGCGGGGACTTCAACTCGAACAGGTCGGTGCGTGCCGGTTTCGCGGCCGGGGAAGCGGCAGACGGCGCCGCGGGCAGGCCAGCGGGCGACATCCCCATCGGCATCTGCATCACCATGCCGGTGGAAGGCGGATGCTGCTCGTGCTTCCGGAGCCGGACCTTGCGGCCCTCTTCCTCAACCTCGAGCTCGCAGAGGTCGTTGTCGTTCATCAGCGTGATGAGCTTTTTGATCCCGTCAACGTCCATCGCCTGTCTCCCACCCGTGAGAAGTGCGCAATTTTAGGTGGAGGAGCGGGAGTTGGCGAGGAAATAGACCGCGGGGAAACGGGCGGCGGGGCTATTCCTTCCAGACCCCGCTTCGAAGAATCCCGGCCGCGTTCGGGTCCACCTCGAACACCCCTTCGTCCCCCTCCAGGATCGCGTACATCGAGTTCAGCGGCCCGTCGCGCCCGACGAGGAATACCCGCTCCTCGGCGCTGCTGGCTCTTCCCGGGTCCGGGATGATCCTTACCCGCCACACCGGGGCCACGCCGAGACCGACCTCGGGCGAGTCCTTCGCCGCCCGCACGTACGTTTCCGCCGCCATTCCCGACCAGCGCTGGCACAGGATGCTCATCTTTTCGCTGTCGAGCTCCTTGCCGGGCACTTCCTTCAGCGCCTTCCACATCTTCGCGCCGACGAATTCGGCCTCGACCCATGAAGCGCCGTTCTTCTCGATGATGATGCTCTTGACCTGAAGCGGCACGAGCCCGGTGGGGACCACGGGGTCGCGGAAGAAGAGCGGACCGGCGTTGGCGTGGTTCCAGAGAAGCGCCGTGGGAGTCTCGATGACGCGGACGGGGTCCACGGTGCGGACGTAGGTGACGTTTCCGTCGCTCCAGAGGTCGGCGGAATGCTCATCGCTTCCCCATCGCATCAGGAGATGGATCGACCCGGCGGGAGCTTCGACCGGGGGGTGCGGCGCCCCCGCAGGAGCGGCGGAAAGTTCGCGCAGCATCTGGTCGATCCGCCGGGGCTCGAACCGCGGAAGGATCGCGGGCTTGAGGATCGACCACTGGTTGTCTTTCTTGCGCACTTCAAATTCGACGGCGCCCGTGGCCACAAACGCGTCGACGTCCGCCAGGGGCCATGGAAGCGCGTGGCCGGCGCGAAGGAGTTCGAGCCGCGGCGTGCGCACCGCGAGGTCCGCGATGTCGAGCGTCCCGATCTCGCCGGGGTAATCGCTCGTGTCCGCCCAGCGGCGCACGGAGCCTTCTTCAACCGGGGTGCCGATGCACACCTTGATCGTGCGCGATTTCAGGCGGATCTCGATGGAAGCGAACGCCGGGTCCAGCCCGTAGTCGGCGCGCGACGGCTTGGTGCGGGCTTCGAAACGTGAGGTCTCCAGCGCGGTGAGCGCGCCGGCCCAATCCTCCGCCGCCTGCGGCTCCGCGAGGTCGTCCAGCGTTCCTTTCAGCCGCCAGCCGCGTCCCTGGCGCGCCAGCTGCACATCCAGGCCCGCCGTGGCGAAATTGATTCCTTCGACTTCCTTGACGTCGAAGCGGCAATACCCCGGGTCGCGCATCGATTCGGCCGTGATGTCGAACGCGTCGATCAGCCACTTGGCGACCGTCAGGGTTTCCTTCTGGCCCGCGCGCCGGGCGTACACCTTGTCGCCCGCGCCAAGCGGCTTGCCGAACGCCACGGACGACTTTTTCCCGTCGGCGGCGGTCAGCAGGATTTCGAGCTCGGGTTTGTCGAGCCCGGAGACAGCCTCCTCCGGCTGCTTCTGGCCCGCCGGAATGGGGTCGCCCTTTGTTTCCGGGTCCACGCGTCCCAGGACCTGCATGACCCGCTGCGTGCTCGCCGGCCAGTCGCGCGGCGCCGTGATTCTCCAGCGCGATTCCTTCTTTTCCAGGACCACCAACACCCCCCCGCGCTTCACCTCAACCTTCGCGACCTCTTCAGCCCCGAAAAGGAAAAGGTCCACCGGCTGGGACTCCTTCGCCTTGTCGTCATCGGCGTGCTTGCGCTCCATCCACACCGCCGCTGCGATCGCGCCGCCGACCAGGAGCAGGATCAGCGTCGTCCGCTTCATCCCTTTCATTGCGACCTCCGGGTCAGGTACATCGTGATCCCGAAGGCGATCGCGAGGGCCGGGAGGAGGTAGACGCATACGTTGAACACGTACCTGCTCTGCTGATCCGTCAGGTTGAGGCTCCGGTCCTCCGGACGCTTGGGATCCACCGAGATCAGGTATTCCTGCTTCGCCAGCCAGCGGATCGAATTCACCATGAGGTCCGGCGGCGGAAACATGCGCTGCACGCCGTTCGCGACCGTGGAAGAGTCGCCCAGGACGACGAGACGCATCTCATCCCCCGTCGAGCCTTTCATCTTCCCCCAGGCCGCCGCACCGAGCGACAGCGGCCCGGCCTCGTCCCGGCTCGGCGTGAACTCCTGGTTCTGCGGATAGTCTTTCTCGCCCCACCCGTCGCCCGAGCAGTGCGCCAGCTCCACGACCTTCATCGTGGGATCCAGGTTTTCGCCGTTCACCAGAAGCGAACAGGCGCCGCGCATGAAGACCTGTTTGTCCGAGTCGAATTTCGCCGTGACGGGGTGCTTCTTGTCGAATCCCGACACCTGGAACGTCCCCTTGTCCTTCTGCCGCACGCTTCCCTCGCCCGACTGATACTCGACGTCGATCGCGTTCGGCGGGTCCAGCACGATGTCCACCTGCGGCGTGATCCCGAAAGCGCCCAGGAACGTGAAAATATTGGGAAGCGGCCGGTCGCCGCACTCGCGGCCCGAGTCGAGCGTCACAAGGATGCGGCCGCCCTGGTTGAGGTACAGCTTGAGCGCGGTGACTTCGCCCTCGTTGAAATCGCGCTTCGGCCCGGCCACGATCACAACGTCAATGTCCTTGGGAACGCCGGCGCCGGGCGGCAGGTTGATCGGCCTCACCCGGTATCCCTCGCGCGACTCCAGCAGTCCCCGCGCAAAGGATCCCCACTCGTTCGGGCCCTGCACGTCGTCCGGCGAGGCTTCCTCGTGCCCCGTCGTGAACCCGAGCACGATCGGCCGCTCCTGCGAAAGCACCTGGAGCGTGGACGTCACGATCGCTTCCCCGTTGAACGACGTCAGCTTCGGCGCGCTTCGCGGCCCCGCGTCATCCCACTCCTGGCCGAAGAACTCGCGCAGGTTCACGACGCGCTCGGTGTCGCCCTTCTTGAACACGACGTCGTTCGGCCCGATCTGCGAGCGGATGGCGTGCTTCTTCTGTGCCGCCGCGACGCCGCCGCCGCCGACGCTCGCCACCTGGACGATCTCGAATGAAATCCGGTCGCGCGACTGGGTGCGGTACTCCTCGAGAAGATCCTCCGTCCGCTTCACCGCCGATTCCCACGCGCCGACTTCGTCAGGCAGGTAGAAGATGACCAGCTGGTACTTCGCCTCGGACTCGGAAATCTTCGCCAGCAGCTGCTTCGTCTTGTCGCCGAGCGAATACGTCACTTCGTCGGTCATGTCCCAGCGCTTGTACCGCCGCGAGGAAATCCAGTTCACGGCGACGACGATGCCGAGGAGGAGAACGATCTGGAGGCCGACGGCCGAAGCGACGCCGAGGCGCGCTTTCGTTCCCCAGGAAGCCGG
>JAIOPR010000170.1 GCA_021413805.1 Planctomycetota bacterium
GGGCATGCCACAGCGCGGCAAAGGGCTCTTCGAACATAGGGCCGGTCTCCGCGATTCGGGAAGCGAAGAGCCTACCCCAGCGGGAGCGTCCCGTCAGCGGCCGGGCGTCTGTCCCGTTTCGGCGACGACGAACTTCTGGAGAAGTTCCTTCCGCGGCATGCTCCCGATGCGCCCGTCGAATGTCAGGACATCGGTCGTGCCGTCGGAGTAGCAGCACCGCAGGCAGAACGCGGCGGGGGCGTCGGGGTCGGGATCGGCTGACTCGGCGGCGAAGGGCCAGGTGGCGGGCCGCAGGGGGCGGTGTTTGCCTTTCCCGAGGGCGAACGGGGCGCCGCATCGCGGGCAGGTCCAGAGGTCGGGAGCGCCCGGTTCCGTCGGGAATTCCGCGTCGAACGCAGCGCGGTCGGGCGGCGGGTGGCCGTGGCGTTTGTCCCACGCATCGACGGCGACGGCGAGGCGGCGCAGGCCAGGCCGGATATCGAGAGCGACGGGCGCGACCCGCGGGGGATCGAGCCGCTCGTTGACGTCGCCCAGGACAACGAGGAGTCCTGCAGCGCCTATGAGGAAAAGCCAGAATCTGTGGGGCATGGCAGCACTCGAGAGGACGCGGGGTTCGCGCTGATTGTACGCCTCCGACGACGCGGACGAACGCGCGATTCGTTCGAGGCTATTTCCGGACCAATCCCATCGTCCTGACCGCGGAACCGGGTCCCTTGCCGAGATCGGCCGCATCCACGCGCCCCTGGAAAAACAGGATCTCCCCGCACGTGGAACACCAGGCGACCGGAAGGTCCGGCGGCGCGGCGTCGGTCAGGCGGTCTTTCCAGGAGTACGTGTCCCCGGGCCTCGGCTCGTACCCCCGGTAGTTCCACCACCCGTCATGCTCCGCCCCGCAAATCCCGCATTTCTGCGCGACGGCGGCTTCCTCCCGGTTCAACGAAAGCCCCGCCGTCAATTCGGCCAGATCCTTCGGGTAGGCGTGGTACCGGGATTCGTAGAGCGCGAACCAGATCCCGACTTGCTTCAGCCCGCTCTTTCCCCCGTTCGGGCGGCGCGATCGCGCCATGACCGTGAAGAGCAGCGGCGTCCCGAGAACGGCGATGACGAGCGCGATGAGCCCGAAATGCCGCGCGAGATTCTTCGCCCGCTCCGGGATCGGCGGGAATTCTTCGGGCGGCGGCATCCAGGAGGGGTTGACCACGGGGGAGAATTGTAAGCGAGGCAGCGGAGCCCCTCGTTACTTAATGTCCTTTACGACTACCGCCGCCGCTGCGGCCGCGACCGGAGGCACCTTCCCGCCTCCGCCGACCCCGTCCAGCACCGCCGCGTCCAGAGCCTTCGCCTTCTCGTAGTCCCGGCGCATCGAGACCAGGTCGTTGCCGTACTTGTCGAGCTTCGCCGTGAACTCCTTGTCGTCCTTCGCCGCGAGATAAATGTCGAGCAGGTCGTCCTCGACCCGCGTCCGCCCCAGGATCATGTCCAGCTCGCCGACGATGAGGCGGAAAAGCTCGATCTTGCGGTCCAGCAGATCGAGCAGCGCGACCTCCAGCGTCTCCTTCGCGATCATGTTCACGACCTGCACTTCCTTCGTCTGCCCGAGCCGGTGGACTCGCCCGATCCGCTGCTCGACCTTCATCGGGTTCCACGGGAGGTCGTAGTTCACGATCCGGCGGCAGTGCTGCAGGTTCACGCCCTGCCCCGCCGACTCCGTCGCCACCAGCACGCGCTGGTCGCCCCGGAACGCCGCGATCGCCGCGTCCTTCTCGGCGCGCGACATCTCCCCGTGAAACGCCACGCACGAAACCCCCTCGCGCTTCAGCCTCTCCTCCAGCATCTGCTGCGTCCGCCGGTACTGCGTAAAAACAATGCACTTCTCCGCGTCCTGTTTCAGCACGTCGCAGAGCCGCTCCGCCTTCCCCACCTTTTTCACCGCCGCACACGCGGCCTGGATCTCCGCGATCGGCGCCGCCCCCGGCCCGTCCTTCGCCCGCGGCGCCAGTTTCTCCGCGACCGTGAACGCCAGCGACTGCGGGCTCGACCCCAGCTGCTTCAGGATCGCCATCGCCACCAGCCGCGAGTTGTCCTTGTACACGTCCGCGAACTGCGGCGACCTCACGAAGCGCGTCACCAGCTCGTACACCCGCCGCTCCTCCGGCTCCAGGTCCACGTTCACCGTAACCGCCCGCCGCGCCACGAACTGGATCCCCACCTCCGTCCGCCGGTTCCTCACCATCACCGCCTTCAGCAACTGCTTCAGCCGCTCCGCGTCCTTGCACTTCCGCGGATCCTTCGGGTCCACAAACGTGTCCCGGAACTGCCCCAGGGTGTACAGCTGCCCCGGCCGCAACAGCGTGATCAGGTTGTACAGCTCCACGAGGTCGTTCTGGATCGGCGTCGCACTCAGGAGGAGCAGGAACTTCTTGCGAAGCGCGTTCACCAGCTTCCAGTTCTGCGTCCGGTGGTTCTTGAGGTTGTGCGCTTCATCCACGATCACCAGCTCGTGCTGGATCTTGAGAAGCGCCGCCTGGTTGCGGGCGCCCTTCGCGGAATCGATCGAGGCCACGACGAGGCGCTTCGACCAATCCGACGAATCCTCCGGGATGTGGAATTCGAGGTCGAACTTGGTCTCCATTTCGTCGCGCCACTGGGAGACGAGGGAGGCGGGAGCGAGGACGAGGACGCGGCGGGCGAGGCCGCGGACGATCATCTCCTTGATGATGAACCCGGCTTCGATGGTCTTCCCGAGACCGACCTCGTCGGCGAGGAGCGCGCGGCCGCCGAGTTCGCGGAGGACCTTGAGCGCGGTGGCGACCTGGTAGTCGTGCGGCTCGATTTCGTGGACGAAATCCAGCGACAACAGCCGGTCGAACGCCGGGGGAAGGGCGTTGAGTTCCGCGGCGTAGCGCATGAGGAACGCCGCGGGGGTGTCCGGCTTCCCGTCCTGGAGGGCCTGCTCCCAGGCGCTCTCCGGCCGCGGCGCCGGCATCGGTCGCGGCGGAAGCGGCGGCAGCGTGGGGACCATGTCCTCGCTCGGCGGCAGTCGCGCGCCCAGCCCGCACTTGCAGCGGACCGGCTGGACCGGCCAGTGCGGCAGGCGGTAGCGCGAACCGCAGGCGCCGCATTGGAGGGTGGAGACCATGGAGGCAGTATACGGTGGGACCGCGCTTGCGCTCGACGCTGCGACACCCCTACCATGGCCCCGTGAAGAAGACCTCCATCTCGCTCGCCTTCGCGGCCGCCCTGGGAGCCCTTTTCGGCTGCGGCCAGGCGAAGCGCGCTCCGCCTCCGCCGATCCGCACCACACGCGTCGAGGATCCCGTCGCTGGTTTCAGGATCGACGTGCCGGAGGGCTGGGTCCGGTTCACCCCGACGCTTCAGGACCCCCGACGGCGCTGGTTCGCGGCACAATGGGTCCCCGCCGGCACGCCCGGTTCCGTCGAGGGGATCTTCGTCCACCTGATGACACCGGGCTGCAAAGCCGCGGACCTGGGCGGGAAGTTTGCGGGCGCGCCTTTCGCCACAGAACTTAACCCGGAGGCGTTCTCAATTTTGAACTCTTCCGCCGGCAGTGTCGGCACCCGCCAGGCGTTTCGCCTCGACGGGAAATACCACTCGCAGAAACTCGGGGACATCTTCGAGGCGACCGCGTACGTCGAAACGACACCCGGTTCAGGAGTCCTGATCACCTCACGGGGAACGCTCCCGGCCGAAACCACGGTGAGGGCGCGACTCGAAGCGGCCTTGGGCGGGTTCGAGCCGATCAAACGGGAGGTGCGCCTGCAGGCGACGACGCCGCACTCGGGCGGAGTGGCCTTCGCCCTGCCGGAGGGTTTCGACGAATATTTCGGGCCGGGCGGATTCGGCACCATCGCGTACGCCGTCGGCCCCTCCGATGTCCAGGGGCACCAGGAGTCCGTTTCCCTCTCGATCGCGCCGCCGGTCCCTTCCGGCGAACAGTTCCTCGCTTCACTCCTTGCCGAAGCCACCAAGGGCCTGACCCGGAGTCAGCCGCGGAAGATGAAACTGGCCGGCAAGGACGTCCAGGGATTCACGCTTTCACCCCCCGAAGGTAGTCCACGTTACGAAGTCGCCGTGACGATGTTCCGGGTCGGCGACCAGAGCGCCGCGCTTTGCGTCCACGCCGCCATGATGCCGCCGGGGCGCGCCCTCGACCTCCTCGAGTCGATCGCCGGCTCGGTGGCAATGACCACCGTGCCGATGCCGAAGCTCGAGGAGAAACGCTTCGGCGAAATGCGGCTCCGGATGTCCGCGGCGCCCGAAGGCTGGGAAGTCAACACGGACGACGTTGTGATGCTGGCGAAGTACGCAGAAAAGGTGGCCCTCCCGGGCGGCGGAGAACCGCAGTCGCGCCCTGCTGTGGCGATCGAGGCCACGCTCGACGAAGACTACCGGGGCAACGGCACGCCCCGCGACGCGGCCCGTGACCACGCCGCGGGGCTTCCCCCGAAAAAGTCTCGTGCGATCGCCATCGACGACTTCGCCCTTCCCGACGGTCGCCAGGCCTGCCGCCTGACGGTCGCAACCCAGAACAGCTACGATTTCTTCTTTTTCGCACGGTCAACCAGCGGAAGCCTGGCCCAGGTGCATGTCCTGAGCCTTCCGGGCCTTTCCGCCCTCGGCGAAAAGCTGGGCGAACAAGTCCTCGCCGCAACGCGCTACCTGCCGTTCGCCGACCAGAAAGCGCCTCCGGATGCCGTCCTGGAAGCAAGCCGCAAGGCGCTTCCCGACCTCCTGGCCCGGTCGCGCGGCCGGAAACCGGCGGCGCTGTGGTACGTCGAGGAAGTTCGCGGCAAGGAAGCGGGTGGACAGCTGATCCGGCTGGCGGAAGACGGCACCTGGGTTTCGCGGGAGCGGCGGCCGATGCCGGGGGGGATGCTCGAGAGCTCGATCGAGGGGGCGCCGGGAACAACCCATGAGACGGTGACCGTTCGCGCGACGAAAGCGCCCGGGGACCCAGCCTCGACAGCAGCCCTGGAGTCCGTCACGACCATCAACGCGGCGCCGGGAGCATTCGTCCAGGTGCTGCGGAAGCATTCCGGGGGGGACGAGCAATCGGACCGGATCCCGACTCCCGACCCGTGGCTTCCCCCGGACGTGTCGGCATCTGACGGGCTTCTGGTCGCCCTGGCCACGGAGCCGGAGGGAACCTACGCTTTCGCCTCGGTGAGCGAGCGGACCCTGTTCCTCCGCTGGAAAGAATATCGTGTGCTCGGCGAGGAGGATGTCGAAGTCCCGGCCGGCAAGTTCAAGGCCAGACGGATAGAATTCGGCGCCCAGACGATCTACTGGGTCGCAAACGGAACAGTTGTCAGGGCCGAGATGGGGGATTTCGTGCGAAAGCTGAGCACGGAGGACCTGGTCAGCCGGCACTTCAAGGATTGACCCACGCTCCCTGGTAAGGGGGAAGGGCCTGGTCCGGGGTCAGGAAAAGGAGCTGGAACGTGGGAAAACTGGCGGTGGTAACAGCAGTGCTCAGCGCCCTGGCCTGCGCTGGCGTGGCGGTCGTGGCCATTCAGCAGGGCAGGCTTGCCGCCCGGGTCAACGACCTCGAAAACACCCCGAAACAGGCGTTTGTGCCCTCCGGGAATTCCAATGCGGGCGCGATCGAAACGCTTCAGAAATCCATCGCTCGCCTGCAATCCGACCTCGCCGTGCTGAAATCGGCGCCGAACCCATCTCACCTGGACACCCCCCCGGTACGGCCGACGCCCGGGGATCCCCCGAATTCCGGCAACTCCCACCACGACCCCGCCGCCATCGAGAAGAACAAGCAGGCCATGGTCGACCGCATGAGCCGCACGGCCCAGGTTTGCCTCGACCGCGACGGGCCCACCCTCGGGCTGAGCGAGTCCCAGAAGGCGGCTCTTCTCAGCATTCTCAAAGACCAGATTCACGAAATCTCGCAGCTCGATCCGGCCGACGGACGGGCCAAGCTCGACGAGGCCATGGAGAAGATCAACAAGGCCTCCACGGAGAAAATCATGTTGGCCCTCGACGCCACCCAGCAAAAGAAGTACCTGGAGGTGTCGAAGGGCTGGTTCGGGGGGATGATGGCCCCGAAAAAGAAGCAAGAGCCCGAGGGAACGCCTCCCGAGCCCGGGAAGCGCTGAGCCGAGGGACTATAAGACACTTTCCGGCATTTGTTTACGATCCCCGGAGCTCCCCGGGATAGACTCACGGGTCTGTTCGTCGGTGATCGGGGAGCCAGGGCCGACGATCCGTGCAAGGCCAGATACATCGGGGAGTGCGCCGTATGCGGATTCGATTCTCATTTTTCGGTCTGGCGCTCCTGGCGCTCGGCTTTGCCGGGATCCCGGCGCGCGCCCAGACGACGCTCCCCTACAGCACAACCTTTGATACCGGGGGCCTGCCCGCAGGGTGGACGGCGGATGCCGCGGTCGGAGGAGTGGGCTGGGCGGTCGATGCGACGCCTGCGCTGGTGGGGGATGGATTTGGCGGCACGGCCGACGCGAATCCGTTCAGCGGCACGGGGTCGTTGAACTACAACGACGGGACCGACTTCGACAACGGAGCGGGGAACAGCGGCAACGCGGATTCTCCCGCGATCGATATCACCGGGGTGGACGCCGTCAGCCTCTCGTTCGAGTGCAACTTCGAAACCGAGACGACGGGCACGGGTTTCGACGAGCGATTTATCGACATCATCGACGCGACGACTTCAACCGTTGTTGGAACCATCCAGTTCGCAGTTTCGGGGTCAAGCACTCCGGGGGCTACGTGTTCCGCGATGGGTACGTGGCATGTCCATGACCTCAACATCACCCCTCCCGGCGCCGTCACTTCGATCCGGGTGCGGTACAGGTTCAACAGCGTTGACAGCATCTCGAACACTTTCAGCGGCTGGTTCGTGGACGACCTGTCGATGACCGCGGTGGCCGATGCCATCGCGCCCCTCGCCCCGACGAACGTGGCCCCCACGGATGGCGCTACACTTCTCCCGGGAGCCGTGACGCTCGATTGGACGGACTCATCCGACGACAGCAGTGGAGGCACCGGGGCCTACCTGGGCGCCGGCATCGCGTCCTACTCGGTCGAAGTTGCCTCGGACGCGGGTTTCGTGACCATTGTCTTTTCTTCAACGCTCCTTCCTTCAACGGCAACCACCCCGGTCCTTCCGGCCGGAACCTACTTCTGGCACGCTCGCGCTACAGACCGCGCCGGGAATGTGAGCCCGTTCTCGACCACGACGACCTTCGTCCTGGCACCCCCCGTGGCACTTCCGTTTACCGAAGGGTTCGACAGCGGTTCCGCTCCCGTGGGCTGGGGCGTCACACCGGTCAGCGTCGGCGGTGTGGGATGGACCTTCGACGCCATCCCCGGATTCGTCGGGGTCGGTGACGGCGACGGCGCCTCCATCCCCGGTACCCCGGGCGATGCCAACCCCTTTGCAGGGGCCGGTTCTGCCAACTACAACGGCGGCGCAGGAGCAGGCACCACCTACGACGACGGCGCCGTCAACGCCGGCAGTTTCACTTGTCCTCCCCTCGACGTCTCCGCGCCCGGCGTCATCTGCTTCGAATTCGAGTGCAATTTCGAAACGGATTCCACCGGGGGCACGTTCTTCGACACCCGCACGGTGGATATCCTGAATGCGACCGACGGAAGCGTCGTCGGGACGATCTTCATGGATGAAGCGTTTCCCTCGACGCCGAACGCGCTGTGTTCGGCGAAGGGGACCTGGCATCTGCACGACCTGAACATCTCCCCGCCGCCGGGAATCACGGCCATGGAGGTGAGGTTCAATTTCAGCAACGGCGGAATCGTCGGTTCGGATTTCTACAACGGTTGGTTCATCGACGCCTTCTCGGTGGACGTGGAAATCGACACGGTCGGGCCGCTGGCGCCGGTGAACCTGACGCCTGCGGACGGCTCGGTGCTGGCCACGGGTGCGATCGCTCTCGACTGGACCGACGCGGACGACTCGACGCCCTGCGGTGTTGCGATCCTCACGACCCCGCCGCTGGCGGCGAGCTACGACTATGAGGTTGCGACGGACGCGGGATTCGTGACGATCGTCGACAGCGGGAGTCCGGCGACGTCGAACGCCCTGACCCCGGCGCTCCCTGTGGGATCGTATTACTGGCACGCCCGCGGGGTGGACACGCTCGGAAACCTGGGGCCGTATTCGGCAACGACCACGTTCACCCTGGTTGTGCCGATTGCGCTTCCGATCATTGAAGGATTCGATGCAGGCGCGGTGCCTGTCGGGTGGGGTGTGACGGCGCCGGTGTCCGGGGCGGGCTGGACGTTTGACGCGATTCCCGGGACGGTAGGATTGGGCGACGGGGACGGGTTTGCGATTCCGGGTACGCCCGGGGACGTCAACCCGTTTGCCGGTGCGGGCTCCGCGAATTACAACGGCGCGCTGGGCGCCGGGACGACTTACGATAACGGCGGATTAGGCAGCACGGGGACGCTTTCGACGCCTCTCGTGGACGTTTCGGCGACAACGGGAGCGATCTGCCTGAATTTCGAGTGCAACTTCGAAACCGACTCCACAGGCGCTGCTTTCTTCGACGCCCGCACCATCGACGTTGTGGACACGGGGTCCGGGGTCATCCTCACGACGATAAACTTCGGTGACACGTCCTTCGGCGCGATCGGGCCGGTGACCTGCTCGGCGATGGGCACCTGGCATGTCCATGACCTGAACGTCAGCCCGCCTGTTGGCGTGACCGGGCTCCAGCTGCGTTACCGCTTCGATACCATCACCCCGTCCTCGGATTTCTACAACGGGTGGTTCGTGGACTCGTTCGCACTCACCGAGGACGTGGACGCGACGGCGCCGCTCGCCGTCACCAACCTCACTCCCCCCGACCTGGCCAGCCTGGCGGCGGGACCCGTCACGCTGGACTGGACCGACGGGACGGACGACGGCCCGTGCGGACTTTCCATCGTCCCGGCAGGCGGGATCGCGTCCTACACGGTGCAGGTCGCATCGGACGCGGCCTTCACGACGATCGTCTTCACCTCTTCAGTCACCGTTTCGACGGCAACGACGACCCCGCTGGCGCTCGGCACGTACTTCTGGCGGGTGCAGGCTGTCGATCGCGCGGGCAACATCGGGGTCTTCTCGACCACCTTTTCGTTCAACGTGGTCACGGCGACGGCCACTCCTTACCTTGCTGATTTCGACTCCGGCTCCCTGCCGGCGGGCTGGGTTGTTTCGGCTCCTTCTGCGGGCGGCGTAGGTTGGGCCGTGGATGCCACCCCGGCACTGGTCGGGGACGGCGTCGGCGGAACCGCTGACCCGTCGGCTTTCGGCGGCACGGGCAGCTCACTGAACTTCAATGACGGGGTCGACTACGACGACGGCACCGGCACTACCGCGGGCCAGGCGTCCTCGCCGCTCCTCGACATCTCGACCCTCGGCGGCACCACGATATTCACGTTCCAGTGCAACTACGAAACGGACTCGACGGCCGCCGCTTTCTTCGACTCGCGATCGGTCCGTGTCCTGGACGGAAGCAGCCTGGCCGTCCTCACCACGCGGACGTTCGGGTCCGACGGTTCCGGAACCGACCTCTGCGCCGCCATGGGCACCTATCACCTGCACACGATCGACCTTTCGGGAAGCCTGGGCGCCGCGACGACCATCGTCCTCCAGTATGACTTCACTTCCAACCTGTCCGGCGACCTGTCCGGCGATGTCTTCAGCGGATGGTTCGTGGATGATTTCCAGGTGACTTGCGGCGACACGACACCGCCGGGCGCAGCCGTCAACACCACCCCTGCGGACACCGCCGTCGTCTTCTGCCCGCCCGGCGTGACCCTGGTCTGGGCCGCTGCCATCGACTCCACCGACTGCAGCTCCGCCGGCAATATCGCGAGCTATACGGTCGAAGTCGGCACCGCCAACCCCCCCGTGTTTCCTTTCACCTTCACCACAACCGTTCTCTCACCCGTCACAACCGCCACCACCCCCGTCCTCGCGGCCGGCGTCTATTTCTGGCGCGTCCTCGCGACCGATACCTTCGGCAACAGCACCTACAGCACCGTGACGTCGTTCACCGTCGAAGTCCCCACCCCCACGACCGCCCCCGATTCCCTCTTCGTCAATACCCAGGTCAACGGCGCCCAGTCCGGCGACGCCGGGTTCGTGGACCCCGTTGTTGACGAACAACCCGTGTACAGCGCGATCTACCGCGACCCCAACACGGCCGATACCGCCATCGCACTGCGCTACCAGGTCTCCACCGACCCGACCTTTGCCACCACCGACGTCGATTCGGGCACCATCGGTATTTCGCCGCTGCTTCCCAAGGATTCCCGCTGCCAGGACCTCGCAACTCCCCTTCCCCTCAACAGGAACACCATCTACTTCTGGCGAATCCAGTTCACCGATTCCACCGGGTTCACCAGCCCGTTCTCAGCCGCGCAATCGTTCCGCACCGGGGACGACTTCGACTTCGGCGTCCGCGTCGGCTCCACTCACCATGGCCACAAAAAGTGCTACATCGCTACCGCCGCGTGGGGCGCTTCTGCACCGGAGACCTCAAGCCTCCGGTTCTTCCGCTCCGGCATCCTCGAACATTCGCCCGCAGGCTCCGTTTTCAGCCGCTGGTATGCAACCGTCGGGGCCTCTCTCTCGGGGGGCGTTTCCTCGACTGAAGCGTCCCGGGCCTCGGTCCGCGGACTCCTCACTCCTGCGGCCACGGGTGCTGCCCACACTGGCCTTCTAGCGCTGATCGGCCTGGGCATGGCAGCGGTGCTGGCCGCAGCGGCCCTTCGCAGACTGTAGAATTCCTTCCTGACGTCGAACATCGTCGGCCCGGTCCGGTTTGACACGGATCGGGCCGCGCGGTTTTTGGGGCCTGCCCGGGAGAGGTGACGAAGTGTCTCGAAGGATCGTCGCGGCGGTGGTTCTGGCGGCCACCCTGGCCGGGGTCACCGGTGTCGTGTTGTGGCGCCGGGGCCCGCGGACGGGCCCCAGGCTGCCGCAGGAGCCCTTGACACGCCCCCGGGTTTTTGTGACGGACATCGACCGCTCCGAGGAGCTGCACGACAAGGCGACCTCGGCTGTCAAATCGACGCTGGTGAAGGGCCTTCGCGAGGGGGACTGGGCGCTGGCGGCCTCGGGCCTGACGGACGATTTCTCGGGGCACTTCCCCGCCCCCGATGCGGGAACGATTGTCCCGGACCACGAGCTGGGCCTGCGCACGTATGCACCGCAGGGGCTTCCGGCGCTGGGGAAGGACGCGTTTCTCGCGGTGCTGAGGTCGCATTGCTCGGCCTGGTCTCACATCGAGCGCACGACCTGGAGGACCTTTGAGTTCCTGCTGGACCCGTCGGAGAAGAGCGCGTACGTCCGGCTGCATTTCCAGCTGGCCGGGCCGGTTCCCGCAGGGGGGCGGAGCGATCTTCAGATGGTGCTGGAGGGGCGGCTGGCCGTGGACGGGGAGCGGTGGAAGGTGCGGGAGCTCCGGATGGTGGAAGGTTGCCTGGTGTCGAACCCGCGGCCGCCGTTCCGGGACATCACGGATGCGATGGGGTTTCATTTCAACGAGTCCGAGGAGAATCGAAAGAACGCGCAGGAGATCATCAATGCGCGGGCGATCAAGACGGCGGGCGGACTTTCCTGCATGGACTGGAACCGCGACGGATTTCCGGACCTGCTGGCGACGATGGCGAACCGGCAGGCGGTCCTGTTCCTGAACGATGGAGCGGGCGGGTTTGTGCGCGCCGAATTGCCCGTGAAGAAGCCGGAGGAGGCGGGGTACACGTTTCTTTACGTCGACCTGGACAACGACGGGCAGGAAGAGCTGGTCTCGACGCAGATCCTGGGATATGAGGGAACGACGGCGCGGCTGGCGATGTACACGCGGCGAAACGGGGAGTGGGTGCCGGTGCCGGACGCGCTGAAATTCCAGGTGAAATCCGGCGTGAGGGCGCTGATGGTGCAGTCCCTGTCGCCGTGCGATGTGGACGGCAACGGGTACCTGGACCTTTTCGTCGGCGTTTACTCCAACTCGGAATCCGGGCATGAGAAGTTCAACGCGATCACGGCGACCGACGGGGCGGACAGCCTGCTGTTCATGAACGCGGGGGGGCTGAAATTCTCCGAGGAATCGGATGAGCGAGGGATCACGGGAACGCGCTATGTCCTCGCTTCGCAGTTTTTCGACCTCGATCTTGACGGGCATACGGACCTCTTCCAGTGCAACGATTTCGGCCCGAATTTCGTCTGGCTGAACGACGGCGCGGGGCATTTCCGGGAAGCGAAAGGGCACCGGCTGGGGACGGACCCGGCGTACACGATGGGGGTGACCATCGCTGACTGGGACAACACGGGCGAGTGGAGCGTGTACGTCTCGAACATGTACTCGCACGCCGGCAACCGGATCGTGCCGCTGGCGACGGGGATCTCCGGCAGCATGAAGGACATCGGGCTTGTCCTGTCGCACGGCAACCAGATGTTCGAGCACGATTCGAAGACGGGCGAGTGGAAGGAAACGAGCACGCAGCGCGGGGTGGCCTGGGCGGACTGGGCGTGGGCGTGCGATTTCATGGATTTCGATAACGACGGGGACAAGGACCTGTTCGTCACGAACGGCTACACGAGCAACACCTCGAAGGACGCCCCCGACTGGTGAACGCATTTCTGGCGACAGTTGGTCGCCGATGCGAAGGCCGTCGAGTCGGGCCGGGTGGCGCGCAAGGAGTTCGTCGCGACCGAGCGTTCATTCCGCGGATCCTGGAGCGGGTACGAACGGGACAAGTTTTTCTATAACCCCGACGGCCACTGGCCGGCGTTTTTCGACGCCGGCTACGTCGAAGGCCTGGACTTCGACGACGACGGCCGCGCTGCCGTCCCCGTGGACATCGACGGGGACGGAGACCTCGACCTCGCCCTTCTCAGCCTCCAGGGCCTCCACCTGATGGAAAATCAGTCCGAGAAGCGGCACTTCGCGCGCGTCCGCCTCACCGCGACCCGGACCCAGGCGCTCGCCATCGGCGCGAAGCTCAAGCTCCGCACGGGCGACATTACCCAGCAGGAGTACGTCCGCGTCACCGACGGATTCCTCAGCCAGGTCCCCTCTGACCTCCACTTCGGCCTCGCCGCCGCCACCCGCATCGACTCGATTGCCGTCGAGTGGCCCTCGGGAAAAACCGAAGAGTGGAAGGACCTGCCCGCCGATTGCCTGGTGCACCTGACAGAAGGATCGCCCGAGGCCGCCACTCCAGCGCTTCCGAAATGGCCCGAGGCATCGAGGCCGAAGCAGGCGCCCGCGTTCAGCTATGAATCCACCGCCAGTCGCCTCGAGGGCGGGTCCGGACCGATCGCGGCGAAAGGCACCCCCGCGGTCGTGAACTTCTGGGGGCCCGACTGCGGCCCGTGCAAGCAGGAACTTCCGCGGCTGGAAGCGCTGTACGTCAAGTACGGCAGCGAAGCGCAGTTCATCGGGGTTTCCGTGGAGCAGAAGGACCTGGAGGCGGTGAAGGGGGTGGTGAAAGGGTTCGGGCTCACGTATCCGCAGTTCATTGCGACGGACTCCCTGATGCTGAGTTTTTTCGGGGCGGACGGAGGCGCGGCGATCCCGGCGACCTTCGTGTTCGACGCCTCCGGCCGGATGCGGCGCGCCTTCATGCGGACCGTGGACAGCGGGGAACTCGGCGCGCTGCTCGAGTCCTTCCGGAACGAAGGAGTCTTTGCTGCGGACCTTGAACTGCGCGGGCAGGAATGCCTGCTGCAGCAGAGGTACCCGGAAGCGATTTCCTGGTTCGAAAAGGCGAACGCCGCCCAGTCGGGAACCACCATGCGATACCTCAGCATAGGCCTCGCCTGGCTCGGCATCGGCGACGCCGAAAAGGCGGCCGATGCGTTCGAGAAGTCCGTGAATCTCGACCGGTCCAACGCACAGGCGCAGGTGAACCTGGGGACCTCGTGGTTCAAGCTCGGCAGACCCCAGGACGCGGTGGAGTGCTTCGAGGCCGCGCTCGCGGTGCGCGGCGAGGACCCCGATACGCTTGTCAATCTCGGCAACGCGAACGCCTCGCTCAAGCGCTTTCCCCAAGCGCTTGCGGCATTCGACCGCGCGGTTGCAGCGGACCCGAAGTGCATTCCGGCGATGACAGGAAAGGCGAAGGTGCAGGTCCTGCGCGGCGAGGTGGCGGAAGCGAGGAAGACGCTGGAATCGGCGCTGGAGGCGGATCCGTCGGCCGCCGAGGCGAGGGGGCTGCTTCAGAACCTTCCGAAGTAGCGGCCGGCGGCGTTCGATTTTCCCCCGCGCGCCATGCACTTCCGATACGATCGTCTCACTGACCTCGCTACCGGGAGTTCCCCCATGAAATGGCTCGCGCTTCCCCTCTTCGCCCTCCTGTCCGCGCTTCCGGCCCGCGCCGGCGACGTCGCGTGGGAAAAGACATTTGCGGAAGCGAAGGTGAAGGCCGGGCTGGAAGGCCGGCTGCTGTTCCTCGACTTCTACACGGACTGGTGAGGGTGGTGCAAGAAGATGGATACGGATACGTATCCTCGGGAGGACGTGCAGGCGGCGCTGAAACCGTACGTGTGCGTGAAGATCAATGCGGAGAAGGAAGGGGTGGACGTCGCGAAGCAGTACGACGCGCACAGCTACCCGCGGCTGATGATCCTGGACCCGATGGGCAACAAGCTGATGGAGATCAAGGGGAAGCCGGCGGACGAGGGGTTCGGGGAGCGGCTGCCGTACGACATCCACAATGCGATGGCAGTGGCGGCGAAGGCGGGCGACTACAAAGCGGCGGCCGGGAAGATGGTTTACCTGCGGCGCTGGTTTGAAGGGACGGACGGCCGCAAGGGAGCGGACGATTGGTACAAGCAGCTCGAGGCGAACGCGGACTTCAAGGCCGCGTACGACGAGGCGCAGAAGACGCTGGAAGACGGGCTCGCGAAGGCGAAGGAGGACGCGGTCAAGGTGCAGGAGGCCGCCGAGAAAGCGCGGATTGCCGCGGAGGACAAGGAACGCAAGGATCTCATGGTCACCGCCGCCGACTTCTCGAAGAAGAACCAGCGCAAGGAGGCGATCGAGTGCTGGCAGAAGGTGAACGACCGCTGGCCGAATTCGGACGAAGCGAAAACAGCGCGCGGGAAGCTGAAGTTCTTTGGCGTGAAGGTGACGGAGCCGAAGAAGCCGGAGGACCCGAAGAAGTAGATTGCTCCGGGCGGTTCGGTACGCGCTTCGGTCACGATCGCACCGAAAAGCGGTCGCGCTGCGCCGCGCGAAGCGTTTGAAACGGCACGGGAAATGCGGATAGAGGGCATCCCGAACCGGAGAACGCCCCGTGGACGCGGACCTGCTTCAGTTGCTCCTGGCCTTCGCGCCGTTCCTGATCTGCTGGAAACTCGGGATCCGGCGGCGCCCCTGGGGAAACGGGCCGTCCCCGGACCTGCCAGTGAGCGGATCGCGTCCGTGCCGGAAACGGTATGTCCACCGGTCGCGCATTCTGGCGGGAAAGCCGGGGCACTCCCGATGAGCCCCGATGTCCATTCGGCGCCCGCGCCGGGCCGGCCCCGCAAACGCATTCTGCTGGTCTGCGGCACGACAGCCGTCCTCGTCATCGCCCTCGTCGCCACGATCGTCAGCACGAGCCATCGCCGCTGGACGGACTTCCTGAAGCAGCATGACGTCCGGCTGGCCCGCGCCATGGCGCACGCAGCGCCTCCACCCCGCGTCGCCGGGGGTACCGAGGCCGGCGAAGCCCACGAGTTCTACGCCAGGGCGGGCGCCGGATGTCCTGCCAACCTCTCCACTGCGAAAGAAGAAGCGCTTCAGGCGGTTCTCTACCCGAAGCCGGGGCAGTCCGCGACCGCGGAGCAGGCGAGCGTCGCCCGGTCGCTTGCGGAGAACTTCGCCCCCCAGTTCGAACTGCTGCGCACGGCAGCGAGCCAGCGCACGACGCGAATCCAGGTCGATTGGAGAGCAGGCTCGGGGGGCCTGTGGCGGACGCCTGGAATGGTCATGGAAAAAGGCCTGCGCACGGCGTGCCGGTACTTCTGCCTCGCCATCCATTTCGAGCGCGAGTCCGGCGACCTGCATCGCGCGCTGGCCGACGTCGCAGCGGGCTGGCAGGCGGGGCTCGACCTGTGCTGCGCCCCGGGGCACCAGCGCTACCTGCTTGGAATCGCCACCCTCACCGGGGTCAGCAAGGAAGCCTGGCTCATCGCCGCCGACCCGAGACTCACCGCTTCGGACGCGCAGGAACTTCGCGATCTCGCCCTGCGCGTGGAGGCCGCCCTCCCCTCGCTCGAGGACACGCTGGAATCGGAAATGGCGCTTCAGGGAGAAACCTTTCGCCGGTACGTCGCCGGGGAACTTTCAAACGAGCAGATCGACCTCGCGGAGATTTCCTGGAAACAAACCCGGAAGTTCGGGTTTTCGATGACGAACGCCATCCTGGACTGGATGGAGAGGCAGGGACGGATTGTCGAAGAGGCGCGGAAGAGCGAAAGCCTGGATGCGGTGACAGCAGAAGAACGGCTGGACGCGCTTTCCCGGGCGGGCGACGCGGAGAACTTCGTGGCGAGTGCGTGGTCGAGCTCCTATTCAACCCTGGACCAGAATCTCCGCCGGACGCACGCCCGATTCCGGCTGATCGCGGCTCTCTGCGAAGAGCGGGCGACCGGCAAGCCGCCGGAGGCGATTGATCCTTTCGACCTGAAGCCGCTTCGACGCCGCGAGGAAGACGGAAAAGTGACATGGTGGTCGGTGGACATTGACGGCGACGACGGGGGCCAGGGCGGCTTCTGGAGTGATGGGGGGGAGGACCTGAAGGACATTGTGCTGGAGTGGAAGAGGTAGGTGCGGGCCACGCGAGCGGGAGGAACCCATGTGGGAACTGGTGTTCGGGTTGGTCGATCTGTGTGACCTGGGGCTCGGCGTGGTCGAGCTTGGCGTGACATGCTGGGAGGAATGGGATGGCGTGTTGCCCCGGGAATCCCTGGAAGAGCGGATCCCGCGCGAGCCGATTGGATCCCGCGCGAGCCGATTATCCCGATCAGTCAACCGCAACGCGCTGATCCAACAGCACTTACGGCGACACTGTGGCCTGTCCCGCAAAGATCAGCGCGCTCCTCCAGGCCCGCGATCCCCCCATCGGCCGCCCCGCGGAATTTCAAGAGGCGCTTCCCGGTAAACACACCGCCGAAGATCGGTTTAGGAGTGGGGGAAGCACAGGGCGGCCACGCGCTGCCGTGCTTCAGCGGTGAATCACCCCACACCTTCGGGAGAGACGCATGCCGACCACGGTACGGAAAAGCTCACTGGGGCCTGCGCTTCTGTTGATGCTGGTGGCGCTGGCGGCGGGTTGCCGGAAGAAGTCGTCGCACACCACGGTTCTTGCGGGCGACGACGACATTTTCACGACGGACGATTTCCCGGGCGCGCCGGTGCAGAACGGGAATGTCGCGGACGATGGGAGGGCGATGAGCCCGGCCGGGGAGAATTACTCGCAGCTCGGCTGCGTGTTCAACGGCGACCGGGGGACGGCGATCGCGCTGTTCTTCACGGAGGCGTCCGACCCGACGAAGCCGGAGCACCTGTACGCGACGCACTACGATGGCGAGACGTGGACGCCCCCGGTCTCGCTGGCCGCGGCCGACGGGCAACCGATCGAATTCAAGTTCGCGATGAACGCCGTCGTAGCGTTCCTCAACACGGCGAACCACCCGGACCCCGAGGCCCGCGAGCGCGACGGCGACGCCGTCATCGGGTGGATCGGGCGCGACCTCGACCAGGACGGCGCCGCCACCGCGGACGACGTCAACTCGGGAATCTACACGAGCTACTTCAACGTCAGCGAGCGCGACAACGCCGCCCTCAACCACGGTTTCCAGCTCCTGGCCGACCGCATCAGCACGGAAGACGAAGACGGCGAGAATGTCGGCGGCGTGGGAATCATCAGCGACGGGGTGTGCGGCGAAGCGCGGTCGGTCGTCGGGACATTCCAATACCGCTACGGGGACGACACCACCGGCCTCGCCCTGGTCTGGTCCCAGCAGGAGAACAACGACTCCCTGACGCCGGGCGCCGAGGACACCTCGCTGCGGGCCGTGATATTCAACCTCGGGCAGGACGGCGACACCGAAGCGCCGCTCACCCCCGGCTCCGATACCCGCGTCCCGATCCTTGGCTTCGGCGCTTCTGATAGCGGGCTGGGAAGCGAAGAGACGCTCGTGAGCTCGACGTTCCACACCTACAACAATTTCCTGATCATGCGCGTCGCCTCGAACGACCAGGTGGGCTCGGACGTCATTATGAACAACAATCCGCCGCTGAGCCTTTCCGGGCCCATGCTCGGCTTCGGCAACCCGATGGCGAAGGACGGCGACGACATCACGCTCCAGGTCGTGCGCTTCGACCTCCTCGGGGGAACGATGTCGCCCCCGAGTTCGCTCGGGAACACGCCGGATTCCACGGATGCGTTCGAGTCCAACGACGAGTTCATCTTCTCGTTCCCGCATGCGATTTACGGGGATGACGAAGGGCTCGCGCAATTGCTCGTGTTTCACGTGGTCCTGCTGGCGGATGCGGACGCCCTGACCGACTTCGGGAGCATGTTCGCCGACGGCGAGCTGTTCGCGACCGGCGTGGATCTCACCACCGGCGCGGCGACCAGCTCGGTCATCCTCGACGAAGAAGACCCGGCGATCTTCGACACCGTGCTTCCCAGCTCCGTGGACACGCGCATCAGCCGGAACGGCGACTTCATCTGGGTCGCGTGGACCGAAGCGGACTCCGACGGCGCCTTCGATGACCAGGCTCTTCGCGTCGCCCAGTTCGCGACGACGCGGCTGAACGAGGACGGGAGCATTCCGGCCGCGATCCCGCAGGTCAGCAGCCGATGCTCCCCCACCACCACGCTGAGCACCGACATCGACGGGTTCGACGTGGACTGGTTCATGTTCCAGGGCGGCCTCGGGTACGTCTGCGGCGCCCAGTCCGACCCGGACGTCATGAATCTCTTCTTCGAGCACAGCGACGGGACGGAAGACGTGATCCACCATGCTCGCCTCACGGCCGACTTCGGCGCGCCGGTCACGCCCGCGTTCACCGTCGGCGTCCTGGAGACGTTCGAGGACACCGAGATGAGCTACTCCGGCGTCGTCCAGCCGTCGGACGGCAAGAGTTTCGTCGCGACGGATGCGGGCGAGGGGGGCGAAGCGCTCTGCGCGTACCGGCGGGACGCTGACCCGACCGCGGGGATTGATTTCCGGGCATTCGCGCGGCGGACGGGTTCCGGTTCCGGGGCGGTGGAAATCGACAGCGCGCTGACCACCCGGCAGGTAGTCCCGGCGAGCCTCCGCCTTCTCGGGACGCCTGCCGGCTCCGAAATCGGCGTCTTCGACCCCGTGACCGGCGAGGACAGCGAAGCCCGCCCCCACGGCTGGACCCGCGTCCACGTCCTCTTCTTCGAGTCCAACACCTCCGAGAACTCCGGCCAGGGTTACGCCCTCCGGACGCGCGTGTTCCTGGCCGACGGTGACTCCGCCACGCCCTTCGGCGACCGCTTCTCACCTTCGGCCGGGACCGCATTCGCCGCGCCCACGGAAATCAGCCTTCCGTTCGGCGACCCGGACATCGCCTTCGACGCCGAAATCCTCGGGCTCGGTACCGGGGGCGACGCGGCAGGCGTCTGGTTCACCGAGCAGGGCCACGTCTACTACCAGGAGTACGACGACTCCCGGCGCGGCGACGGCTCCTCCGGCTGGATCGAGGCCGACGGCGTCTCCGACCCCGCCCTCGCGGATGACGACTCCCCCATCGAACTCGAGAGCCCCTTCCCCACCGTCGCCGTCCTCGCGCCCGCCTGCGGCTGCGACACGCTCCATCACGCGATGGTTTTCTGGGTGAAGGAACTGGATGCGGGAAGCGGCCACGGGCGGCTGCAGGTGAGGGTGCGGGAGTAGAAGCGGCGCGCCTCCGCTTGACAGGACCCGGTCGTGGAATCAGGGTGGAGCGCCGGAAGACTCCCCCGAGGCCCCCCCATGACGCCCACCCTGAGAACAGCCTGCTGGACGGTACTCGCGCTCACGCTCGCCAGCAGGCCCGCGCGGGCCGATGACGAATCCGAAGCGCGCGAAGCGATCCGGTCGCTGATCGACGACCTGATGAAAAGCGATACGTCGCGCGAGCTTGCCCTGCGGGAGACGATCCAGAAATGCAAGGACGCGGGGAGGCTCTGGATGGAGGAGACGGTCGCGCATCCGCTGAGGCGCGAGGAGCACGGGGAGTTCGGCACCGGCCTGCTCTACGTTTTCGGCGAACGCCGCGACGACCTGGTGGCGCCGGTGCGCGGGCTGCTCAAGTCTGCCTCCGAGGACGACGCTGTTTATGGCGTGAACCTGATCCATGACCTGGAGCTCGGGCCGAAGCTGGCCGGGGAGTTGCTCGGGCTCTTCGACCGGAAAGACAAGGCCGTCCTCTGGATTCGCAACGGGGCTTTCAAGGGGGTCACGGACCCGAAGGTCGTCGAGCGGCTCGTCGCCGAAGCGGGTAAGACGGGGGACTGCGCGGAGGTCGCCGTCGGGGCGCTCGCTGACATCGAGACGCCGGAGGCCCACGCCTTCCTGCGCTCGGTCGCCGCCAGCGAAACCGAAACCGCGGTGCGTCGCGACTGGGCGTTGCAGGGACTCGCGCCGTTCCTCGACGCGGAGGACGAGCGGGTTGCGCGCGAAGGGCTCGCTTCGGGAGAAGAGAAGCTGGCGACCGCGGCGTTCATCGCGTTCTGCAATTCGAAGAAGGCGCCGCCGCCCGAAGTGCTTCGGAAAGCGCGTCCGAAGATCTGGGACCAGATGGCGGGCGAGGTG
>JAIOPR010000171.1 GCA_021413805.1 Planctomycetota bacterium
CGACGACCACGGCCGCCGCGGGTCGCGAGGACCCGTGGGTGGTGGAGGTCATCGCTTCGGTCTGGTTGCGATCAACCTACGGCCTGAAGGACGGCGACGAGGTAGAAATCGAGCTATAAACGAGTGCCGCATGTCCGTTGAACTCTCACCCGTGTTTGCGGTCCGAATCGTACATCCTGCCTTTGTCCTGCCGTTGTCCTCCGCCAGCCGTTGTTTTGCGGACCATTCCCGTCCCGGGCGAGTTGAAAAAAAACGGCGTTAAAAAAAGGGCTACAACGGCTGGCGGAGGACAACGGCAGGACGACGGCAGGATTTAACGGCATGGGCGGACGCGGCGGCCGTTAAGGCAGTTTCCAGACATCCAGCACCGTCAGGTCATCCGACGCCGGCGCAATCCCGCGATGGTGCAGGACAGCATTCACGACCTCCTGCGCCATTCCGCCGGCATCCTTCGTCCCTCCGCGCATGACGGCCTTGAAAAGCCCTCTGTCGCCGAATTCGCGCGAGTTGACGTCCATGGCCTCGTTCGCCCCGTCGGTGTGGAACAGGAGGTGGTCGCCGGGCTGAAGGACGATTTCGCGCTCGACGACGGCGCGCTCGAACTCGACGCCGCGGACGAGGCCCATCGCGGGGCCGTTGACGAGGAGCGTCTCGACGACGGGGCTGCGGTCGAAGGTCGTCCACAGAAGCGGCGGGTGGTGGCCGCAGTTGACGACGGACAGGGAAGACCGCGCGGGGTCGAGGATCGCGTAGGCTACCGTCAGGAAAAGCCCCGCAGGGAGGTCCGGCGCGAGCGCTTCGTTCGCGGCGAGCACCGTCGCCTTCGCCGTGGCCGACTTGCGCGCCACCGAGTGGAACACCGTCCGCGCCATCACCATGATCATCGCCGCGGAGATGCCCTTCCCCGAAACGTCGGCGACGATGATGCCGAAGCGGCCGCCGGGGAGGGGGAGGACGTCGTAGTAATCGCCGCCGACCTGGGTGGCGGGGAGGTAGAGGGCGGCGAGGTCGAAGCCGGGGACGGCGGGGAGGGACGAGGGGAGGAGGCGGGACTGGATCTGGTGGGCGCGGTTGAGTTCGGAGGCCATTTCTGCGTCGGGTTCGGGGGCGGGGGCGCTGGGGAAGTCGGGCGGGGGGGTGAGGTCGCCGATGGCGCCGCCGGAGTTGGAGAACGGATCGGGGGTGCGGTCAGGGCGGCGCGGGGGGATTTTCACGGGTGGCGATCCGAAGAGGCGGCGGAGGGGGGTGTTTGTCTGTGGCATTAGTTTTACCATTTTTAAGCATTTAATGCAAATGGGTTCGGAATTATCCGGGGTTCCTACGGCGACCACCCCACGCCCATGATGCTTGAGCGAGTCGGCGAAACTCAGCCGGAGGCGCGCTTCGCCGGCCATTCCGGCGCAGCCGGTGAGCCGTGCTCACTCGTGTTCCAACCCTCCGCGCGCCGGAAGGGCTGGCGAAGCCGCCGGAGGTTGAGTTTCGCCGGCTCGCTCAGGCCACGTGATCGACAAGCCGTCGCGCCGCACCCTTCGCCAGCCCCCTCGGATACCCGCCGCCGTACAGGATGCGCCGCATCGCTACGTCGCAGTCGGCCAGGCCGATCACACCGGAGACGGCGTCGCGGGCGGGTTCTGCTAGCTGGCGCGCTAGTTCGTGGAGAAGCGCTTCGCCCAGCGCAGCGACGCCCGGTTCGCGGGGGTCGAGGAGTTCGAAGAAAGTCGATTCGAGTTCGGTCATTGCCGCCTCCGGTCAGGGGGGGCCTTGCGGGTCTCCTTTTGTTATCGGCTTGCGGGGTGGGGGAGGAGGAGCGCCGTCGAGTTCGCGGGCGAGGAGGGCGCGGGGGGCGCCGAAGAGTTCGCGCTCGGGGTCGAGGGAACGCTTCATCGCGGGGGAGACGTCGTGGCCGAGGCCGCGGAGGAGGGCGACGACGGCCCATTCGCCGGTGAGGGCGGCTTCGCGGACGTTGGCGCCGATGGCGAGGGCGTGGCTGGCGATGGCGAGCGGGGAGGAGTCGTGGCGGCCGCGGAAATAGAGGTCGCGGGCGAAGCGGAGGAGGGGGATGGTTTCGCCGGGGGCGGGCTCGGTGACGTAGGCCATGGGGAGTTCGCCCTCGCGGGGGGTGGCGTCCCAGGTGCGCGAGGAAAAATGGGCGAGGCGGCTGGCGCTGGCGGTGCCGGTCACAACCTTGACCATGTGCCACATCGAAAGCGGCGCCTGGCCTTCCCAGCCGTGGAAAAAGGTCATGAGCGCCCCGGCGCGCCGCGGCGCCTTGCGGCTCGTCGCCCAGAGCGCGTACCGCTCCGTGGCGTGCTCTTCCGCTACCGAAGTGCCGTGCAGCAGCAGGTTGCTTTTCGAGATCCGGGCCGGCGTCATGCGGGCCAGCGGGGCCAGGGGAAGCGGTTTCCCGGAAATCCTGATGCGCGCGAGGTGCTCGGGCGAAACGCAGAGGATCGCGCGGTCGAATTCTTCCGTCCCGGCCGCCGACCAGACGCGCACCGAGTCGCGGGCGACGTCGATCCGCTTGACCGCCGCCTCCATCCGGAACGCCACGCCTTCCGCCACCGCCGCCGCCCGCTCCCGCACCGCCACCTCATTCAGCCCGCCCACGACCTCCAGCCGCCGCACCGGCGTCGGCGTCTTCGCCAGCGACAGCGCATACGCCAGCGCCGACAGCCGCGTCGTCCCGTCCTCCAGCAGCATCCGCTGCCGCATCGCCGCCCGCCCTTCGTCCGTCACCACCCCCCGCTGCCGCAGCCGGTCGAGGAACTCCGGCACCGACATCGCGTCCAGCGCCGCGAACGGCATCGACTGAAGCGCCCTCAACAAGGCTTCCCGCAGCGAAACGAGCGCTTCGCGGAACACCTTCGCCTCAATGACCGGCTGGTTCCGCAACCGGAGCCGGACGAGTTCGTAATCCTGCCGCACGCGGTGCGTCGCGAGCCGCAGGTCGGCCAGGATCCGGTCGAACGGGTACAGCGCGTCCGCGTCGAGGAACTGCGCCCCGAGGTTCTCCGGAGCGGCCTTGCCGCCGGGCACGGGAGCGGCCTCGAACACGGTGATCTCGGGATGCACGGCGTCGGGCGTCGTCGTGAACCGCCCGCGATGCCGAAGCGCGTGGAGCGCGCCGACGCCGGACATGCCGAAGCCGATGAGTGCGATGCGAAGCGGGGACACGCGACGAACGGTGGCATGCGGGGGGTGGGGTGGTCAACGACGACGAGTGTCAGTGGCGAGCGGCCAGCGGCGAGTGGCGAGTGAACGGAAACGGCGTGGTACGACTGTGGGCGGCTTGGCTTGCGGGCACGGCATCGCGAAGCCCTTGTCCATACCAGGCGCTGTGCCGCTCCCGACCGTGCGCCCCCGCGAGCCGTAGCCGTTGCCGTTGCAGTGGCCGTTCACTCGCCGCTGGCCGCACGCCACTCGCCGCTCTCACTCACCCCGACCGCGCATCCAGCACTTCGCGGATTTTCCTGGCAAGGCCTTCCGCCGTAAAAGGTTTCTGTAAGAAATTGATGCCTTGGTCTAACACGCCGTGGTGGACGATCGCGTTGCTGGTGTAGCCGGAGACGTAGAGGACGGGGAGGTTGGGCTTGAGCTCGATCAGGCGCTTGTGCAAGTCGCGGCCGCTCAGGCCCGGCATCACGACGTCGGTGACCAGGAGGCGGATCTGGTCGGACTGCTTCATGAAGATCTCGATCGCCTCCGGGCCGCTTCCCGCTTCCAGGACGGCGTAGCCTTTGCCGCGGAGGACGGTGCAGGCTAGTTTGCGGACGGCGGGCTCGTCTTCGACGAGGAGAAGGGTTTCTGAGCCGCGGGGGATGTCGCGGGCGGCGGCGGGAGCGGGGTGGGCGACGGATTCGCTGACGCTGGGGAAGTAGATCTTGAACGTGGTGCCCTTGCCGGGCTCGCTGTAGACCCAGATGTTGCCACCGCTCTGCTTGATGATGCCGTGGACGGTGGCGAGGCCGAGGCCGGTGCCTTTGCCCTTTTCCTTGGTGGTGAAGAACGGCTCGAAGAGGTGGTCCTGGGTGGAGCGGTCCATGCCGGTGCCGTTGTCGCTGATGGCGAGCATGACGTAGGGGCCGGGGGTGACGGAAGTGTGGGCGCGGGCGTAGGCCTCGTCGAGCTGGACGTTGGCGGTTTCGAGGGTGAGGTGGCCGCCGTTCGGCATCGCGTCGCGGGCGTTGACGGCGAGGTTCATGATGACCTGCTCGAGCTGCCCGTGGTCGGCCTTCACCGGGTCGAGCCCGCGCGCGAGCGAGGACTTGAGGTCGATGTCCTCGCCGATCAGGCGCTTCAGCATCTGCTCCATGCTCTGGACCACGACGTTGATGTCGAGGACCCTGGGGACGAGGATCTGGCTGCGGCTGAAGGCGAGGAGCTGGTGGGTGAGGGCGGCGGCGCGGTTGCCGGCGGCGAGGATTTCCTTGAGGGAGTCCTGCATGCGGTCGCCGGGGGGGAGCTCTTCGATGAGGGACTCGCTGTAGCCGTTGATGACGGTGAGGAGGTTGTTGAAGTCGTGGGCGATGCCGCCGGCGAGGCGGCCGATCGACTCGACCTTCTGGGACTGCTCGAGCTGCGCGCGCAGGCTGGTCCTGAGAAGGAACTGCCCGACCTGGCTGCCCATGTCGGCCATCATCGGGACCACGTCGGCGTCCGGCTTCCCGGTCCTGCGGCTGAAGAACACCATGACGGCGGAGACTTTGTTTTCGTTCAGGATCGGGAAGCCAGAAGCGCTGTGCAGGCCGAAGCTCGTGGCGAGCGCCGAGCGCGGGCAGGCCGCTTCCCTGACGCCGTCCTCAAGCCAGATCGCCTTCCCGCCGGCCGCGACTTTCCCGGAGATCCCCGTCCCGAACGGCCACGGGCTTCCGCGCGCCGCGTTCTCGAACTCGTCGAGCGCCGCGTCCGGCGAATGCCACCCCCGCACGAATTCAACCGCCTCCCCGCGCGGTTTCACGGTCCAGACCTCGCCGTGGGTCCAGTGCATGCTCTCGCAGATCGCCTTCAGGATCCGCGGCGCCACCTCCTCGAACGAATCCCCCCCGGCCAGGGCCGAAGTGACCGCGCTTCGCGCAATCAGCCTTACCGCGTACCGCTCGCGCTCCGCGATCGACGCCTCGAGGCCGGTCCGGATCACCTCCAGATCCTGCCGGCTCCGTCGCTCCGTCAGGTCGCGCGCCACCGCGTACAGCCGCGTCGAGCCCGGCGCCGGCGCCGCCACCCTCCACGAAATCCAGCGGTAGGAGCCGTCCTTGCACCGGTACCGGTTTTCGAACTCCAGCACGGGCGCGCCTTTCGCCTGGTTCGCGGCCACGTCGATCGTCGCCTGCCGGTCGTCAGGGTGCACAAAGTGCAGCCACGGCTGCGCCAGGATCTCTTCGATCTTCCACCCGAGCGTCTTCTCCCACGAAGGGCTGAGGCGCTTGAAATAGCCATCGAGGTCGGCGACCGCGAGCAGGTCGATGCTGTGCTCGAAGAGGACGTCAAGTTCATCGCTCATCACGCCCTCTTTCATCAGAACAGGCCGGCCAGACGTCACTACCCGCTTCCCTTATACCCGAACGGACAACTCCGCGGACGCGGCATCGGAACGAGCCCGGAGTCGAGCGGCGAGCGGCGAGCGGCGAGCGGCGAGCGGCGAGTGAACGGCTACGGCGTGGGACGACGGGGGCCCGCTTGGCGTGGCAGCACGACCTCGCGGAACCCTGGTCCATCTTGCGTGCTGCGCCGTTCCCGGCCGTGCGCTCCCGCGAGCCGTAGCCGTTGC
>JAIOPR010000172.1 GCA_021413805.1 Planctomycetota bacterium
GCGCGACAAGGCGGTCATCGAGTTGCGGCTGAATGAGGCTCGGGACGGGAAGGTCGCGACAGGCGAGGACGCGAAAAGGAAGGTGGCGGCGCTGGAAGCGGTGCTGAAGCTGGCGGAGGAGATGACGCCGGCGAAGTGAGAGGGCGGCTGCGGGGTTTCGGGTTGCCGGGCTTGAGGCGTGCCCATGCGCCGTTCACTCGCCGCTGGCCGCTGGCCGCTCGCCACTCCTCACCTGAAGGTGCGAGCCCTGATATTCCCGGTAGACTCGCGCAACAATGCCCCCTCGCCGCCCCTACCACGCCCTTCAGCACCGCGATTTCCGCATGCTGTGGGGCACGAACATGCTGTCGATCACCGGCTCGCAGATGCAGACGGTGGCGATCAACCTGCATGTGTACCTGCTGACGGGGTCGGCGCTGGCGCTCGGGATGGTCGGGCTGTCGCGCGTGATTCCGATTGTCATCTTCTCGCTCTGGGGCGGCGTCGCGGCGGACCGCTTCAACCGTCGATGGGTGATGTTCTGCACGCAGATGGTGATGACGCTCGTCGCGGTGGCGCTGGCGGGGCTGACGTGGTCGCGGCATGACGCGGTCTGGGGCCTGTTCGTGCTCAACGCGCTGTCCGCGGCCGCAACATCGTTCGACAATCCCGCGCGGCAAGCGCTTGTGCCGCGCCTCGTGCCTCGCGAAGACCTGCCGGGGACGCTCGCCCTCAACCTCACCGCGTTCCACGCCGCGACGATCGGCGGCCCGGCGCTGGCGGGGCTGATCATTTCGGGAAGCGGATTTTCGTTCACGCACGACGTGGCGGCGATGGCGCAGAACCTGGCGCACTCGACACGCGGACTGGCGCTGATCTACGCGATCAATGCGGTCTCGTTCCTCGGCGTGCTGGCCAGCCTGGTGCTCATGAAGACGTCCGGCCGCGTCGAGACGGTGAACGGCGCGGCGCATCCGCGCCTGCTCGAGTCGCTTTTCGCCGGGCTGCGTTTCGTTTTCAAAACCCCGATCATGGTCTGGACGATGGCGCTCGACTTCCTCGCGACGTTCTTCTACGGCGCGACTTCCCTTCTGCCCATCGTCGCCGACCGGCTCCTGCACGTCGGCCCCGTGGGGTACGGCTGGCTTGTCGCCGCGACCGGGATCGGCGCGCTCATCGGCTCGTTCTACACCTCGGTCTTCCCCATGCCGCGCCGCCAGGGACGCCTCTTTCTCTGGTCGATCGCCGCCTGCGGCGTCCTCACGGTCGTCTTCGGCCTGTCCCGCCACTACTGGCTCACCTTCGCGGCGCTCGCGGGCATCGGCCTCGCCGACCTCGTCTCGACCGTCATCCGCCAGACCCTGCGACAACTCGTCACGCCCGACGCGCTTCGCGGACGCATGACCTCCGTCAACATGATCTTCTTCATGGGCGGCCCGCAGCTGGGGGAATTCGAAGCGGGGCTCATCGCGGCCGCGTTCTCTGTAACGGCGTCCATCGTGTCGGGCGGGATCGCGACCGTGGTCGTCGTGGCCCTGATCGCCGCAATCACGCCTGTCGTGCGGAAATACGACGTTGCGGAGTGGTCGGCGGACAAATAACACCGTGTGCGAGCGGCGAGCGGCGAGTGAACGGCAACGGCGTGAGACGACCCGGGAGCGGGGGATTGTCTAACCGGGGTCAACGAGGCCGCTTCTCATGGTCAAGCGTTGTTCCTCGGTCGCGTTGGAATGGTCCCGGCCTTCCACAGTCGTCCCATGCCGTTGCTTTTCACTCGCCGCCGGCCGCTCGCCGCTCGCCGCTGCCACTCAACTGGAACTACTTTTTCACCTTGATCTTGATCCCTTCCTCGCCGGCCCACTCCCCCACACTCGTCCCCGCGTAGTCCGCCTTCGCCTTCTCGAACGCCGCCTTCTGCTCGGCGGGATCCCGGACCTCGCGGAAGATCCGGAGCATCTCGGCGCTGCCATCCTGAAGCGCCTTCGCGATGCCGGCGTGGGCTTCCTCGACGGATTTCTCCTCGGCGTGCCAGCCCTCGCCGCTTCGGATCGCGGCGGTCCAGGCGGCGATGCGCTCGCCGGGAGTTTTCGCGGAAGCGGCCTTTTCCATCGCGGCTTTCACGGCGTCCTTGTCCTTCGAGGGCTCGTCCTGTTTGGAGCGCTGCAGGACTTCGCGCAGCACGGGGACGACGTCGTCCATGTCGGGGCTCGACACGGTCGCGAGCCCCGCGTAATCCGGATCGGCGTTCTCGCCCTTCGGGTTCAGGAACAGGAGGCTCGGCGTTCCCTCGACGTTGCCCCCGCACGTCTTCACGAACCAGTCCTTGTAGACGGGCGTGCCGACCTCGACGGAGAGCCACGCGAACCCCTGCGCGAGCGCCGCCATCCGCTCGTCCTTCAGGAATCCCTTCAGGAACTCCCCCGACAGCGGGCACCCCTTCTGCACCAGCAGCACCGCGATCGGCTTCTTCCCCGCCGACGCTTTCTTCGCGTCGTCGATCGTCTGGGTCCACGCGAATCCGTCGGCGCGCGCGATCGCAGGAAGTGCGAGCAGGGCGACGAGGGCGAAGCGCTTCATTACTTGCCCTCCTTCATTTTCGGAAGCGGGCTCAGCGTGAATCCGCGCGCGGCGGCGGAGTACCGGCTCTCGAGTCCGTCGGCGGTGACGCAGGTGACGACGTAGGCGTAGGCGGCCATCGGCTTGACGGTGGAGTCGGGGAAGCGCGTGGCTCCCTTGATCGGCGTGTCGGTGAGCCGCGTGAAGGGGCCTTTCTCGGAGGCGGCGCGGTAGACGTGGTACCCGACGACGCCCGGGCTCCCGCTCGGCGTCCACTCGACGGCGATCGATTTCAGGCCGGGCTCGGCGCGGATCTGAAGAGGCGGCGCGGGCGGCACGGTGAAGACGAGTCGCCCTTCCCATTTGTTCTTGCGGTCGTCCTCGATGGCGAGGGCGAAGGCGAGCGGGTGACCGTCGTAGTCGGCGGCGAGGGTGAACTCGAACTGCCTGTCCTTCGGGTGGACGACGTCCTCGAGCGTGACGGCGCCGAACGAGACTTCCGCTTTCGTCACGGTCACCGACGGGTCCGCGGAGCTCGCGACGATCTTCACGCCGTTCGCCTTCTGTGTCCCGCTGTTGTACAACCCGATCGAAAACTTCAGCTTCTTCCCCGCGTCCTCCCACCCGACGCGCTTGTCCTTGTTCCCGTCGCTGTCGTCCACCGCGACCGCTGCGATCGCGAGCGCCGGGCCCTCGACGGGCTGGCGGAACGTCCAGAGCCACGGGTCGGGAGAAGCGGCCATCTTCAGCGAGAGCGTCGCCCAGCACTGGTGCCACGACGGGATGCGGCGCGCCGCGTGCACGGTGAACGCGACTCCGTGCTCGATCTTCTCCGGCCCCGCAACCGCCTTCACGAACGCGTCCTCCTCGAACACCAGCGCGAGTTCACCCTCGGGAAGCGGCGATTCCTTCGGCCATGTGAACGCAAACCTCACCGTCTCGCCCGGGTTCAGGTCCTTCTGGCCGTTTCCGTGCAGGCGCTTCGGGTCGTCCTTGTCGCCCGCCGGTTCGTCCGCCGCGTCGTCGATCGCGAGCGACGGCCGCGCCACGGCGACGGCGTCCTGCGGCAGCTTCGCCTCGATGTTCACTTTCCTTTCGAAGCGCATCCCGTTCTGCGCGAGGACCGTGAGGCGCGCCGCCCCGCTCTTCGCCGGCGGCGGGAGCAGGACGGAGCCCTTCTCGTCCGAAACGCCCACGATGTTGAGCCCGGGCGCGTCGATGACGACGCGGGCACGTTTCACCGGGTTGTCCTTCGCATCCGTGACCGTCAGGCGGCCCGGGACGTTCGCGAACAGTTTTTCGCCGGAGACTTTCGGCGTGAAGGGCGCTCCCGTGCGGACCCACATTTCGGGTTCGCCCATGAGCTGCAGGATCTGGCCAACCCACTCGTCCTGCGCGATCTTCTTCTTCGCTTCGGTCAGCGCGGTGCCGAGCACGGGGCAGTCGCCGGAGAACACGAGCTTGTAGATCTCCTGGTCGATGGGCGACCCGAACGAGAGGTTTGAGTAGCCGAGATACGCCACGCCGCCGCCCTTCGGCCAGACGACCATCATTTTCCCGAGGCACGCGGGCTTGTCGAACTCGTCGGTGTCGCAGGAATTCGCGAAGACGATCGGGTACATCCCGGGGTGCTTGAGCTGGTGGACCTGCGTGACACCCCAGCTCGTGTGGTCGTTGCAGGCCCAGAAATGGTCGGGGCAGCCATGGCAGAAGAAGTCCCAGAACGCGTACCCCTTGTTCAGCTCTTCCGTGATCGCGTCGATCGGTTTCGGCGCGCGCTCGACGACCAGCTCGGACGAATATCCCGCGCCGCCGAGATCCTTGAAGAGCTGCGCGACGACCTTCTGCCGATCTTCGAACTCGTGCGACCCGACGACGAGCGCGCGGCTCAGCCAGGCGGTGTCCTTCGCGGTCGCATTCGCGTAATCCAGGTACTTCTCGATCCACGCTTCCGCCTCGTCCTTCGTCGCCGCCGGGATCCGCCCGACGCAGAGCTCGGGAACGAGGTCGAACCCGTCCTTCCCCGCTTCACCCACAAACCCGTCGCCGTTCCCGTTCCAGCCGTACGCCGCGAGCGCGTCGGGGTCGCTGCAGTCGGCGGGGAGCACGTCCGAGTAGTACACGTCGCTTGCGATCCGGTTCCCGCCCATCGTGCCGTGGTACGCCCGGATCATCTGCGGCGGCACCACGTCCACGTCGCCGCCGATCAGCACCCAGCGCGTCCGCCAGTTCATCCGCAGGTCCTGCAGCAGCCGGTACAGCCGCTCCGGCAGGTCCACCCCCGGGTAGTACGCGCTTTTCTTCAGCCACTCCATCGTGATCACCTGCGCCGGCATCCCCAGTCCGCGCTTGAAGTCCGCGATCTTCTGGAAACTCGGCGCGAGCTCTTCGTCCGTGAGGATCACGTAAGGCACGCCCTGCTCGGGCGGCAGCTTCGGCTCGGGCTGGAAGCGTCCCCCGGGTGCCTGCGCGAAAACACCGGTCGCTGCAAGGAGTGAAGCGGCGAGCGCGAGGAAGAAGGCGCGGAGCATCGCGAAAATCCTCCCGTGAAAAGTGTGGAAGGACGCTAACAACCGGACGAATCAACTTCCACGATTCAATCGGTTGATAGGTAGGTACATTGATCAGGAGAGTCAACTATCCATGCGCACCGCGACCCCCTCACGCGGACGGTGTGCGAGCGGCGAGCGGCGAGCGGCGAGCGGCCAGCGGCG
>JAIOPR010000020.1 GCA_021413805.1 Planctomycetota bacterium
GTGCTCGCGACAAACCCGACCGATCCCGACGTCGTGGCCAAGGCACACAACATTCTTGTCGGGACCTGCGAGCGGCGGCAGGACTGGGCCGGGGTCCTCGCGGCCTCCGAGCTGGCCATCGCGGCCGCGCGCGACCCGTTCATCCAGCTGATGTCCCGGCGGGGGCGCCTCCAGGGACTCTCGCGGTTGCGCCGCCTCGAGGAGTTCGAACGCGAGGTCGCCTTCTGCCGGGAGCTTCTCCGGACGAATCCAGCGCTTCAGGTCCCCTGGATCCAGCGCGACGGAGAAGCGTTCCTGCACAACGAGGAGGGCCTGACGTGGATGCGCCTGAGCCGGCTCGACGAGGCGAAGGCGGCGTACCGGCGGGCGCTGGCGATCCGGCGCGAAGACGGCCTGCCCTCGACGATCGCCACGGCGCTCAACAACCTGGGGCACGTGCTGCGCACACAGGGAGACGAAACGGAGGCGATCGCCTGCTACCGGGAGTCCCTGGCGCTTCGCCGCCGCATCGGCGACCGGTTCGGGACGGCCGCCGCGCTGAACAATCTCGGGACCGTCCTGCTGGAGCGCGCCGAGATCCCGGATGCCATCGCCGTGCTCGAGGAGTGCCTGGCGATCCGGCGCGACCTCGGCGTCGCGGCGTGGATCGTCAGCGTTTGCAACAACCTGGCGCAGGCGAAGCGGGTGATGGGCGACCTCGCGGGGTCGGCGGCGCTGGACTCGGAAGCCCTCGCCATCAGCCGGAAATGCGGGAACGCGTTCGGAATGGCGCTGTCCCTCCAGAATCTCGCCGACCTGGCGATCCAGGAGGGGGACAACGTCCGCGCGGCCGTCATGATCGAGGAGTCGCTGGCCTTGACGCGCGAGATCAAGGACGCCGAGGGGCTCGCGTGGGCCCTCACGCTCCGGGCCGTCATCCGCGCCGAAGCAGGCGATGTTCCCGGGGCCGAGACGGATCTTGCGGAAGCGCTCACCGCGGCGCGCGGCTCGGGGATCGTCCCGTTCGAGGCTCGGGCGCTGTTCGTGCGCTCCGACGTGCGGCTGGAAAACGGCCGGGTTGCGGAGGCCCTGGCGGATGCCGAGGAATCGCTTCGCGTGGCCTGCTCAAAGCCCCAGCCCCGGCTGGAACTCTTCGCGCGGCTGACGATGGCGAAGGCGCTGTCCGGGGCGGGGAAGGATGCAGCGGCGCGCATCGAGGCCGATGCGGCGCTCGCGGGAGCGCGGAGCCACCACGAGGAGTCCGCGGCCGCCGAGGCCGAAACCGTTCTCGCCGTGCTCGACGCGCGGGCCGGGGACTCCGCGGGGGCCGCGGCGAGGCTGGCCCGCGCCGAGGCGCTTCCCGTCTCGAGGGTCGGTGCGGCGGTGGGGCGACGCATCGCGCAGGCGAAGCGACTGATCGCTCCCTGAACTCGCCGCCCAAAGGCATAATCCCGCCGATGCCGCACGACGCTGAAAAAAGGTTCGTCTTCGGCCGCGAGCTGGGGCGCGGCGGGCTGGGGCTGGTGGTGGAGGCGCTGGAAGCGGACCTGAACCGCACGGTCGCGGTGAAACTGGTGCGCGAGGATCTTCCGCCGGAGCTGGCGGAGCGTTTTGCGCGTGAAGCGCAGCTGACGGCGCGGCTCGAGCACCCGAACATCGTGCCGATTCACGAATTCGCGACGATCGACGGGGAGGAGGGCGCGAAGCGGCTGATGTTGTGCATGAAGCGTGTGCAGGGGAGGGACCTGGGGAAGCTGCTGAAGGAGGTGATGAGAGGGAACGAGCCGGGGTGGACGCGGTACCGGCTGCTCGGGGTTTTCCAGCAGATCTGCCAGGGGATGGCTTTTGCGCATGCGCAGGGGGTGATCCATCGGGATTTGAAACCGGCGAACGTGATGATTGGTGAGTTTGGAGAGGTGTTGATCGTGGACTGGGGGCTTGCGAAAGAGTTGGGAGTTGGGAGACGGGAGTCGGGAGCTAAGGGCGTGACCGTGGGCGACGCCTCTGACGATGTGGTGGTGGGGGAGGTGGCGACCGTGGTCCCTCGACGCAGCGGCGCTGCCGCGGACGTCACGCTCGAGGGCGATCTGATCGGGACGCCCGCCTACATGCCCCCCGAGCAGGCCGCGGGCCGTCTTGCCGAGCTCGACGAACGCAGCGACATCTATTCCCTCGGCGCCATCCTCTACGAAATCCTCACGCAGCGCCCGCCCGTCGAGGGCGACTCCATCGACGAACTCCTCGCCAACGCCCGCTCCGGGAAAATCGCGCTTCCCAGCTCGCGGAAATCCGCAGCCGAGCCCGTCCCGCCCGATCTCGACGCGATCTGCATGAAGGCGCTGGCCGTGCGCAAGGAGGACCGGTACGCGCGGGCGGCGGAACTCCACTACGAAATCCAGCTCTTCCTCGAAGGCGTGAAGGAACGCGAACGCAAGCAGCGGGAAGCGCGGGAGCATGTGGCGGCGGGGAAGCGCTGGTCGGCGCGCGTGGCGGAGCTGGGGAAGGAAATCGAGGCCGCGGACCGCGCGGTGAACGAGCTGCGCGAGCAGATCAGGCCTCACCTGCCGGTGGCGCAGAAACGCCCGCTCTGGGAAGCGGAGCGGCGGCTGTCGGGGTTGAGCGAATCGCGGCTGCAGGCGATTTCGGAAGCGGGCGCGGCGTTCGCGAAAGCGGTGGCGGAGGACCCGGCGAGCGGGGACGCGGCGGACGCGCAGTGCGCGTTCGACACGGAGAGGTTCCTGGAGGCGGAGGGAAAGCGCGACCGCGAGCAGATGATCCTGGGTCGCAACGCGCTGGCGCGGCACGACCGCGACGGGAAATGGATGTCGCGCCTCGACGCGCCGGGAACGCTGTCGATCCGGGCGTTCGCGTTCGAGTGCGACTGCCTGCGGCCGTCGGCGCTGGGCGTCGAGATCGCCCCGGAATGCACCATCCCCTGGCGCGACGGCCGCGCCCGCCCCGACCTGCCCCTCGAGGACAAGGACCGCCCCGTGCCCGCCGTCGTGCTCAAGGGGCGCTTCGGCCACACCGCCGCCTGCCCGCGCCGCGAACTCCGCGGGGTCCGCGTCCGGATCGCGCGGTACGAGGAGAAGGAGAAGCGGCTGGTGCTGGGCGACCTGCGCGACCTCGGCACGACGCCGCTGGGGCCGGTCGAGCTGCCGCAGGGATCGTGGCGCTGCACGCTCGAGGCCGAGGGATTTGCGCCGCTTCTCCTCCCGGTGCGCATCGACCGCGGCGCGGCGTGGAATCAGGACGTGACGCTCTACGCGCCGGCGGACATCGCCCCCGGCTTTCTTCTTGTGCCCGGCGGCCCGTACCCGTTCGGCGGTCTCGGAGGGGAAGGATCCCCCACCGAAACGCTGAGCACTCTCGATGTTTTCATTTCGCGTCTCCCGGTGACGTTCGCCGACTACATGGAGTTCCTGAACGCAATTCCCGTCGAAGAAGCGCGCCGTCGGGTGCCGCGCGACGTGGACCGGAAGTTCGCGACAGAGGCGGAGGGGCGCTTCAGCGCGACGGTGGACGTCCTCCTGCCGCTCTACGGCGCTTCCTGGCTCGACGCCTTAGCCTACGCAGCCTGGCGTTCGGCCCGCGACGGTCGCTTCTATCGGCTGGCGCACGAAGAAGAATTCGAAAAGGCCGCGCGCGGGGTGGACGGGCGGCTCTGGCCGTGGGGAAACGAGTTCGACTCGACGTTCTGTAACGGGAGAGGCTCGCACGAAGAGGGGCCGCGGCTGCTGCGGCCGGGCGCGTTCGAGGCGGACGAGTCGCCGTACGGCCATATCGACCTCGGCGGGAATCTCCCGTCGTGGTGCTGGAACGCGATCGAGGAGCCGCTGCGCTACTGGATGTCGCTCCGAGGTGCGGCCTTCGATCACTCGCGCACGGAATCGCGTTCGGCGGAGAGGCGCGGATTTCCACCTGTGACCGCTACCCTTACGTGTGGCGTGAGACTGTGCTACGCGAGTGACCGTTACTAGTGTGAGCGGCGAGCGGCGAGCGGCCAGCGGCGAGTGAACGGCCACGGCAACGGCGCCGCGCGTTCGGCGGCTGCCCCCTTTTCGCGCGTCTTCTCCCCTCCGCCGCCCACCGCACCTGACCGTGTGCCCTGGCCGTCGCCGTTGCCCTTGCCGTTGCCTTTGCCGTTCACTCGCCGCTGGCCGCTGGCCGCTCGCCACTGACACTCGCCTCCGACACGTTCGCATTTGTAAACTTATGCGATGCGCAATTACCTGACGTGTATCGCTCTCGCTTCGCTCGCGCTTTGCCCTGGATGCAGTTGCGGCAGCAAATCGGAAAGCTCTTCGTCCTCGTCTCCGGAACCTGAAAAGCTGCCGCCGCCTGTCCGCATCGGAGTGGACGGCGGAAAGATTGAGCGCGGGTCGGCCAGGATTGAATTTCCTAAGGGCGCGCTGGGCAGGGAGCAGGATGTGCATTTCTACGAAGCGCGGCCACGGCTGCCGGTCTCGTACAAGCCCGCGGGAAAACCTTATTTGCTGCTGGCCGAGCAGGCGACCTTTGCCGCGCCCGTGAAGGTCACGCTCCCGCTCGACATTGGAAGCCTGCCGTCGGACGTGAAGGCGGAGCACATTTACGTGGTGCTGGCCTACAACGGTATGGGCGAAGTGCTCGAGAACGCGAAAGTGGACCTCGAGGCGCGCACGGTCACGGTGATGCTGGAGCGCGCGTTTTCGCTGGCATCGGGGGACGCGGCGGGAAGCGGCGCGGGCCCGGTGCTTCAGCCCGCCGTGAACCCGGGCGGGATCGACACGATCGAGGTCACGCCCCGAATCGCCTGGTGCGCGGCGCACGGCCTCGAGAAGGCCGACGTCATGCTGGCGAAGGGCAAGGCGATCATGAAGCTCGTGCGGCAGAACTACGACCCCCTCGGCATGGTCAACCTCGGGCAGACCACCTTCACGTTCAAGCCCATGAACCCCGCTTGGGGCGGCCTCACCACCGGCGCCAACTCCGTCGAGGTCAATTCCGACAAGTTCCTCACCTACGACGAGCAGACCCAGGGCTCCGTCTTCATGCACGAGTACTTCCACATGCTCCAGCTCAAGACCATCGCGCAAAACGTCCGCTCCCTCGCCACACCGCTTCCCGGCGATTATTTCCTTCGCGGAAAGACGGAATGGCTCAAGGAAGCGACGGCGACGTGGATGCAGGAGAACATGTCGAAGGCGGATGCGGCGATCAACATCCCGCGGCTCGAGCCGAACTTCTGTTACATCCCGCTGAACGGGTACGAGGACTCGACGAAAGGAAACCCGCACCAGTACGCCGCGTATATTTTCTTCAGCTGGCTCGACTCGATGTACTCGAGCCGGCAGGTCATCGCGCGGGCCTGGCAGGAGAGTTTTTCCGGGAAGTGGGTCCAGATGGCGGGGCTGGAGCAGGACGCCGGCCAGGGGCGCGGCACGTTCAACCCGCTCGACATCCTCGACCACATCCTCCGCGAAACCCCGGACAGTCAGGGGCGGCAGCGGAATCTCCGCGAGGTTTACGCCGAGTTCCTGCTGCACTACGGCTGGCTCAAGGATTTCGCGCCGCTCAAGGGCAACGCGCAGGTCCGGTCCGTCCTCGGCGCCCCGAAGGAAATCACGCTGGTCGGCGACAAGACGACGTCGTGGACGCTTCCGTTCGAGGAGGGTGGGAAGCGCGTCACAAAGAAATCCGAAACGGTGACGGGGGAGGGGTTCCACATCGCGCGGGCGTTCATGATTGCGAAGGGGCTGAAGGGCGGAGAGAAGGGCGACCTGGAGGTGACGTTGAAGCTGGGGGAGCGGGGGGACCCGAGGGATTCGATGATCGTGGTGTTCCCGCTCAAGAAAAACGCGGAGGACCCGGTGATCGGGAACGCGGGTTCGCCGGCGAAGATCCGGAACTGGCACGAGACCAACGGGGCGATCGTGTGGCTCGTGGACATGTCCGTCACGGGCCAGGCCGGGCTCGCCGTGACGGCGGACGTGAAGGACGGCGACGAGATGTCGTTCGTGCTCGAACCGCAGATTCCCAAGGAGCCGTACACCGAGACGATGGCCGCCCACGCGGGCTTCATGCTCTCCTTCGCCGCGCCCGCCGGCATCGACCCGAAAACCCCCGAGGGCCGGAAGCAGTTCGACCCGATCGCCGACAAATGGGCGAAGATTCTCGAAAACGAACGCAACGACCGCACCCAGTGGATCCACCTCGTCGCGACCATCGACGGCCGCAAGCAGCACTACTACGGCCGCATCGGCAACACCAACCCCCCCGCGCTTTCAATTTTCGGCGGGAAATTTCAAGGCCGGCACTTTCCAGGTCGAGGTGAAGGGCACTTTCCGCGGGCAGGCGCTCTCCGTGACCTACCCCGTGACCGTGAAACTCCCCGACTGGCGCCAGCCCGCAGCCGACGACTCGATCCGGCAGAAGATCGGCGAAATCGAGGCGCTGAAGGCGAAGGGTGCCGGGCCTGAGTATCTCGCAAGCGCCTACCTTGGCCTGGGCGGCCACTATGAAAGCATCTGGAGGGACGAAGCCGCGATCGAGGCCTGGAACAAGGGGCTGGCTCTGGCCGTCGATGACGGTCAAAGGAACCTTTTCATCGAATCGATCGCAAGGAACGCCTTCCAACGCGGCGACATGGACGCGTTCCTGGCGGGGATGGAGAAGCTGAAGCAGCAAGTCAGCTACCAGGATGTCGCCGAATGGGTGCTCGCGATCGAGGGTAAGCCGGGAAAGGCGAAGCTCCTGAAAGCCAAAGTACCTGACATCAAAGAGGAAGAGCTTGAGCGGTTCCGGCAGTGGCCGAACGACGGCGACGAGATTGCTGAGTAGCCGACTACGGCTTTTGCCGGTCCTGAGCTTGGGTGCGGCTTACGGAGTGTGAGAGTGGCGAGCGGCGAGCGGCCAGCGGCGAGTGAACGGCTACGGCAACGGCTGCGAACGGTCAGGCTGATCGGGATTTGTGGCGGTTGTTCTGGATGCGCCAGCTTGGACCGGTTTACGGTTAGTGAGAGTGGCGAGCGGCGAGCGGCCAGCGGCGAGTGAACGGCTACGGCTGCGAACGGTCAGGCTGACCTGGATTTGTGGCGGGTGTTCTGGATGCGCCGGTGGATGGCGTCGGTGAGGCCGTGGAGGATGCGGCGCTCTTCGACGATCTGCTTGCGGACCGGGGCGACCTGGTCGGCGGGGAGGAGGCCTACGCGCTCGGCGATCGCCAGCAGCGTATCGACTTCGGCCAGGCTGCCTTGCGCGATGCCCAGGAACTGCGCGAACTCCCCCGACCCGTGCCGCGCCGCTCCTTCGGCGATGTTCGCCGCCACGGACACCACCGCCCGCCGCATTTGTGAGCTCAACTCAAACCGTTCATCCCGGGGAAGCTCGTAAGCCAGCCTGTAAACCGGCTCGCAAAGATCGATCGCCTTCTGCCAAGCCACCAGGTCCTCATACCCGTGCACCAGGGCCATCGCTGACCTCCTCATTCAGGGTTATACCCCCATTATATGTTCTGTCACCTCAATGTCAAGCGCTGTTGTTGAACTGATTCTCCAGCCCACTCCCAGCCGTTTTTCACTCGCCGCTGGCCGCAAGCCGCCGGCGACTCTCCACCCGCAGTTTTCCCTGCCGTTTGTCACTCGCCGCTGGCCGCTGGCCGCTGGCCGCTCGCCGCTGGCACTGCACTCGTACGCCGCAAGCCGCCGGCCAATCTCCAAGCGCAGTTTGTCACTGCCGTTTTTCACTCGCCGCTGGCCGCTCGCCGCTCGCCACTGTCACTCAACCGCACGCAAGCGATCGTAATGCTTGCCGCAAGCCCTCAGGATCACCAAAATCAAGTCTTCAATTCACGAACACGCCACTCACAGGACGACCAGAACAACATGGCAAAGATCACGATTACGAAAGGCAAGCTCAACGTTCCCGATAACCCCACGCTCCCTTTCGTCCGCGGAGACGGAACCGGACCTGATATCTGGGCCGCCTCGGTCCGCGTGTTCGACGAAGCGGTGAAGAAGGCGTACGGCGGCAAGAAGAAGATCGACTGGCTCGAGGTCTACGCGGGCGAGACGGCGATGGCCAAGTTCGGCAACCCGCTCCCCGAGGAAACCGTCACCGCTTTCCGCGAGTACCTCATCGGAATCAAGGGCCCCCTAGGCACGCCGGTGGGGAAGGGCCTCCGCTCGCTCAACGTGGCGCTTCGCCAGATGCTCGACCTGTACGTCTGCCTCCGGCCGGTGCGCTGGTTCACGGGCGTGCCCAGCCCCGTCAAGCACCCCGAGAAGGTGGACATGGTGATCTTCCGCGAGAACACCGAGGACATCTACGCCGGCATCGAGTACGAGGGCGGCTCCCCCCAGGCCCAGAAGATCCTCGATTTCATCGCCAAGGAGTTCCCCAAGGATTTCGAGAAGATCCGCTTCGGGACGCAGGCGAAGAACGAGGAGTTCTGGAAGCAGGTCGGCGCGCCCACGTTCCGCAAGGAAGTCTGCGTCGGCATCGGCATCAAGCCCGTCAGCTGGTCGGGAAGCGTCCGCCTCATCCACACCGCCATCGCCTACGCCATCCAGCACAAGCGCAAGTCCGTGAACCTCGTCCACAAGGGCAACATCATGAAGTTCACCGAAGGCGCCTTCCGCGACTGGGGCTACCAGATCGCCGACGAGGCCTTCAAGGACAAGGTCTACACTTGGGCCACCTGGGAGAAAACCAAGGCCGCCAAGGGCGAGGACGCCGCCAACGCCGAGCAGAAGGCCGCCGTCGCCGCGGGCAAGGTCATCATCAAGGACTCCATCGCTGACATCACTCTTCAGCAGGTCCTCACCCGCCCCGAGGAGTTCGACGTCATCGCCACCCTCAACCTCAACGGCGACTACCTCTCCGACGCCCTCGCCGCCCAGGTCGGCGGCATCGGCATCGCCCCCGGCGGCAATATCAACTACATCTCCGGCCACGCCATCTTCGAGGCCACGCATGGGACGGCGCCGAAGTACGCGAACCAGGACAAGGTCAACCCGGGAAGCGTGATCCTCAGCGGCGAGATGATGTTCAGGTATATGGGGTGGACCGAGGTCGCGGATCTGATCATCAAGGGGCTGGAAGGGGCGATCGCGGCGAAGACGGTTACGTACGACTTTGCGCGGTTGATGGAGGGGGCTAAGGAGGTGAAGTGCTCGCAGTTCGGCAATGAAATCATCAAGTCCATGTAGTCGGCCTCGGGATGAGGGAGAGGGCGACTTGCATTTAATCCAATCAAGCCCGTCGCTAGCCATTTGCGTTGTGCCCGATCTAGGGAGCCGAGAATGCGCACAGCTGTACGATTGCTTTTGCTGGTCGGAATTGCGGGTTGCGTCAGCTCCCGTCAAGAGCACTTGAGTTCCAATCGATATCCGCCCAAGCCAGAGAATTTTCCGATCCAGTTCTTCGATACTGAAGCGGACGTAAAGCGACCATTCGAGAAGATCGCGAGAATCTACATCAACGGAACCGAGGACGCATCTTGGCAAGCGATGTCCGAGCGCATCAAGGAAGATGCGCGGAAACTTGGTGCGGATGCAGTCATCCTCGGCCGTGAGGACGAAACGAGTCGCGGATTCTGGACGGAGGGTTCGAAGAGGAAGGAAGCCGTGGCGATAAAGTTCAACGACGAAAAGTAGAGGTAGACTCGTGAGTGGAGTGAGCAGGCTTTGGGGCGCGCAGCGCACTTCCGTGTCAATTCAGAACAAGGTCAACCCGTGAAGCGTGATCCTGAATGGAGATAAGATGCTCCGCTTCATGGGCCGAAACGATGTCGCCGACCAGCTCATCAATGGGCAGGAAGGGGCGATTGCGGCGAAGGCCGTGACTCATGATTTCGCGCGGGGTGAAGGCGGCAATGGATGTGAAGTGCAGCATATTGGGCGACGACATCATTTCGTGCACGACATAAGTTCAAGCCGCCGACAGAACCATATTGCATTCGAGGTCACAAACTTGAAGTTCCCAAACTGCCATTGAATCTCGAGAATCGAAGGCCTTCTGAAGCGCCGCTGAAATTTCCTTGAACGCTGGCAGTCGAACTTGAGAAATCGTGCGCACGTTCTTCTTGAATTCGCCTCTTCGACCGCTTGCCAAGGAGGCATGAGCGCGAATTGCACCCACCTGAGCGGACATCAAGAATTCTTGGGAAGGCATCAGCGACTCCAGCGCCGAGCTTGCCCGATTCGACCTCAATTCTGCGATGGCCAATGAGCAAGCAAAGGCGGAGCGTTCTGGGTGCCAGGGGGCCGATTCCTTGCCCTCCCGCAGCACTTGCAGCGCCTCATCCAGCTTCCCCATTTTCAAGAGTATGACTCCACGGAGGTGTTTTCCCTTCCATTGTTCTCTAGTAAGTGCGTTTGAGATTGGAAGGATTGCCAGAGCTTCCTCAAACTTCGACTGAAGGCCTAGTACGCTTGCTTGACCGTGAATGGCCGCCAGGGAGCGAGGGAATCGGCTCGCTGAACGTTTATATGCTTTCAGCGCTTGCTCAAGCCTTCCGATCCGCTTGAGGCAGTCTGCGAAACCATTGTATCCCGGCGCGAAACTCTTGAATTCAAGCATCAGCTTTTCGAATTCGGCAAGCGCAGTGTGAACGTGACCAGTATCCCGCTGCAAACATGCGTGGCGATACTTGGCGACAGGCTGATCCGGAAATTCCTTGATGATCTCACGAAACTCGCGCATTGATTGAGAGGTAAAGCCTGCATCCCGGAGAAGTTCGGCCCGACCATGTAGAGTGATGAACTCTTTCGGATGGGAAAGCAACACTCCGTCGTAAACAGCAATCGCCTCGTTGAAGCGCCCCATGTCGCGCAAGACGTTGGCATAAGCATTTGAAGTAACCAATTCTTCCCCAAATTCCTTTCGGATGGCTTCATACTCATCAAGAGACTCTTTCAGGCGACCTTGGTCGCGCCGCAATTCGGCATACGTGTTGCGGGCAACGATGTCTTGTGGGAATCTTCGAATACATTCACGAATAATTGTCTCCGCCTGTTGCATTTCTCCCATATCAGCGAGCACCGCCGCAGAGCCGCAGAGCGCAATGCGCGAATCTCCGTAGGATGCAGCGTCCTTGTACGCTTCGATGGCGCGGTCCCACTCGCCGAGCGAACGAAGGGCGTCGGCGAACTGGGACCGTGACCACGCATCTGTTGGGCATTCGGACACGGCCCACTCAGAAAACAATGATTGCAATCTGCTGTCGCCAACTAGCTTTGCCTGCTGGGCAAGATCACAGAGACTCTTTGCGATTTGCTCATTACTACTATTTCGACGCTGACTTTGGACAAGCTCGCGAGCAAATTTCAGCGCCGAACTTCTGTTGCCACGAACAATTGCTAGCTTGATTGCCTCCTTCTGCTTTTGCACATTTGCCAATACTTCGAGTCCCTTGGGCCGCGCGTCAGAGTGTGATGTCCTTTCCGAGATCTCCGGCACCTCATATTTGATCTCAGATTGGAAGGATTGCTGGTTGACCCCCTGGCCAAGCTGTGGAATCCAATCCTGTAGGATTCGGCGCGCGACGGCGTTGCCGCGAAGCTCAGGGGAGGCCAAGAGAGTAAGGTGGACATAATTCGTTTGGGAGGGATCTTCGACCAGCCTTGGCAATGCATCCGACAGAGCGACCTGCCGCCGGAAGAAACCGCGACTCATCCGCTCCGTGAACAAGGAGTCCGACAGATTGTCCAGAGCCGCGAAGATGACCGAGATCCTGAGTTGATTTCGATGTAGTGATTCCAGGAGCGTGGCAACTTGCGACGCGGTTCGACGCGCGGCCATTTCCCGGGCAG
>JAIOPR010000244.1 GCA_021413805.1 Planctomycetota bacterium
TGGACGACGCCGGCGAGGTCACCGTCGGCTTCAACGGGTCCTGAGGCGTCTAGCAGATCCCCCGGCCGTGCGCCGGGAATCGTCTTACCCCGGTCGCCGTCGCATCGGCTTCCGGGGCGGAACCGCGGGTGGAGGGTCCTCCGGCGCCCATTCCTCAATCGGCCAGGCGGGTCGCGGCGCGGTTTCCCGGTAGTACAAGATCAGCCGCCCGTCGTGCGCCCTCGCGACGTCGCAGGGGAGCCCCCCGCGGTCCTTTCGCTTCCAGACGGGCATCATGCCGAGGAGAAGCACCACCGCGACCACGATCCCCGCGATTGCGGGCGTGGCACCCCGCTCGGGACCACTCGCCGCAGCACCCAGCACGAGGGCACCGATGGCGCATGCCCCCATCCCGAGACAGGCACGGCGTAGTTTCCAGATCTCGCCCCGGTGGCGGGCGCACAGCGCCGCACGGAACCTCACGCGATCCGCGAGGATCTCAAGGTGCCCTAGAATCTGCCCCGCCCTCGAGAAGTGAAACCCCGGGTCGCTTTCGAACGTGACGCGAGCCGTCCCCGTCGCTTCCGCGCCACAGCGGAGGCAGAACGGCCTCCCACCGGGGAAAACCAGCTCTCCGTTCGTCTCTTCCAGCAACAGGATCGATGCAACCACAGTTACTTCTTCTCCTCAACCGTCCACCCGTCCAGCCAGATCTTCCCCCCCTTTTCGCACGTGATGAAGACTCCGAAGCTCCCCTTCTTCACGTCCTTCAACTCCGTCTCGAACGTGTATTCCTGCCACTTTGTCTTCGGCTCGACGGCGATCCCCCCGCTCGAGCCAAATTCCAGCGTCGATTGCGACGCCTTGTCCTCCGCCTTCAGCTCGAGCTTCTCGCCGAAAAAGATGAAGACGCTTCCCTTGAAATCCTGGGAAGCGCGGATGCGGCAGGTGACGACGAGGGGTTTGCCGGCGGAAGCGCCGAGATTGACGGGCTGCTGTACGACGACGGCGGACTCGCCCGTCATCGTGACCTCGCCGCACTTCTTGCCGCAGGAAGGGTCGGTCTCGACGCTGCGGAGCGTCACCTCGGCGGCCCCGGCTCGTTTCGAGGGACCGGTTGACCATTCCTTCGGGATCCCCTTGTCGCTCGCGTCGTCGAAGCCGCCGTTCTTGAGCAGCCCCGAATCCGGATCCTTGTCGAGCTTCGGCGGAGCCTTCGCTTCTTCCTCCACCGCGCCGCCCTCATCGTCATCGTCGCCCTTCACGGGTGGATCCTCGGCCCGTAGCACGGCGGAGAGCAAGAGCAGGGCGGCGAGGGAACCGAGGCGGGCGAGCGAATTCATGAAGGGCTCCCGGGTGGAGAGGGGAGCAGTGTAGCGGAAAGCGGATGTGCCAAAAAAGAAGGGCCGGCGGTTTCCCGCCGGCCCTTGAAATCAGTCTTGCCGACCCTGCTCACCTCCACTTACCCGCCTTCGCTCCGGCGCTTCGCGTCCGGAGCTTCGGCGGGTAAGCCGGGCCGAATTTTTCAATGAACGAAAAGGACACTTCCTTCCTGGCCCGGCTTAACTGCAGCCCGACGTCCCGCCGCAGTTGTCGCAACGGTAGCAGGCCGCGTACCGCGTCATGATCGTGCCGCATTCCGGGCAGGGCGGCGCGTCCGCCTGGTTGATGAAGACCTGCCGCTCGCGCTTTTCGATCGCGATCAGCTGGGCCTCCGTCGCCTTCGGGGCCGCCGTTTTCGCGGCCGCCACGGCGAGCGCCGCAACCTTCTCGATCACCGCCGTGTCGGTGTCCTTGCCGAGCACCGCCTGGATTTCCGGCTTCAGGAATTTCTGCGAGAGCCACCGGAAGATGTAGTCGGTGATGGACTTGGCGAAGCGGATATTGGGGTTGCTGGTGATGCCCTGGGGTTCGTAACGGCTGTGGCTGAACTTCGTGACGAGGACTTCCAGGGGCACGCCGTACTGGAGGGCGATGGAGATCGACGTCGCGAACGAATCCATGAGGCCGGAGATCGTGGAGCCTTCCTTGGCCATGGTGACGAAGATCTCTCCGGGGGCGCCGTCCTCGAAAAGGCCGACGGTGACGTAGCCGTCGTGGCCGGCGATCGAGAACTTGTGGGTGATCGCCTGGCGCTCGTCCTGGAGGCGGCGGCGGGCGGGCTTGGCCGGCTCGGCGGCCGCCTTCTTGCGCTCGCCCTGCTCGGACTTGGAGGTCCCGAGCGGCTGGATGCGCTTCGAATTCTCACGGTAGATCGCGACGGCCTTGACGCCGAGTTTCCAGGACTCCATGTAGGCCGTCTGGATCTCGTCCACGGTGGCGTTCTCGGGGAGGTTCACGGTCTTGGAGATCGCGCCGCTGACGAAAGGCTGGACGGCCGACATCATGCGGATGTGGCCCATGTAATGAATGAAGCGCGAGCCGTTTGAGGGCTTGAAGGCACAGTCGAAGACGGAGAGGTGCTCGGGGCGGATGTGCGGCGCGCCTTCGATCGTCTCCTTCTCGTCGATGAACTTGACGATGTCGGCGACCTGGGCACGCGAGTAGCCGAGGCGGTCCAGCGCTTCGGGCACCGTCTGGTTCACGATCTTGAGCATGCCGCCGCCGACGAGCTTCTTGTATTTCACGAGGGCGAGGTCGGGCTCAACCCCGGTGGTGTCGCAGTCCATCATGAAGCCGATCGTGCCGGTCGGCGCGATCACCGTGACCTGCGCGTTCCGGTAGCCGTGTTCGCGGCCCAGGTCCAGCGCCTGGTTCCAGGCGCGGCGCCCGGCTTCCAGCAGCGCGCTCGGCACGTTCTTCGGGTCGATGTTCGCGATTGCCGCGCGGTGCTTCTCGATCACGCGAAGCATCGGCTGGCGGTTCTTCATGTACTCCTCGAACGGCCCCAGCTTCTCCGCGATGATCGCGGACATCTTGTAGCCGACGCCGCACATGAGCGCGGTGATCGCCGCGGCGTAATCGCGGCCTTCCTGGCTGTCGTAAGCGAGGCCGCGGGCCATCAGGAGCGCGCCGAGGTTCGCGAAGCCGAGGCCCAGCGTCCGGAACTTGTGCGACATCGTCGCAATCCGGTCCGTCGGGTACTTCGACCCGCCGACGATGATCTCCTTGGCCAGGATCATCATCGAGCTCGCGTGGCTCAGCGCCTTCAGGTCCAGCTCGCCGTCCTGCTGCCGGAACTTCATCAGATTCAGGCTCGACAGGTTGCACGCCGTGTTGTCGAGGAACATGTACTCGCTGCACGGGTTGCTCGCGTTGATACGGTCCGTGTTCGAGCACGTGTGCCAGTCGTTGATCGTCGTGTCGTACTGCATCCCCGGGTCGCCGCAGAACCACGTCTCCTCGGCGATCGTCCGGAACACGTCCCGCGCCCGGTGCTTCGTGATCACCCGCCCGTCCGTCCGCGCCTTCGTCCCCCACTCCTTGTCGTCCAGCACCGCGCGCATGAATTCGTCCGAAACGCGCACGCTGTTGTTCGAATTCTGGAAGAACACCGAGCTGTACGCCTCGCCGTTCACGCTCCCGTCATACCCCGCATCGATCAGCGCGTGCGCCTTGCGCTCTTCCGACCCCTTGCAATGGATGAAATCCAGGATGTCCGGGTGATCGACGTCCAGGATCACCATCTTCGCCGCCCGGCGCGTCTTCCCGCCGGACTTGATGACGTTCGCGAACGCGTCGAAGCCGCGCATGAAGGACACCGGGCCGGACGGCTTGCCGCCGGAGGAAAGGCGTTCCTTGGCGCTGCGAAGCGGCGACAGGTTGGTGCCGGTACCGGATCCGAACTTGAAGAGCATGCCCTCGGTGCGGGCGAGGGTGAGGATGCTGTCCATCGAGTCTTCGACCTGGTTGATGAAGCAGGCGGAGCACTGGGGGTGCTTCTCGATCCCGACGTTGAACCAGACCGGGCTGTTGAAGGCGGCCTTCTGGTTCACAAGCAGGTGGCAGATCTCGGCGTAGAACGCCTGGGCATCCTCAGGGCCGGCGAAATACCCTTCGCGCTCGCCCCAGGTCGTGATCGTCCGCGCGACTCGCTCGACCAGCTGTCTGACAGAGTGCTCGCGGTCGGGGGAGTCGAGGCCGCCGCGGAAATACTTGGAGACGACCACCGAGGTCGCAAGGGCGCTCCAGAACTTGGGGACCTCGACGTTCTTCTGCTCGAAAATGACCTCGCCCTTGTCGTTGGTGATCGAGGCGGTCCGGAGATCCCATTCGATCTCATCGAAGGGGTGGACATCGGCCTTTGAAAAGAGGCGCTCGATATGGAGACCGCCGTAACGCTTGGGCTGGGGCTGATTGGTCACGGGTACCTGCGCCGTCACCGGGATTGCTGCCTGGCTCATCTTCTGACCTCCGGGCTTTCGATTTTATAAAGGATGAAAAGTAGGGGACGACGAGGCCCCAGAACGGGATGCAGCTTTGAGAAGAGCCGAAGAGGTCACCGGTCCGGCATGGGCCGGTCGAAGAAACGCCCCCCGCAGCACGACCCCTAGACGACCCCCTCTGTTGCTCCACAACCAGTTGTGGAGTCGGCTTCGACTACCCCACTGTCGGCGGCGCAAACCGCCCCTCTGAGGTAAAAGAGTAATCCCCAAGGATTTGTGTGTCAATTGGAAACTAACACTATATTTTGTGGTGGCTAACATTGTTAGGCAAACCATGATTTCACAAGGGTTTAGCGCTCGACCTCCCCAACTTCTCCACAACTTGTCCACCGCACCCCCGGAATTTATTTTTTCGCGCCCCTCCTTTTTCTGCGTTTTCTTCCCCAATTTGCCCCCCTTCACCATAATTCCCCCATGCCTCCCCCCGCCCTCATTTTCGACTTCAATGGCGTCCTCGTGGACGACGAACCCGTCCACCTCGAGCTCTTCCAGCACCTCCTCCTCGCCGAGGGCGTTCCCCTCTCCAAGGAGACCTACTTCCAGCGCTACTTCGTCTTCGACGACGCCGGCGTCTTCCGCCAGGTCTTCGAGGACCTCGGCCGCCCGCTCGCCCCCGCCCGCGTCCGCGAGCTTTGCGACGCCAAGGCCCGTGCCTACGCGGCGCTTCCGCCGGAGCGGTTTCACTATTACGAGGGGTCGGAAGCGCTGGCGCGTGACGCGGCCCGGACGGTGCCGCTGGCGATTGCGAGCGGGGCGCGGGGCGCCGAGATCCGCCGGCACCTGGAACTCCGCGGGCTGGCGCCGCTGTTCCGGGCGGTCGTGTCGATCGACGATGTGAAACACGGCAAACCCGACCCCGAACCGTTCCTGGAGGCCGCGCGCCGGCTCGGCGTGGATCCGCGGGGATGCGTCGCGGTCGAGGATTCCCCGGGAGGCGTGGTTTCGGCCCGCGCGGCCGGCATGAAGGTCGTCGGCGTGACCCATTCCGTGCCCCGCGAGCGCCTCGCCGCCGATCTCGTCTTCGATACCCTCGTCGGCGTCCCGTGGGCCAGCGTGCTCGCCGGGCTCGGCCTTCGCCCCTGATTGCCGGACGGCCGCGACTTGCAGCCCGAATCGCGCTATCATCCCGCCCCGTGAACGCCCGCATCCTCACCCACGCTTCCTTCACCGCCCTCGGCCGCCTCCCGGACGACCAGCTCGACCTCGTCCTCGCGTCCGTCCTTATCGCCCAGGACGAATACCCGGGCCTCCGCCTCTCCGAAGTCGCCGGCCGACTCGCTGATCTCGCTGCCCGCGCGCCCGCCTGCAAGGGCGCTTCCCCCCGCGAAAAAGCCGAAGCGTTGTCGGTTTTCTTGTTTCGCGAAGAGCGCTTCCGCGGAAACGAAAAGGGCTATTACGACCCGCGGAATTCGTTCATGAACGAGGTGCTCGAGCGGCGGCTGGGGATCCCGATCACGCTGACGCTGGTCTTGCTGGAAGTGGCGAGCCGGTGCGGCCTGCCGATGGCGGGGGTCGCGTTCCCGGGGCGTTTCCTGGCGCGGCTTCCGGGCGACGACGATTTCTTTGTCGATCCGTTCGGCGGCGGAAGGATCCTGACGGCCAAGGGTTGCGAGGACATGTTCGCGGACCAGACCGAGGGGCGCGGCCGGTGGATGGAGTCCTACCTGCTGCCGGTTTCACGCAAGCAGACTCTCCAGCGCATGCTGCGCAACCTGAAGGAAATCTACCTGAACCGCGAGGACGTGCCGCGCTGCCTCCGCGCCGCCGAGAAGCTTTCCGCGCTCGAGCCGGACGACCTTGAGGAGCTCCGCGACCGGGGCGTCCTCAGCCTTCACGGCGGCGCGTGGATTCGCGCTCTTTCCGATCTGGAGACTTACCTTGCCGGGCGGCCGGAAGCGGATGACGCCGAGTTGATCAGGACGCATGTCAAGGTGCTGAAGCAGCACCTGGGGGCTGGAGCCAGGTAAGGATGTGCCAGCGGCGAGCGGCGAGCGGCCAGTGGCGAGGAACTGCAACGGCAACGGCGGTGAGACGGCAGGCGACCTGTTACGACTCGGTTCGGCCGGACAATTCGCGCGACTGCTTGCGGCGGCGGAGGATGGCCCAGACTGAAACGATGATCCCGCCTAGTGCGCCCGAGGCGTAGGACATCAGGTGGGCCCAGGCATCCGCAGAGAAGCGCTTCATCTTCCACTCGGGAATTCCCGCAAGAATCCAGTCTTCGGTTTCAGCGTCGCCGATTCCGAGGTGGTACCCGGCGAACCCCGCTGCGGTCGCCAGGATCGCCATCGTCCCTAGAAGGATCAGCACCGGACGCACGACGTCGCGCAGCGGAATCGTCGGCCAGGAGCCGGCATCGCAGCACGTGGCCAGGATGACTCCCAGGGTCGCCCCGACCCACCATGTTGCGGCCGTTCCCCACGCGAAGCCGAGGACCGTCGGTGAAGTGGATTTGAACGTCGGAGGGTGCGCGATCGTGAAGTACTCAATGCAGATGCGTGCCGTGATCTGGTCGTGCACGATGCCGTACACGACCGCCGCAACGATGCAGAGAAGGACGATCCCATACCAATCGAAACGGGACGTTCCAAAGCGCAGTCCCACCCCACACCTCCGCATCCTTTTCACTCGCCGCTGGCCGCTCGCCACACGCCGCTCGCACTAGCTCTTCTTCAACCAGTACCGCGACCACTCATTCATGTGCGTCAGCGTCGTCAGGTCCTTCATCCGGTCGAAATACAGCACCCCCTCCAGGTGGTCCACCTCGTGCTGGATCACCCGCGCGAAAAATTCCGTCGCTTCGAATTCCACCACCTTGCCCTTGCGGTCGAGCGCCTTGACGCCGATGTGGCGGAAGCGCGGCACGGTGCCGCGGAGGTCGCCGATGGAGAGGCAGCCCTCCCAGTCGTCGGCCTTCTGCTGCGAGAGCGGCTCGATGGAAGGGTTCAGGAGCGCCACCGCCTCCTTGAAAGGCGAGCCTTTGACGGCCTCGATGATGCAGAGGCGGTGCGAAGCGTGCACCTGCGGCGCGGCGAGGCCGACCCCCGAGTACTCCTTCATCGTGTCGATCATGTCGTCGATCAGCCGCTGCGTCTCCGCACCCGCCACGTCCTTCACCGCCGCTGCTTTCTTCCGCAGCACCGGGTTTCCCAGCATCGCCACTTTCAGGATCGCCATGGTGTCTCCCGCCGTTTTACGCGAGGCGCTCCAGGAACCGCTTCGCCATCGCGCCGAAAGTATCTTTATCCGCCCCGAGCTTTTCCAGCAACTCCGCGGTCCCGCATTGTCTCCCGTACGACCACGCCTCCAGGAGAAAATTTCCCATCGAAGCGCTTCGGTGCCAGTCCTCACATTTTTTCCGGAGAAGCGCGGCGAGCGACGCGGCGGCGGCGGCGGCGCGGAGGCGGTGGGCCGACCCGAACCAGTTCGACGATTCCTCGAGGAGGAGGCCTTCCTGGAAGCGCGCGCCGGTGGCGGCGGTGATCCGTTCGGCGGCTTCGCGCGGCGAGGCGCCGGCGGCCAGGTCGATCTCGGCCTCGAGCATGCCGGCCAGGCGGCGGACGGAGGCGAGGTGGAGAATCTCGAGCTCGCGCGCGGCGTCCTTTGAATTTCCGCAGTCGAGGACGCGGACGATCCATTCGCGTTCGAGGGGGACGAGGGCGAAGAGCGCGCCCCAGGTGAACGGAACGGCGCGGTCGCCGAGCACGCGGTCTTCCATCGGCAACGCGGCCGGCGTCCACGCCGCGGCGAGCGCCCGTCCCCAGGCGGAGAGCGCTTCCATCCATGCCGGGACGCCGTCGTCGAGATGCAGAAGGAGGTGGATTTCGCCGGGCACCTGCCGGCGCGCCACGATGCAACCCGGCGTGGCCGCGATTCCACGGCGCACCCGCCCGCCGCCCGAACCGTCGATGCCCATCGATTTCAGCGTGCCCTCGAGCGACTTCACCATCCGGTCGCGCGGCGCGGGGAGGGTGTGGCGGAAATCGAAGCGGGCCCAGGCGAGGTCGTGGTCCCCCGCGGTGTCGAGGGTGGCGCCGTGGCGGCGGAGGAGCCAGTCGGCGTTATCGGTCCAGGCGTCCCGGGTCGTGTCGAGGAAACGGTGGGCCTCCGCGGCGAGTTTCGCCAGGTCCACGCCGTCGAGCCGCTCGAAAACGCCGCGCTCGTCCCTCTCCCCGCGCCGCTGGGCTTCCTCCCGCCTCCGGCGCGTCATTTCGCGTCTCAGGTCCGCGATCGAGCCGGCCGCTTCCGCCATCGCCCGTTCCCCGGCGGCGCGGGCCTCGCGAAGCGGGGAGCGGTCGCGGAGTTCCCGAAGGGCGGCCCACGCGGCCCTGGTCCCGTCGGGGAGGCGGGCGGCGCTTTGCGAGAGGCGCTGGTCGGCGTCGAGGGCTCCTTCGCGCTCCGCGGCATCGAGCCGGGCCCAGGCGATCCCGGCGCGCAGCGCCCGGTGCCGCCGGAGCAGGACCGGGTCGCCTTTCGCTTCCGCGGCCACCACGGCATCGTTCGCGGCGTCCTCGCTGGCGGCAGCGAGGGCCTGCGGGTGACGCGTCACGCGAAGCGTCGGGTCCGTGTGGCGCACGGCGGCGAACTCGGTCTCCCCGAGCCAGCCCTCCAGGTCCCGGCGGATGTCTGCGATCACGGGGGCACTGTATCGGATGGGTATCCGGAATTCGCGGTTGGCGGCGCCGGGAGCGGCGAAAACGGGGATTTCGCAGTCCCGGGGTGGTTCCCGGCGTCAAAATTCCGCAAAAATCCCGGCCAAACCCCCCATCTATCCATTCGCCTTCTGCGCATTCCTCGCTATCATGTCGAGGATGCATCCGCGGATTACCATCGCAGGAGTCGGGACGGTCGCGCCTCAGGGAATGGGCAACAAGCGCTACATCGAGGCGCTTCTTGCCGGGGAAAGCGGCATCAAGGCGATCACGCATTTCGACGTCAACGGCCTGTCGGTGAAGATCGCCGGCTTCGTGAAGGACTTCGAACCCACCAAGTACCTCGACGAGCACACGCTCAAGCACGTCGGCCGCGTGGTCCCGATGTCCATTGCCGCTTCCAAGGAGGCGTTTGCCGAAGCGGGGATCGACCCGGAGAAGCTGACGCTGGAGGAGAGGCGCCGTTTCGCGGTGGTGCTGGGTTCGGGCGGCGGGGCGATGGAGTTCGTCGAGAGGCAGTACGACCTCTGGTACAAGGGTGCGGTCAAGAAGGCATCGGTCTACGTCGTGCCGAGCGGCACGATGGGGAACATGGCGAGCGAAGTCTCTATGGTGTTCGGGCTGCGCGGGCCGAGCCATGTGATCACGACCGGGTGTACGTCGTCGTCGGATGCGCTCGGCTACGCCATGATGCTGCTTCGCGACAACCGGGCTGACCGCGTGCTGGTGGGCGGCGCGGACTGCACGGTGACGCGGGGGATGATGGAAGGGCTGTGCCTGATGGGCATCCTGGCGTCGAAGTACGCGGCGGAGCCTGCGCGCGCGAGCCGGCCGTTCGACGGGCACCGGGACGGGTTTGTGCTGTCCGAGGGTGCGTGGATGATGATCCTGGAGCGGGACGGCAAGAAGGCGATCGCCGAGATGGCGGGCCACGGCGGGACGTGCGATGCGCACCATCGCGTCCGCATGGCGGAGGACGGCGTGGAGCCGGCGCGGTCGATGCAGCTCGCCTGCGAGGACGCCGGGATCCGGCCGGACCAGATCGACGCGGTGTGGCTGCACGGGACCGGGACCCAGCTCAACGACCGGATCGAAACGAAAGCCGTCAAGCTCGCCCTCGGGGACCGTGCTCGGAAGATCCCGATGACCGCCATCAAGTCCATGATCGGGCATCCGCAGGGAGCCTGTGGCTCGGCTGCGGCGGTCGGCGCCATCCTTGCCATGCAGGCCGGTGCCATCCCGCCCACGATCAACCTGGAAAACCCCGACCCCGACTGCGATCTCGACTACACGCCGCTTCGCGCCAAGGACTGCTCCGCGCGGATCGTCCTGGTTTCGACCCTGGGGTTTGGAAGCAAGAACGCAGCGATCATCATCAAGAAGGCGTGATCGTCAGGTAAAATCCGGGTGAGGCGGTTCCCAGCTGTAACTCACTATTGGCAAACGCGTTACACCGCCCTCCGTGGGGGCGAATCACTTTCCGCCACAACCCCCTTAAATCGTTGACATTGCGTCAGACTTCCGATATCACATGCCCGAACGTTGTTCGGGAAACCTGTTCCTTTTTCTCTACTCATAAGGAGGGGAAATGAAGAAGCTTGGTCTGCTCGCGGCCCTCGCGGCTGCCCCGATCGTCGCCGGTTGCTCGTACGGGATCACCCCGGTGCCGGACGGCGGCTTGTTCAGCTCCGTCAAGTACCCGTCGTACTACCCGGGCTGCACCAATGACAGCCGGGGCTCGAAGGAAGGCTCCGCCGCCGCCACGGGCTTCGTTGCCCTGATCGCGGTTGGCGATGCGTCCGTCGAAGCGGCTTGCGAAGCCGGCGGGATCAAGAAGATCCACACCGTCGCTCACAAGAC
>JAIOPR010000245.1 GCA_021413805.1 Planctomycetota bacterium
CCCGAGACGGAAAAGCCCGTCACACGGAAACCGGACCCGAACGAGCCCTTCTCCGCGCTCGTCTTCAAGATCTTCACCGACGAATTCAGCGAGCTGGTCTACGTGCGGATTTATTCGGGGACGCTGAACGCGGGGGAAGTCGTGTGGAATCCGCGGCTGGGGAAACGCGAGCGGGTAACGCGGCTGAACCTGATGCACGGGCAGCACCGTGAAGCGGTTGAAAGCGCGGGGCCGGGGGAGATCGTGACGATGGTGGGGCTGAAACTGGCGCGCACGAGCGACACGCTGTGCGACCAGAAGCATCCCGTGGCGCTCGACCGGATGACGTTCCCGGAGCCGGTGGTGTCGATGGCGATCGAGCCGAAGAACAGCGCGGACAAGGACAAGCTGGTGGACACGCTTCAGAAGATGGAGCGCGACGACCCGACGTTCCTGACGAAGATCGACGAGGAAACCGGGCAGACGATCGTGTCGGGGATGGGCGAGCTGCACCTCGACATCATCAAGAACCGCATGAAGCACATGAACAAGCTCGAGGCGAACTTCGGTGAGCCGCGGGTGGCGTACCGCGAGACGATTTCCGGGGCGGCGGACGGCGAGGCGGAATTCATCCGCAAGGTGCCGGACGGAAAGGGCCAGTACGGGCACGTGAAGCTGCACATCGAGCCGGACGCTTCGAAGAGCGGGGTGCAGGTCGTGAACGCGGCGCCGGAAGGGAGTTTCCCGAAGCTGTTCTGGCCGGCGATCGAGGACGGGATCAAGTCGGCGGCGCTGACGGGGACGGTCGCGGGGTACCCGATGGTGTACGTGAAAGTCACGGTCACGGGCGGCTCGACGCACCCGACGGACGGGCACGACGGCGCGTACAACGGCGCGGCGGGGATGGCGTTCGAGAAGGCGGCGCGCAAGGCGGGCGGCGTGGTGCTCGAGCCGATCATGAAATTCGACGTCATCACGCCCGTCGCGAATGTCGGCGACGTGCTCGACGACCTCAACCGCCGCCGCGCGGAAATCCAGAACGTCGAGCAGGAGGACGACCGCCGCAAGATCACCGGCCTCACGCCGATCGCGGAAATGTTCGGCTACGCGAACGCCCTTCGCTCCCTCACCCAGGGCCGCGGCACTTCCAGTCTCGAGCCGCACGACTACCGGCCGGTTCCCGCGCACGTCGCGAAAAACCTGTTCGGGGGCGACTAGCCGATGAAGCGCTTCGCAGCCGCCGCGCTTGCCCTCGTCCTCACCGCGTGTTCTTCGTCGGCCGGGCGCCACGAGGAAGTTTCGATTTCGACCTCGGACAAGGCGCGCGACATCCTGGGGATGAACCTGCTTCTCTCGGGGATGCGCGACCGCCGGGAAAATGTGGGTTTGCGCGCCTGGTCGTTCAAGATCCGGAACAACGAGAAAAACCTGGTGATGGTCCGCGCGGTCCCGCTGTTCGTCGCCGAGGACGGGCGCGAGCTGGGCGGGTCGGCGGAAGCGCAGGAAGGGGAGATCAAGCCCGGGCTGGAGCGGGAGTTTTACTTCAAGGCGCCCACCGGGGAGGCGGCGAAACTGCTGGTGAAATTCGAGCTGAAATAGCCCCTGCCGGAATCCCGCCATTTTTTCTCACGCACGGCGTTGACTTGGACGACTCCCCCCGTATAATGCCCGCCCTTCTCTAAAGCCAACCCCGACGGAAGGAAGACGATGAAAGGCCAGAAAATCCGGATCCGTATCGAAGGTTACGATCACCAGGTGATCGACCAGTCCGTCACCGAGATCGTCGACACCGCCAAGAAGACCGGCGCAAAGGTCGTCGTGCCGATCCCGATTCCCACGCGTATCGAGCGCTACACCGTCCGCACTCAAGAACCTCAACAGTCTCCCGGCCGGCGTCAACATCCGGGTGAAAGTCCTGACCGACAAGGCGTAGCCGTACCGACAGCCCATTGACACTTCAACGACGGTCTTTTCCCCCGCCGCGGACGTGAGCCGAGTGCTCCGCCGGCCGCCCGCGGGGAATCGTTCCGGTTGCCGTGTCCCCCGCGGGGAGGATTGTCCCCGCACAGGAGGATGGACATGCTTCAGGGCATTCTCGGGCGCAAGCTCGGCATGACTCAGCTCTTCGATGAGCAGGGACGCTGGGTTGGCGTCACGGTCATCGAGGCGGGTCCCTGTCCGGTCACGCAGGTCAAGACTGTGAAGACCGACGGGTATAACGCGGTGCAGATGGGCTTCGGCAAGCGCAAGCGCGTGACGAAGGCCATCGCGGGGCACCTGGCGAAAACCGGGGTGAAAGACCCGGTGCACTACATCCGCGAATTCCGCATGAAAGAAGAGCCCGCGGTGAAGGCCGGGGACCAGGTGACCTTGAAGGTTCTCGATGGCATCAAGAAGGTGGATGTCATCGGGATCACCAAGGGAAAAGGGTTCCAGGGCGTCATCAAGCGCTGGCACAAGAACTGCGGCCCGAAGACGCACGGATCGATGCAGCAGCGCCAGGTGGGATCGGCAGGGTCGGCCGAGGACCCCGGGCACGTACGTCCCGGCACGATGCGCCCGGGCCACATGGGCATGGACCGCTTCACCCAGAAAAACCTCGTGATCGTCAAGGTTGACGAGGCGCGGAACATCCTGCTGGTGCGCGGCGCCGTCCCCGGTCCCAACGGAAATTACGTGATCATCGAGAAGTCCGAGAACCAGCACGTTCCGGTGACGTTGAGCCCGGAGAAGAATGACGCGAAGGCGTCGAAGGACCCGAAGAAGGCCCTGGCCAAGGTTGCAGCAGCGAAGTAAGGAGCGGTTGAGATGCTGGAAGTTCCCGTTTTCGATGTCGCAGGAAAGAAGCTCGGCGCGGAGAAGGTCGACCCGGCCTGGTTCGGGGGGATCGTCCGCCGCCGCCTGCTTCACGACGCGACGCTCATCTATCAGAACAACCTGCGCGCCGGGACGCACAACGTCAAGGAGCGCGGCGACGTGGCGGGGTCGAAAAAGAAGCCCTGGAAGCAGAAGCACACGGGGCGCGCCCGGGCCGGTACCAAGCGGAGCCCGATCTGGCGCAAGGGCGGCGTCGTCTTCGGCCCTCACCCGCGCGACTATTCGCAGGACCTGCCGAAGCAGATGAAGCGGGCGGCGCTGGACAGCGCGCTGCTCTCGAAGTTCATTGACGGCGAGGCGACAGTGGTCGATGCGCTGAAGCTGGAGAAGCCGCAGACCTCGTACGTGGTCGGCGCGCTCGAAGCGATCGGCATCAAGGAATCCTGCCTGATTTCGATCGAGCAGGCCGATGAGACGGGCCGGAAGGTCTGGCTGAGCGCGCGCAACATTCCGCGGGTGCATTCGCTTCCCGTCGCCGACCTCAATGCCCTCGACGTCCTCAAGTACAAGCGGCTGCTGCTGACGAAGGATGCCTTCAACGCGCTGGTGAAGAACCGCCGCGATGGAGTGGCCTTTGTTGTCCCGGCCTCGAAGAAGCCTGCGAAGGTCGAACAGGCCCCGCGGGCGCCGTGGCGCAGCCGGAAGCTGAAGGGTCTGAAGCTGGTGGCCGCCCAGGTGGCCGCGACCAAGAAGCCCGCTGCCGCATCGAAGCCTGCCGCGAAACCGCCGTCGAAGAAGGAGGGCAAGTAAATGCGCGAGCCGCGCACCATCGTCGTCGAGCCCCTCCAGACTGAGAAATCCATGGCGGCCCTGGGACGTTGCCGGGCGTACGCCTTTGTCGTGAAGCTCGACGCCAACAAGATCGAGATCCGGAACGCGATCCAGACGATCTACACGGGCGTCAAGGTCAAGCACGTCCGCACCATCAAGGTCAAAGGCAAGTCGCGCAAGTTCAAGGCGCGTATCGGGTACCAGAACGACTGGAAAAAAGCCATCGTCACGCTGACTGCGGAATCGAAGCCGATCGACGGCTTCTAAGGAGCTGATATGGGTCTGCGAGCCTACAAGCCTACGAGCGCCGGACGCCGCTTTGCGACGACCAGCGACTTCAAGGATCTCACCGCCAAGAAGCCGCACAAGCCGCTTCTGGAAGCCCTTCGCAAGACGGGCGGCCGGAACAACAGCGGCTCGATCACCTGCTGGCACCACGGCGGCGGGAACAAGAAAATGTACCGGGTCATCGACTGGAAGCGGGAGAAGCTGGAGATTCCCGCGAAGGTCGAGGCGATCGAGTATGACCCGAACCGGAACGTCCGGATCGCGCTGCTCCTGTACAAGGACGGCGAGCGCCGGTACATCATCGCGCCGAAGGACCTGAAGGTCGGCGAGATCATCGTTTCGGGCGAGAAGCCGGACCCGAAGATCGGGAACCGGATGCCGTTCCGCAACGTGCCGCTCGGCCACCTGGTCCACTGCGTCGAGCTGGTCCCGGGCAAGGGGGCGCAGATCGTCCGCGCCGCCGGCTGCTTCGCCCGCCTGATGGCGAAGGAAGGCAACTACGCTCACCTCCAGTTCCCGTCCGGCGAAATGCGCATGATTCCCCTGGCGTGCCGCGCGACGATCGGCCAGCTCGGCAACATCGAGGCGGCGTCGATCTGGCTCGGCAAGGCCGGCCGCAAGCGGTGGCTCGGCATCAAGCCCACCAACCGCGGCACCTCCATGAACCCCGTTTCCCACCCGATGGGCGGTGGCGAAGGCCGCTCCGGCGGCGGTCGTCATCCCTGCTCGCCGTGGGGCAAGCTCGCCAAGGGCGGCAAGACGCGTAAGAAGAGGAAGAACAGCTCGAAATTCATCATCCGCGGCCGCAAGAAGGGCCGCTTCCAGCAGACGTAAGGAGCTCCGATGAGCCGTTCGATGAAGAAGGGCCCGTTTGTGGACGGGAAGCTTCTCGAGAAGGTTGAGAAGCAGAAAAAGAAGGGTGACCGGGACCCGATCAAGACCTGGGCGCGGCGTTGCACCATCGTGCCCGAGTTTGTCCAGCACACCTTCATGATCCACAACGGCCGGACGCACGTGAAGCTGTACGTCACGGAGGACATGGTCGGGCACAAGCTCGGCGAATTCGCCGCGACCCGGACCTTCCGTGGGCACAGCGGCACGAAGGCGAAGGACATCAAGACAACCATGTCTGGTGGCGGCGCAGCCCCCGCGGGCGGCGCAGCCGGCGGCGAGAAGAAAGGCTAGAGGCTGAACCATGCCTGATACCACTACTGCCGCAGACCAGCGCTTCAGCGCCAAGCTCCGCCACGCGCGGATCAGCCCGCAGAAGCTTCGCTATGTCGCGACCGTGATCAAGGGCCAGAACGTGAACCGCGCGCTGGAGATCCTGCAGATGACGCCGCGCCGTGGCGCCCGATTCCTGCACAAGCTCCTGAAGAGCGCGATCGCGAACGCGGAATCGATCACGAGCGACCGGAACCTGGACATTGACGTTGAAGAGCTCCGGATCGAGGGGCTGATGATCGACGGCGGGACGCCTCTCAAGCGCTGGAGGACGGCGCCGCAGGGGCGCGCGGTGCCGATCCTGAAGCGGACGAGCCATGTCACGCTGATCCTTGCGCCGGCGCCGGCCGCGCCGAAGACGGACAGGAAGTCGCGGAAGGGCAAGTCGGCGGGGAAGACCCCGGCGGCGGGCGACAAGGCTGAGAAGGGCGAGCACCAGCACGACCACAAGAAGGACCACGCGCACGAACACGGGACCGAGGGGCATGTGCACAGCGAAGGACACGATCACCCCGAGGGCCATCACCAGCATCACGAGCACGGGCATCACCACGAGTCGGCGCACGAGCACGGCGGGCAGCACGAGAGTCCGAAGAAACCGGGCGGGAAGTCCCCGCAGAAGAAGGGATAGGAGAAAAATGGGACAGAAGATCTGCCCGATCGGTTTCCGCCTCGGCATCACCGAGGAGTGGCGCAGCCGCTGGTACGCGACGAAGAAGGAATTCGGCAAGTTCCTCATCGAAGACCAGAAGATCCGCCGCTTCATCAAGAAAAACTACGGCTTCGCCCAGATCCCGAAGATCGAGATCGAGCGGACGCGCGAGACGACGACGGTGATCGTGTCGGCCGGGAGTCCCGGTGTGATCATCGGGCGGCGTGGCGCGAAGGTCGAAGAGTTGCAGACGGCGCTGGAGAAGCTCGTCCTGCACAAGGTCGAGTTGAAGATCAAGGAAATCGACACGCCGGAGCTTTCAGCGACGCTCGTGGCGGAGAACGTGGCGGAGCAGCTGCAGAGGCGTGCGCCTTTCCGTCGCGCGATGCGCAAGGCGGCGGAGGTCACGCTGAAGGCGGGAGCCCGCGGCATCAAGATCACGGTGGCCGGGCGTATCGGCGGCGCGGAAATCGCGCGGTCGGAAACCCTGTCGCTCGGCAGCGTCCCGCTGCATACGCTTCGCGCGATCCTGGACTACGGCCGCGCAACGGCGGTGCATGCGAAAGGAACGATCGGGGTGAAGACGTGGATTTACAAGGGTGACCAGCTGCCGGAGGCGAAGAAGCGGACGGGGTTGCAGGAGCCCGCGCCGGTGAAGCCGCCGAGGCAGATGTCGCAGCGCCCGATGGGCGGCATGGGTGGTGCTCCGGATCGCGGCCCTGGTGGCCGTGGCCCGGGTGGACCGAGGCCGGGTGGATTCGGTGGTGGCGGTGGGGGTGGTGGCGGCCGTGGTCCTGGTGGCCCGCGTCCTTCCGCTCCGCGCCAGACAGGTCCTGGCTCCCGTGGTCCTGGCGGCCCGCGTCCTTCCGGTCCGCCGCCGTCCGCTCCTCCGTCAGCGCCTCCTGCCGCACCGCCTTCCGCTCCTCCGTCCAAACCCTCGTAAGCAATCGGTGCCCCCGGGCGCCGCTGACCCGCTAAAGGAGACGTCGTCATGCAGTTGATGCCCAGTCGCATCAAGTTCCGCAAGTCGCAGCGTGGCCGCATCAAGGGCAACGCGACGCGCGGCACCCATGTCGCATTTGGCGAGTACGGTCTGCAGGCGCTGGAAGAGTGCTGGCTTGCCGCCCGGGTGATCGAGGCGGGCCGCATGGCCGCCGCGCACCACATCGGCAAGAACGGCCGCCTCTGGATCCGCATTTTCCCGCACAAGCCGATCTCCAAGAAGCCGCTCGAAACCCGCATGGGTAAGGGAAAAGGCGAGCCGGAGTTCTACGCCGCCGTCATCCGGCCCGGCCAGGTCCTCTACGAGCTGGGCGGCGTGACGGACGAGGTCGCCCGCGAAGTCCTCAACGTCATCGCCCACAAGATGCCCATCAAGACGCGCCTGATCCGCAGAAAGCAGGGGCTATGAAAATCGCTGAAGTCCGGCAGAAGTCCAACGACGAGCTCAAGACCGAGGTCAAGAAGATCCACGAGGAACATTTCAACCTCCGGTTTCGCCGCGTGACCGACGTCATCGAAAACCCGCAGGCTCTTCGCGACCTGCGCCGCACCCTGGCGCGCATCCAGACGGTCATGCGTCAGCGGGAGATGGAAGAAGCGCAGAAAGCCCCGGCGAAGCCCGCTGCGGCTCCTGTGAAGGCCGAGAAGGCAAAGAAGCCGGGAAAGACCAAGACCGCTAAGGCAGCAAAGCCCGCCAAGCCCGCGAAGGCGGCTGCTGCGCCGGCGAAGGCCCCTTCCGCACCGGCAGCGAAAAAGTAGGCTGTCGGCGGATTCCGGTCCCGGCCAACCTAGAAAACGGGGAACAGGCAGGAATGAAGAAAGAATCCAAAAAGCCCGCGAACGGGAAGGACCGGAAACCGGAGCCCGCGGAGAAGCCGGCGGTCAAAAGCCCGTTTTCCAAGCCCGAAGTCGAATCGTTCCGTCTCTGGCTGATCGCCCGCCGCAGCGCCCTCTCGGGCAACGTCACCAAGATGGAGGACGAGGCTCTTCGCCGCTCCCGCCAGGATGCCAGCGGTGATCTTTCCAGCATGCCGATCCACATGGCGGACATGGGAAGCGACACGTTCGAGCAGGACTTCACGCTCGGGCTGATCGAGAACGAGGAGCAGGAGCTGGGCGCGATTGAAGACGCGATGGAGCGGATCGAGGAAGGGACGTTCGGCGTGTGCGAGGAGTGTTCGAAGCCGATCCCGAAGGAGCGGATGAAAGCGATCCCGCACGCGGCCCTCTGCCTGGAGTGCAAGAAGAAGGAAGAAGGCGAAGGCTAGGATGGCTGTCACGGTTGAACTCAGCGGCGCGACGAAGAAAGTTCGTCGCGCCGTTTTTTTTTCGGTCATGGTGGTCGCGGCGGTCCTTGACCTGTGGTCGAAGGCGTATGCGTTCGAGAAGCTCGGCCCGCCGGGGCGGGGACCTGCGCCGATCGTGATCCCGGGGGTGCTGAAATGGGAAACGGCGCTGAACAAGGGCGTGGCGTGGGGGATGCTGTCGCAGCAGAACGCGCGCTGGTTCATCGCGGCGCTTTCGATCATCGCTCTTCCCCTGATCGTGGGGTGTTTCCTGCGCGCGAAGGTGCCGACATGGCCGTACACCGTGGCCCTGGCTTTCATCGGGGGCGGCACGATCGGGAACCTCTATGACCGCGTGGCGACGGGGATGGTGCGCGATTTCATCTACGTGTACTGCATCAATTTCCCGGTCTTCAACGTCGCGGATTCCTTCATCTGCGTGGGCGCCACGCTCTTCGCCCTCGAGAGCCTGATCGTGGGCGACCGGAACCCGAAGAAGCCCGGGCCGGGGGAACCGCCTGTTGCCGAAGCGGCCGTACCCTAAAAGCTCGCTTCGAAGGTCACTTCGAACTTCAGCCCGGGCGGGGCTTCAGCCGTGTGGTCAAGGACCTTGGCCACGGTGAAATAGATTGGGAAATATTTCCGCTCCAGCAGGTACATGTCGAGCTGGATGGCAAAGCCCGCGCTGTAGTGCCACTCGTCGCGCACCGGGTAGGCGAGCATGTTGATCACATTTTCCTCGTCGCTGATCACCCCGAGGTCGGCGAACACGACCGCGCGCACGTCCTTGACCAGCAGCACCTGCGCGGGCAGCGCCCAGTCGAGATCGCGCCAGATGGGGAAGCGGAACTCAGCGGTGGCGGCGGCGATGTCGGTCCCGTGCGGGTCGCCGGAATCGTAGCCGCGGACGCCGTCCTTGAGCGTGAGGCGATCGCGGTCGGGGCCGCTGCTATGGGTGCCGTTGACGCGAAGGGCGAGGACGTGGTCATGCCAGAGTTCCACGTAGAGCTTACCCGCCGCGGACTCGTTCAGCCGGTTGACCTGGCTGCCGACGGGCGGAATCCACCATGTCACGCTCGCGCCGACGGCGTAACCGGAGATGGGGTTCTGCCGCCGGTAGGTGATATTGGCGCGCCCGGCGCTCAGGCGCAGGCCTTCTTCCCGCACTTTTTCGCCCGACAGGCCATCCTCCCTCGTCGTGACGAAAGTCCGCTGCCGCTGCTCGATGAAGGCCGACAGCCCCGCCCGCGTGTCCGAGTCGATCGGGTACGAAATCCCCGCTTCCATGCGTGCCCCCCGCTCCGACCCGCCCCCATCCTTCGCCGTGGCGATCGTGGCCGTGATGTACAAGTCGGGCCGCAGCGAGCGGTTGGTGTACGTGATGTCCGCTTCGAAGTCGTACCCGCCGGACCGGATCTTGTACCTGGAGTTCGTGTCGATCCGGTGGTACCCGAGGATGTCGGAGAGCTTGGCGCTCGTCGGGAGGATGGACTCGAACCGGATCCGGGTCTCGTAGGTTCGAAGCAGGAAGTCGTCGGCGGAGCCGATGGTGAAGTGCTTTGCCGCGGCGGCGCGCTCGGGGTCCGGGACGGCGGCGGGGGCGGGGGCGGTGCGGGGGGGCATGGACCAGAGGGTGAAGCGCCCGTGGCGGTAGAGCGAAAAGACGATTTCCCGGCCGTCGGGGGTCCAGCGGGGGGCGAGGGCGCCGCCGGGGAGATCGGTGTGGCGGGTGATGGTGCGGGAGGCGAAGTCGAGGGAGAAGAGGTTGAGAGCGCCGCCGGCGTCGCCGGTGAAGGTGATGGCGGCGCCGTCGGGCCGGAACGCGGGGGCCCGCTCGTCGCAGGGGGAGTCGGTGAGGCGGTCGAGGCGGCCGGAAGCGACCTCGATGCGCCAAAGGTCGAGCTGGCCGGCGGACTCGCCCGCGAAGACGACGGACGTGCTGTCCGGGGACCACGCGGGCTCGGACGGAATGGACCCCTCCGTCGCGAGCCGGCGCACATCGGAAGTCGCGACGTCGAGCAGGTAGAGTGCCAGCCGCCCGTGCCGCAGCCCGGCGAAAACGATCTTTTTCCCGTCCGGCGACCACTGCGGCGACATCACGTCTTCGCACGGGAGGCGGACCGTGCGGAGTTCGCCCGACACGAGATCCTGGATGTACAGCAGGTTGATCGCGAGCCGGTCCCCCGCGAAGCAGATCGACTTCCCGTCGGGCGACCAGTCCACCCCATGCAGGTCCGGGTGGACCGAGTCGATCGCCAGGTGAAGCTTCAACCGCAGCGGGTGTTCTTCTTCGCCGCTCGCCACGTCCAGCAGGACGATGTCGAAGTACCCGGCCGAATCCTCGAAGTACGCGACGCGCCGGCTGTCCGGGCTCGGGGCGGGCGCGAGCTCGTAGAAGCGGTAGTGCTGCTCGCGGCCGGTGAGCCGGTGGGCGAATCGGTCGGCCTCCTCTTTCGCCGCCCACGGCCGCCACCGCGCTTCCATCGCCTTTGCGAAACCCGTTTCGACATCGTTGTAGGACATGCCGCAGGCGCGCTTGATGAGACGTGCCGTGGGAAAGGGGAGGTCGGAGTCGAAGACGTGGAGGAGGCGCTTCGCGTAGCCGCGGGGAGTGCCGCCCTTGATCCACTCGACGGCCATGGTGCCCTCGACGAGGGTCGAGTAGCGCTCGTGGACGTTGAGGGAATCGATGGAGTGGAGGACGGAGAGGGTCGGGAGTTCGCGGTCGAGGACGGAGTCGCGGACGAGCATTTCCTCGATGGGGAGGAGGGAGCCGGATTCGTGGGAAGCGATGCCGCGGAAGAGCCAGGCGGGGTGGTAATCGGTCTTGAAGTCGAGGAGGGAGGCCTTGAAGGTGTTGCTCGAGAAGAGGCGCTGGTCGATGAGGATCTGGGCGACCTGGAATTCGATCGTGCGCTGCATCGCGCGATCGGAGCCGAGACAGGGGATGAGGATGCGTCGGCGGCGGGCGTCGGTGGCGATGGGGAAGAGGTTTCCGGGGTTGTCTTCCTCGGTGAAGTGCTGGGCGCCTTCGAGGCGGGAGCGGTACATGAGGACGCCGATGGGGCCGTCGAGGGGCTGGTCGAGTTCCTTCTCGATGCGGGCCTGGGCGGCGAGGAGCCAGCCGGCAACTTCGCGGGCGCGCGGGAGGAACGCTTCGCCGGGGTAATGGACCTCCCATTTCCCGATATCGAGGACGCGCCATTCGATGTTGGTGCGGAGGCCGTCCTGGGCGGAGGCCGTGGAGGCGGCGAGGGCGAGGGCGGCGAGGATAAGGAAACGTCGGTGCAAGGTGCGGGCTCCGGGGAGGGAAGCAGAGGATACAACGGAACGGGTCCGGAAGAAGGGGGGACATGCGGAAGATCGCGACAGGATTTTCGCTTGACTCGCCCCCCACCCGCGTCTTACTCTTTCAGGCGTCAACAGTTTCGTCCGCCTGCGCGCATGGCGCAGGCCGGCTCAACGGTCCGGCTCGGACCCATTCGCGACACCCGTTCGGTCCCGGTTTCCACACACACGAACACGGCGTTGCAACCAGCCGATCGCTCCTGCCGGCCGCGCAAAGAGATCGCAGACTCGGGAGTCCCACAGCGGGACCCGTGCTGCGCGGCGGCGATCAGGGAGTCCCGTCTTGAGCTTCAGATCACGCGGCGCCGCGGGTATGGCGGCGAGCGTACGCCGGTCAGGCGGGGGAAGAGAATTCCGGCTTGCGCTCCATCCCGGGCGCGCCACAACGGCGGAGAGCAGATGAACTTTCAGAATCAGGGCGGCGGTGGCGGCGGGCGTGGTGGTGGCGGTGGTGGTCAGGGTGGTGGCGGAGGCCAGGGCGGCGGCGGCCAGGGTGGCGCAGGCCGGCACCGCGGGCGTCGTGGCGGGCGCCGGTGGCGCAACCGCCGGGGTGGTCCCGGAGGCCCGGGCGGACCGGCCGGCCCGAACAATCGACCGGGCGCTGCCGTGATGAACGCGCCGTCTGCCGATCCTTACGCCCAGCCGGCGGCTCCCCCGGGCGATCCCAACTTTGCCCCCCAGATCGGCTCTGACGGCCTGCCGGTGCCCGGAGGAACAGCCGCAGCCCCGATCGTTTCCATCGGCCGCGGCGAAGGCGTCCTCGAGATTCACCCGGAGGGCTTCGGCTTCCTCCGCGACCCGAAAAACAACTACCTCTCGACCCCGCAGGATATCTACGTCGCCAAGTCCCAGATCGTCCGCTTCGCCATCCGCGAAGGCTCCTGGATCGCGGGTCCGCTGGCGCCGCCGAAGGACCGGAGCAAGGGCCCGGCGCTGATGAGCGTCGATTCCATCAACAACATGGAGCCCGAGAAGCACCGCGAGCTGCCGATTTTCAAGCAGCTGACGTCGATCGACCCGTGCAAGCGCCTCGACCTCGAGGGCAAGATGAACGACATCTCGCTCCGGGTGATGGACCTCATCTGCCCGCTCGGCAAGGGCCAGCGCTGCCTGATCGTGGCGCCGCCCCGCACCGGGAAGACGATCCTTCTGCAGAAGATCGCGCAGGTCATCGCCCAGAACCACCCCGAGTGCCACATCATCATGCTGCTCGTGGACGAGCGGCCTGAAGAAGTCACGGACATGCAGCGCAACGTCAAGGGCGAGGTCGTCTCGAGCTCGCTCGACAAGGTCGCGACCGCCCATGCCCGGCTTTCCGAACTCGTCCTCGAACGCGCCCGGCGCCTCGTCGAGGCCGGCAAGGACGTCGTCATCCTCCTCGACTCCCTCACCCGCCTCGCCCGCGCCTATAACCGCGAAGCCGGCGACCGCGGCCGCACCATGTCCGGCGGTCTCGATACCCGCGCCATGGAAAAACCCCGCGAGTTCTTCGGAAGCGCCCGCGCCCTCGAGGAAGGCGGCTCGCTCACGATCATCGCGACCTGCCTTATCGATACCGGCTCCCGCATGGACCAGGTGATCTTCGAGGACTTCAAGGGCACCGGTAACGCCGAACTCGTCCTCCACCGCCCCCTCGCCGAACGCCGCATCTTCCCCGCCATCGACATCAACGCCTCCGGCACCCGCAAGGAAGAAAAGCTCCGCGCTCCCGTCGAGCTCGAACGCGTCTACCGCATGCGCCGCGCCCTCGCCCAGTTCAAGCCGATCGAGGCGATGGAAGCGCTGATCCCGCGGGTGCAGAAGTGGCCGAGCAACTCGGCGTTCCTGGCGCAGTTCGATGTGTCGAACGAGCGGGACTAGACGGGCCGGGGAGTGAAGATGTTTGCCTGCGCGGACTCCGTTACTCCGCCAGCCTCAGCCCTTCCCGGAATCCCTTCACGTCCTCCAGGCGCGCTTCGTCGCCCCAGAAGAGGACCTCGAGCGCGCTGTCGCCGCGGGGGATGAGCCACGACGCGCCGAGGCGCGCGTCGTTCGGTTTCCGCACGGCGAGCGCTTCGGCCCCCGGCCATTCCGGGAGGGTGTGCTCGACGGGTTCGGCGTCGGGGACGACTTCGCGGATGAGGGCGAGGTGGGCGTCGCGGCCGGGGGAGGGTTTGACGACGCGGAAGCGGATGCCGGCGGCGCCGAAGATTTCGGTGAAGGCGACGGAGGCGGGGTCGCGCTGGGAGTAGCGCCAGTTGCGGGGCGGGTGGATGACGGCGCGGGCGGCGGGGAATTCCGTGTCGGGGATGGCGGCGGGCGCGGGGGGCGGCGGGGCGTCGTGGTGCGTCATGAGCGGGCGGAGCAGGAGGACGCCGCCGACAATGAGCGCGCCGAGGGCGGCCGCGCCGAGCGTGATGGCGGCGCTTCGCGGAATAGACTTCGAGTGCCCGCAGTGGGGGCAAAGGCCGCCGGAGCGGGTGGGCTCGAAGGACTGGCGGCAGCGGGGGCAGGCGCGGGTCATCGAGGGTGGGTCTCGCGGATCGGCGGGGAGGTCACGCGGCGGGCGTCCTTGAAAATCTTGCCCGCGACCGCCAGCCCAGCGAGCACGATCGCGGCGATGGCGGTGGCGACGCTCGCGCGGCGGCGGCGCCGGCGGCGGGGGGCGTGTCCGAAGCGGACGTTAATGTCCACTGGCGGGCGCGGGCTCCGTGAGTTTGAGGGTCTTGATGAGCGAAGCGGCGTCGGAGCGCACCCCGGGTTTACCCGAGGCGGAGATCCAGAGCCGGTGGTTGGGGCGGTCGAGCCACCATGAATCGGCTTCACGTTTCGAGTCGGTGCGCCACGTCGCGCAGAGGAGGTCGGCGCCCGGCAGCTCGGAGGCGCCCGCGGCCCAGTCGGCGGTGGGCTGGAACGATTTCGCGCGCTCCGCGTGGGTTTCGGCCGTTACCTGGAGCACGGAGACCGCGACTTCGCCCCGGCCGGTATCGAACGCGAACGTCATCCCTTCGTTGCGCACGAGCTTCCACCCCGACGGCGCCATGAACTCGATCCCCGCGTTCAGGAACGAGCACGGGGTGCCCTGGGCGGGCGAAGCGGCTTCAGCGCGGAGGCGTTCGGCGCGAGATCGCAGGGCGAGCGTCGTGACCAGGGCGATAAGGAGCACGCCGACCGAAACAGCGCCGGCGACCGCGGGATTCTGGAAAGCGGTGGCGAGTGCATTCCCGGCGCGCGGGACCACGAGGCCGTCGTGAATTGCGATGCGATGCCGCTGCCCGAACGGGTTTTCAGGGGCGGCGTGCCCCGGATCCGAGGGCGTCACCGGCGGCGCCGAATCCTTCTTCACCGGCGCCGCAGCCCCCACGCTCGGCAGCCCATGCACCTTCCCGCACTTGCAAGTCACCGAAGCCGGCCCAAGCCCGGTCCGGATCGTCGAGCCGCAGGAACAGTGCAGGGTAATCACAGGCCCAGTATAGCCCCCGCCCTGCTATTTGGTCGTCACCGCGTTCCGCACCGTGCCGGACTTGAAATAGTCCACGAACTGCTCCGCGATCTCGACCGCGACGCGTTCCTGCGCCTCCTCAGTGGAAGCGCCGAGGTGCGGGGTGAGGACGACGTTGGGGAGGGAGCGGAAGGGCGACTCAGCGGCGAGGGGCTCGTTCTCGAAGACGTCGAGGGCGGCGCCGGAGATTTTCCCG
>JAIOPR010000246.1 GCA_021413805.1 Planctomycetota bacterium
CACGGGCGCTCGAAGACGTAGCGGCGCACGATCGGCGCGATGGCCTTGAACCAGGCGCGGGTCGCCTCCATGAATTCGGGCGCGTCGTACCGAGGCTGCGTCTGGTCGCTTCGGCCCAGTGGGTCGAACGACCAGGGACGCGCGCGGCGGTTCAGGACGAGCGAGCCCGGGTGTTTCGCGCGGAACCACGCCGGCACCGCGCCGCACGAACCGAATCCGCGCGGCCATTCCGCCGTGATGAACGGCCCCGGTTTCAGGCCGACGAGAAATCCGCGCGCGTAGGCCAGCGACAGGAATTTGTCCAGGTCCCGGTCCCCGTCCCAACGGAATTTCCCCTGCTCCTCTTCGTGCCAGTCCCACGGGACGTACGTCGTCACGTGGTTCATCCCCGCGGCCGCCATGCGGTCGAGCGTCGCGCGCCACATTTCGTGCGTCCGCTCCGGGTCGCCCAGCGGATCCCGCACCCGGAAATACTGCACTTCGCCCCCAAACGGAATCACTCCCCGGCCGTTGAACTGCAACAGGCCGTCACGGATCGCAACTCGGGGAGTTCTAACGGGTTTGGAGTTATCGGCCACAGGTCCCCATAATGTAGAAGGTCAGGCGACTCCCCCACCATGAAAACACTCCTCCTCGTCTTCACGCTCGCCGCCGCCGCCACGGCCGGCCCGATGTTCGAGGACCAGCGCGCCGGCGTCGCGTTCCCCACCCCCGACGGATGGACCGAGGTCCCGACCCCGCCCGTCCCCGAGGACGCCGCCCCCTCCGACTCGCCCCTCACCCCGCTCGTCCGTTTCCAGTCCACCCGCCCCGCCGCCGACGGATCCCTCGCGCGGTTCGACGTCTTCCTCGTCCGCGCCTCCACCGCTGACGACGCCGAGCATGCCTTCGAAAAGGAACTCTCCTCGACCTGGCGCGGTTTCGAAATCTCCGAACGGCGCGAGCTGGGAAGCGCCCGGACCTTCTCGGGAAAAGTGGACGGAGGCAAGGCCTTCGGCACCCTCCTCCAGGACGGCAAACGCTTCGCCGCCCTGTTCCTCGCGGGAAGCGACGACGCCACCGACGCGCCGCTGATTTCCGCGACGGGCACCTGGGCCTGGAGCCGCCCCGATCCCGGCGCACCGCTTCGGATTCCCCCGGGCTGGAAAGTCCGCGAAACCGAGCACTACCGCATCCGCTTCGCCGGCGACGACGATTTCGCCGCCCAGGTCGGCAAGCACCTCGAGGCGATTTCCACCGAGCTCCGCCGCCTCCTGCCGCTCGAAATTCCCGGCGCCACCCGCCGCACGCTCGACGTCCGCATCTTCGCCAACACCCGCGAGTTCCAGGCCTACGCCGCGCTGAACGGCGTCGAGGGGGCCGAAGCGTATTTCAGCCCGGCCCAGCGCGAACTCGTGGCGCACATGGACGAGAAAGCGCCCGAGCGCACCTTTCACGTTCTCTACCACGAAGCAACGCACCAGTACCTGCGCGAAGTCCTGGGGAAGGGCGTGAGCATCCCGATCTGGCTCGACGAAGGCCTGGGCGAAATTTTCTACCCGGGCGGATTCGACGCCGGCGGGCATTTCAACCTCCGCACGAACGAAGCGCGCCGCGACGAAGCCCGCAGCGCCGTGAATGCCGGCCGCGCGCCCGAGCTGGCGAAAATGTTCGAGATGTCCCGCGACGAATTCTACGACCTCGCCCCCGCCTACTCCCTCGGCTGGTCCGTCACCCATTTCCTCCTCAACGATCCCCGCTACCGCGGCAGCGTGACCGCCTACCTCGTCGCCCTGCGCGAAACAAAGAACGACGCCAAGGCCCGCGAGAAGGCCTGGACCGATTTCACGATCGAACGCCTCGAGCGCGACTGGAAAAAGTGGCTGACCGAGGAGTAGCCGAATGCCGTGGGCACTTCCCGCCCCCCTCGCTTAACGTGGCCCCCGACCGTGAAACGCGCCCTCTTCCTCACCGGCGGAAAAACCACCCCTGCGTCGCGCTTCCGCGTCCACCAGTACCTCCCCCGGCTGCGGGCGGACGGATGGGAAGCGGTGGTGCGTCCGTGCGAGCCCGCGATGTACGACTGGCCGGCGCCGGGTGGGCTTTTCGGCAAATGGCGGCGGTTCGTGGCGCTGGCGAAAAAGGTTTCGCACCAGAAGCGCTCCATGCGGGATGCGGCGACGTTTGACGTCGTTTACGTCGAGCGCGAGCTGATGCCGTATCTTTCGCCGCGCCTGGAGCGGCGGCTCGCTTCACGAAATAAAAACATCGTCTACGACATCGACGATTCCGTCTTCCTGAAATACGGCGACCGCAAGCCCAACCCCATCGCCGAAGTCATGCGCCTTGCGCGCACCGTCATCGCCGGCAACCAGTGGCTCCTCGAATGGGCGCTTCCCCACAACCCGAACTCCCACCTCATCCCCACGCCGATCGACACGGAGCGCTGGTCCCCCGCGGCGCCGCGGACGCCGTTCATGCCCAACGGGCAGGAGTGGCCCCTCGTCGTCGTGTGGACCGGCTCGTCCGGCAACCTCCCGATGCTCCAGCCGATCGCCGCCGCCCTCGCGAAAGCCAAAGCCCGCGTCCCCCGCATGTCCTTCCGCGTCGTCTGCGACCGCCCCCCCGCCGACAGCCTCTTCCCCGACACCCAGTTCGTCCCCTGGTCCGAACTCGCCGAAGTCGAGGCCGTCCGAAGCGCCGACGTCGGCCTCATGCCGCTTCCCGACGACGTCTGGTCCAAGGGCAAATGCGGGTTCAAGCTCGAGCAGTACATGGCCTGCGGCCTGCCCGGCATCGCGAGCCCCGTGGGCGTGAACGCCGACATGCTCGACGGCGGCTGCGGCCTCCTCGCCCGCGGGGCGGACGAATGGGAGGAGGCGCTCGTCCGGCTGCTGACCGACGCCGTGATGCGCCGCGAGATGGGCGCGAAAGCCCGGAGCCGCGCGGTGCACCGATATTCGGTGGAAGCGATGTACCCGATCTGGAAGGCGGCGATCGAGTCGGCGGTGGTGTAGGTCCCCTCGCGGAAGCGACCCTGCTGGCGCAAAATGCCATTCGGTCAGTGCATTTCGTAGGATGGCGCCGGGTTCGTCTGGGGAGGATGTCTGGCATGAATTCGAATGCGACCGGAGCGGCGGGCGAAACCGCTTCCCGCGACCTCTCAGGCGTGGAGATCGCCGCCTCACTGGCCACGTTTCTTCCGGCGCTCGCCGCCTTGATTTCCTGGTTTCTTCTCACCAACAAGATGTCGCCCTGCTTCCACCTGTTCAGCAATGCGGATTGGCAACAATGGGCGGGGTGGCTTGGCCCTGACCTGGTGGTCGGCGTCGTCGCGCCCGTAGCGATCGGAATCTGGCTCTTCGTGCGGCATCGCTGGTCGGTTCTGCTCGCGGTGGCGTTCGCAGGTCTAGTGACGAACGCCCTCTTGATCTACCCGATGTTCCTGACGGCTATTTTCTACTCCCGCCCCGGGGCTTGCTGAACGACCCACAGCGCCCGGCTCTCCTCCGTCTTCCGCGACAACGAAGTGCTGTCCAGCCCGCTCCTGCCGCGCTTCGTCGCGCCGGTCGCCACCTGCTTCGCATAGAGTGGGACCTGCCAGGGCAACCAAGGCGATATGATCGACCGCATGCCCGAATCAGACCTAAACCACGAAGCGAACGGCGGGGAACTTCAGCGGGGACGACGTGCCGCAATTTGCGCCATCAGTGCTGTCGCACTCCTGCCGACGCTGGCCGCAGTGGCACTCGTGGCTCTCGCTGACGGCCCGCATCCCGTGGTTGGCGTCTACAACCTGGCCTCACGAGATCTGTGCTTCGCATGCCTGATGGCATCGGGCATGTTCGCCCCACTCCTTGTCGCCCGGGCCCTGCGACATTCAGTTCGCTGCTTTGTTCTGGGCGTGTTGGGACCGATCGCGATCACCGTCAACTTGATGGTGATGGGTTATCTCCTCTTCTTCCACGAATTTGCTGCGGGTGGCGGAACCTAAACCGGCGCGAGTTCTTCCGTCACATCCGTCAAGCTGGCCCCTGAATTGTGCCGATGAATCTGTGGAGAAACTCTTATCGGAGAGGGCCATGCGCTACCTCTATGCCTGTCTCGTCGCAGCCTTGCTCGCCGGCTGCAGTTCGACCGACAAGGATTACTCGAGACCGCTTCCCCCCGGGAAGATGGCGCTCGAGAAAATCACGGACCCGGCGTTGTACCCGGATTTCTCGAAGGGCTGGGGGGACAAGGAGACGCTGATGGCGTCGATCGACTACAGCCTCTCGTACTACGAGAAGCCGTCGTCGAAGAAATACTTTCCCTACCTGGACATTTCGCACGACCGGGCGGTGGCCAGCCTGCACGCGATGAAGGCGCTTCTCCAGAGCTGCACGTCGGGGGCGGAACTGAACTCGCGGATCGCGGCGGAGTTCGATATCTACCGATCGGTAGGTTGGGACGGGTCGGGGGAGATGCTTTTCACGGGGTACTGCGAGCCGATTTACGACGCTTCGCTGACGCGCACGGACAAGTTCCGGTTTCCGCTGTACGGGAAGCCGGAGGAATTGATCAAGGACGACGACGGGATGCCGATCGGGTGGAGGCACAAGGACGGGACGATCGGGTCGAGCCCGAAGCGGGTGGACTTTGACAGCGGGTGCATCGCGGGGCGCGGGCTGGAGATCGCGTGGCTGGCGGACCCGATGGACGTGTACGTGGTGCAGGTGCAGGGGTCGGCGCGGATGAAGCTCGAGGACGGGACGATGATGCAGGTTGGGTATGCGGGGAAGACGGAGTACCCGTATGGCTCGATCGGGAAGCAGCTGATCCGGGACGAGAAGATTGAGAAGAAGCACCTGAGCCTGCGGGCGATCCGCTCGTACTTCCACGAGCATCCGGACGAGTTGAACCACTACCTGCAGGTGAACAACTGCTACGTGTTTTTCCGGCAGGCCGAAGGCGGGCCGTACGGCTCGCTGGGCGTCAAGGTCACGCCCTACCGCTCGATCGCGACGGACAAAGGCGTCTTTCCGCGCGGCGGCGTGGCCTACCTCGTCGGCAAGCTCCCCGAAGTCCGCAAGGGCGAGCGCAACGGCGAGCACGAGTTCTGCCAGTTCCTGATGGACCAGGACACGGGCGGCGGGATCCGCAGCGCCGGCCGCGCCGACATCTTCCTCGGCACCGGGCCCGACGCCGAGATGCTCGCGGGCGCTGTCGGGGACGAAGGACTGCTCTACTACGTTTTCGTGAAGGAAACCGGCGTGAAGGTGGCCGAGAAATAGCGCCGTCCGATCGGTCGAACCCCGGGCCTCCCTTCGCGGAGGCCCGTTCTATTGGTGCCTGCCGCCTGCCACGCTGAGGCAGGAATCGGCCGCACTCCCGCGCACTTTCCCATGGTGGAAGCGTGCATTCCCTCAATTTCCAGCGCTTCCGTCTCGCCCCGCACGGCACGAATGTTGCCTGTAGGTTAATGTGCTATACTAAGGAGATACCCATGAACGCGACCATCGACCCCACCCGCTCGCTCGCCGAGCTCGTCATCGACCGCGAGTCCCGCGGCGACGTGCTCGAGCGCTTCGGCCTCGACTTCTGCTGCGGCGGACGCAAGTCCCTCCGCGACGCGTGCCGCGAGTCGCGAGTGCCGTTGACGACCGTCGTCCGTGCGCTCGAGACCGAGGACGCGATCCCCGTCCCGGAAACCGAGCAGATCGACTGGCGCAAGGCGCCGCTCCGCGACCTCACCGACCACATCGTCGGCACCCACCACGTCTACCTCCGCAACGCCCTCCCGGCCCTGCAGGCCAAGGTGGACAAGGTCGCGAAAGTCCACGGCGAACATCACCCCGAACTCTGGGAAGTCCGCGAGATCTTTGCGGATTTAAAGATGGAGCTGGAAGCGCACCTCATCAAGGAAGAGGACGTCGTCTTCCCCGCGATCCGCAGG
>JAIOPR010000178.1 GCA_021413805.1 Planctomycetota bacterium
GGCGCGGCTGATGGGGGCGGGGAAGTGCGCGGCGCTGGAGTTCAGGGGGATCGAATACCCGGGGTTCGAAGGGCGGCCGCGGGTGAAGACGTGGGAGGAATTTCTCGGCGCGGTGGAAACACAGGTCCGCGAGGCGGCGAAGGGCCGCGTGATGTTGTACGGCACCGGCATCGGCGGGCTCATTCTGCTCGCGCTTCGGGCCTGCGACGTCGCGCTGGAAGCGCCGATCGTGCTGCAGGGGCCGGTCCTCTGGGGGCTTGAGACGCGGCGTTTCCCGCTCCTGATGCGGTCGGTGTTTGGCCGCACTCTCGTGAAACTGGCGCTTCGGTTTCCGCCGGTGCAGTGGAGGTTCGCTGGGAAATATTTCGTCCGCCGCCCGCCGCGCGACATCCGGCGCGCGTTCTTCCGGGGCTACGCGGAGTGCTCGGCGTTCGGGGACCTGTTTCGTTGGCTGGGGCCGCCGCTTTTGCGATCGCTGGAGGAATCGTTTCGCGCGAAGCCGGCGCGGCTCGAGCGGATCTCGGTGTGGTGGGGCGGCAAGGACCGCGTCGTGACGACCGAGGAACTTCGCCGGACCGAAAGCGCGCTCGGCGTGAAATGGCCGCTCAAGGAATTCGCCGGCTGGGGGCACTACCCGATGATCGACGCGCCCGAGGAGTGGGTCACGGAACTCGCCGGCGGGGCGATCCTGGCGTCCTGGCAACCCTGACCGGAGTCAACCAGGTCCACCGGAATCCCCCCGCCGCCGCGCGCCTACTTTTTCGTCAGGTCGTCGTTGAACGTGTCCTTGTTCTTACGCCACCACAGCTCGGCCTCGCCCGGCATGCTGTTGAACGTCTGCCCCGTCAGCGCCTTGAGGCCGCCGGTGATTGCGGAGTAGACGGAAGCGTGGATCCCGGCGCTGCAGCTCATGCCGATGCCGACCTGTTTCTTGTAGAGCTCGAGGAGGCCCTCGACGCTGGCCTTCGACTTCACCGCGGTGAGCGCGTTGATGCCGGCGACCGCGAGGTCAGAATCCTTTTCGTCCTTGATCGGCACGTGCTTCGTCGTCCACTCGCGGACGGCGGGGATCGCTTCGACCCGGCCGACTTTCCCGATGGCGTCGAAAATCTGCTTGAGGACCTCGGGCTTCGCGGCGTTTCCTGCGATCCCGCCGCCCAAGGCCTTCGCCGCGTCGGCGAGACCCTTCATTGCCGACAGTGCATACGCCGCCGCGATCCGCATGTCGTCGGAAGGATCGGCCAGATACGCACTGAGTGCGGCCGCCACCGTCGGGTGCGGGCAGCAGGCGGCGTCCACGATCGCCTTCTTCTTCGATTCCGCGTCCTTCGCGGCCTTTAACGCATCGACCTTGACCTTCGCGTCCGCGGCCGACGGCCCGGGCGGCGGATCACCGGCGACCGCGAACGAAGCGGCGACAACGAGTGCGAGCAGTGCGCGGACGAGCATCGCGATTCTCCGTGAAAGGTCCCCCCAGCGGAATCAGTACGCGGCGGCGGGTCGGAGTCTTCCCGGAATTCAGCGCCCGACCGCAATCGCCACGACTTCCCGCGCCCCCAGCGACCGCAGCGCCGCGGCGCAGGCGCTCGCCGTCGCCCCCGTCGTGATCACGTCGTCCACCAGCACCACGCGCTTCCCTGAGAAGTCCGGAGGCCGCGCGAAAAGTCCGCGGCGCGGCGCGAAGAGCCCTTCCGCGTTCGCCATACGCCCGGCGCGGGTCAGGAACGCCTGCTTGCCGGCCTTGCGGAGGCGTGTGAGGGCCTTGGGGAAGAGCGGGCGGCCGAGGCGGACGGCGACGGATTCGGCGAGGAGCTCGGCCTGGTTGAAGCCGCGCGTGAGGAGTTTGCGGCGCGAGAGCGGGACCGGGACGACGGCGTCGAACCCGGCGCACTCGCGCTCCGCGACATCGGCGGCCATGGCGCCGAGCGGGCGGGCGAGGTGGATTTCGCCGCCGAGCTTGAAGCGCCGCAGGAGCGCCCGGAGCAGGCCCTTGTATCGCGCCGCCCCGCGGGCCTTCGTGAACGCGAATTCCGTCTGGCGGCAGTCCTTGCAGGCGGCGCCGGGGGAGTGGAGGAAGCGCCCGCAGTGGCCGCAGGTCGGGCCGAGGGAGGAGAAGATCTCCAGCAGGCAGGCGTCGCAGAAGCCGGCCGCGCGGCGCTTCCCGCAGCTCATGCAGAGCGGCGGGTAGAGGAGCTCGAGCGCGGAGTCACCGACGGCGCGCCCCGCGGCCAAAAAAAAGCGGGCCGGCGCGGTGAGCACGCCGGCCCGGCTTGAATCGCTTCCCAAGCTACTTTTTCGGCGCCATCTTGTCGGCCGCCTTGCGGACTGCGGACTTGGCGGCCGCGTCGGCCTTGGAGGCTTCGACGTGGGCGGCAAGGCGCGTCGGGTCGAACGTCCCTGAGCTGGCCATGCCGTCCATCTTCTTCGCGAACCCGTCGATCTTGGTGCCGGACTCGGCCGCCCAGCAGAGGCGCAGGAAGACCGCGACTTCCTTGTCGTCGCACGGCCACTTTTCGAGCACGTAGATGGCATCGGCGGCGCCCGCGGTCTGGTCGAGGAGAAGGTTTGTCTCGGCCACCTGCCGCCAGATCGTGACGTCCGCGTAGTGCTTGCGCGCCATCAAGGCCGCCTTGAGGGCGCGGTCGAGGTCGTTGCGCTGCAGGCACGATTCGATGTATTCGACGTAGAGTTCGCGGCGGTCGAGTTCGCTGACCGCCAGCCACCCTTCGTCCAGGTCGCCGCCGACGAGCGAGAGCGACGCCGTGGCGCGAAGGTTCGTGCGGCCCAGCTCCTTCGACTGCGCCAGCGCCGTGTCGTAATGGCTCTTCGCCCCCGCCGTATCCCCCGAACGCCGCAGGATCTCGCCCATGTAGTAGTGGGCGCGCGGCGAAATGCCGAGGTTCGAGTCGAGCACGGTCTGCTGCGAGTCGAGCGCGATCTGCTTCAGGTCCCCGTTCGAAGGATCGCCCAGGAACTCGCGGTAGCAGATGTCCGAGTCCCCTTCGATCGCCTCGATCTGGTGGATCAGCTTGTTCAGGCCGCGCACCATCGTCCGCGCCAGGTGCGGCTCGACCGGCGTCTCGGGAATCCCGAACTCCCTGTCCCCGGCGACGTCCCCGATTTCGTAGGTTTCCATGAGCAGGAACGTGAGAAGCGCATCGCACACTTCTTTCTCGTATTCCTTGCACCCCTGCTTGTCGGCCTTGAGGTAGCCGATGTGGCGCCACGCGTGCTTGTGGGCCGGCTCCAGCCGGACGGCCTCCTGGAACTGGGAGAGCGCCTCGACCTTGTCGCCACGCATTTCGGCGGCTTCCCCGAGCTCGAAATGACTCGGTTCGTGCGTCTTGCAGCCGGCGAAAACGAGAAGGCTCGCGCCGGCAATCGACAGGATTGATGTCCGCATGACACGGCTCCTGATGTCCGCCCCCGGGGGGATTGTGGGGGTTGGAGGTAGTGGGAATCAAGCGCGATTATTGGGAGTGGGGGGGAAGGGCAGTTCGGAGACGGGAGTTGGGAGGCGGGAGTTGGGGGTGACATGTGCGTTGGCCTTATCCGCGGCCGTTTCTGCGTGATCGGAAGTGATCTGCGTCCGTTGTTTTTCGCCCTTTTCTTCTGAAAAAAGCGGACGCAGATGACGGCGGGATCGCGCGGAAAGGACGCGGATACGGCATTTCGTGAAAAGGGGTTTGACAGGGCGCGGGGAAGCGGCGGACGGCTGGAATCGGCAACGTATGCATGGGCAAGGAGTTATGGCAATCGACCTGTAAGCCAGCCCGGCTCGTGGTTTGCACCCTCATCCTTCCTTCCTCACCTCGGAGCCCTTCATGCGCCGCACCGCCGCCGCCCTCGCCGTTCTCGCCACTCTTGCTTCGCGCTCGTCCGCCGAAGACGCGCCCATCGGCTGGAAACTCCAGCGGGGCGAGACGCTGACCTACCGTCTCGAGAACACCTACAAGCTCTGGCCGAATTCGCGCCCCGACGGAGTGGACTCGGGCGGGAACGACGTGGACCGGAACCGGACGGGATCGGGAAAATTCGAAGAGAAGTTCACGCTGAAGCTCGAAGTGGACGACGTGACGACGGAGGGCGATGCCACCGTGACGGTTTCGTTTCCCCGCGTTTCGGCGCACCTCCGGATGGACGACACCGGCGAAGAAGCCGAGTGGGATTCGCTTCCCGGCAAGCCGCCCGTCGAGTTCGGGTTCGGGCCGTATGAGTTCCTCGCGAAAAACACGTGGAAGGCCACGATCAAGGTGAACGGCGAGCTGGCGGGGTTGCAGGGGAAGAACGACTACCTGCTCCCCGGGAAAACGAAAAAGCGCGTGGCCAAGGGCGACCTGTCGCGCGCCGAAAAGGCGAGCGAACTCATGCCCATGCCGCTTCCCATCGAATTCTGGCTCCAGCAGATTTTCTCGACGATCCCCGCGGACGGGAAATCGAAGACGTTCAAGCGGCGGCTGACGGAGCTTCAGGAGATCGGGAATGACTACGCCGCCGAATTCGATTCGTGGGCCGAGCAGGACGGGCAGAACTGCGCGTACTACCGCTTCGAGAAAAAGGACTTGCGGATCGAGGAAAAGAAGACCGGCCGCGCTCCCGTGGACTTTTCCACCGGCGATTTCCGCGACGGCGACAACGTGAAAACCACCCTGGCCTCCGTCCGCCGCACCATCCGCGCGTACTTCTCCACGAAGGAAGGCGTGATGATGAAAGTCGAGGGCGAAGCGCGGGACGCGCGGATGCAGGTCGGGACGGTGTCGCGGTCGCAGGACTGGTCGTGCGTGCTGGAGAAGCGGAAGGCGGCGAAGTAACTACTTCTTCGCGTTCCACCGCAGATACGCCTCGACGAACTCTTCCAGCCTCCCGTCGAGCACGGCCTGGATGTTCCCGGACTCGAGGTCGGTGCGGGCGTCCTTGACGAGCTGGAAGGGATTGAGGGTGTAGCTGCGGATCTGGCTGGAGCTGCCGAAGCCGATGCGTCCCTTGGCGCCGCGCGCCGCATCGACCTTTTCGAGGCGCTCGGCTTCGCGGCTGGCGAGGAGTTTGGCGGCGAGGTATTTCAGGGCCATCTTCTTGTTGAGCGGCTGGGAGCGTTCGTTCTGGCAGGCGACCACGATTCCCGTGGGGATGTGCGTCAGCCGCACCGCCGAATCCGTGACGTTGACGTGCTGCCCGCCCGCCCCGCCCGAACGGTACGTGTCGATCTTCAGGTCCGCTTCGTTGATCGTGATGTCCACTTCGTCGAACTCCGGCGTGACATCGACCGAAGCGAACGCCGTCTGCCGCCGGTGGTTGGCGTCGAACGGCGAGACGCGGACGAGGCGGTGCACGCCGTGCTCGCCTTTCATGTATCCGTACGAATACGGCCCGCGGACCTCGAGCGTCGCCGAGCGGATGCCGGCCTCGTCCGCCTCCTGCACATCGATCAGCTTCACCTCGAACCCCATCCGCTCGCAGTACGCCTGGTACATCCGCAGGATCATCCGGGCCCAGTCGCAGGCGTCCGTGCCGCCCGTCCCGGCCTGGATCGCGACGAAGCAGTCGCGCGTGTCGTTTTCATCCGCGAAGAGCGTGCGGAGCTCGAGCGCGCCGAGGCCGGACTCCGCCTTCGCCAGGTCGGTCGCGACCTGCTTGAGGGTCGAAGCGTCGCCTTCCCCCTCCGCGAGCTCGGCCAGCTCCGCGGCATCCTCCGCCGCCTTCATCAGCGAGTCGCACGGATCGATGACCCCTTTCAGGGCCTTGAGCTGAAGAACTTTCTTCTGCGCGCCCTCCGCGTTGTTCCAGAAATCGGGCGCGCCCATGTCCTTTTCGAGCTTGTCGAACTCAGACTTCTTTTTGGCGAGGTCAAAGAGAGTCCCGAAGGGTCATGAGGCGGGCCTTGAGGTCCTGCGCGCGTCGGAGAGTCTCGCCCATCGGGTGCTCCTTGAGTGGCCGGCCTTACTTCTTCAGGACGACTTTCT
>JAIOPR010000179.1 GCA_021413805.1 Planctomycetota bacterium
CGCCGCCCTGCTCGTTGCGATCATCGTCGGCGTCAAATTGTTCGGCCCGGATGGCAAGGCCGCCGCGCAGCGCGTAGCCCTCACCGCCGCCAATCAGCTCGCCGCCGGCGGGGATCTCGACGGCGCGCAGAAGGCCTTGCAGGACCTCATGGCAGCCCCTATCGACGCGGCCGTGCTCCGCGACGCGAAAAAATCGCTCGAGGGGGTCTCCGCGAAGATTGCCGCCCGCGAGGAAAAGGCGCAGAAGGAGCACGACGCTCTGCTGGCTGCTGAGGAGGCGCAGCGGCTCGCGGACCAGCTGCAGGCGCTCTTCGATGAATCAACGTCCGCCGCGGACTCGCTCGTGGTGCAGGAAAATTTCGGCGGCGCGCTGGAAGTCTGGCGGCGCTTCTCCACGGACAACCCTGGCTCAGTCCTGGCAAGCAAGGTTGATGCGCGCATGAAGGAAGTCCTGAAAGCGGCGCAGGATGCCTGGGAGGCCCTTGAAGTCCGGGCGAACAGCCTGACGAAGCTCGAGGAGTACCAGCAGGCGGCAGCGGCGGTGGGTGCGTCGATCGACAAGTTCCAGGGGACGCGGTATTCGTACGAAGCGCAGGACAAACTGGCGGCGATCAATCGCCTGATGGGGATCACGACAACGTACGCGGGCGGTGCGGCCAAGCTTTCGGCCGGCGCCCAGGACTCCCTCCTTGCGGTCAGCGATTTCGTGAAGGCCCGCCGGTACGCCGAGGCGCTTCGCGAACTCGACCGCCTGCTCGGCTCGGTTGCGGCCGACCAGGCCACGGCCCTCAAGGCGCAGCGCGGTGAAATCGCCGCGCAGGCCGCGCTCTTCGGCAAGCTCATCGAAGCCGTCAACGGCGGGTTCTTCGCGGCGCATCCAGTCCCGATGGGGAACGGCACGAAGATGATCCTCGCGCGGGCGACCAACGAAGCGCTGGACATCGAGTTCAAGGACGAGGAAGGGAAGGGCGGGACGACATCGAAGCGCTGGCAGCAGATCGAAGCGGACGACATGGTCGGGTACTTCCAGACGCTGGAACTCACGGCTGACGACCAGATGGCGCTCGCGGGGTTCTGCTACAGCAACGGGCTGGGATTCGCCGGCGCGGAAATCCTCAACGCGGTCATTAAGAAGGACGCTTCACGCAAGGACGCGGCGTTCCAGCTCGTCGCGCGGCACCGCGGCATCGCGGCGCCGGCGGACGGGTTCGTGTGGTACGACGGCGGCTGGTACACGGCGGAAGAGCTGAAATTCGCGAAGCTGGAACTCGACGCGAAGAAGGGCGCGCTTCTCGTCGCAAGCTCCGACCCGAAGAAAGCCGCGGACGGCTACGCGATGTACCAGCGGGTGATGGCGGACCCGCAGGCGGCGGCGGACCTGAAAGGCCGGATGCAGACGCAGTACATCAGCGCGCTGAAGGCGCGGAAGACGGCGATCCTGCGCAAGCTGCAGGACAGCAAGAGCCTGGTGAACCCGGAAGTGATGACGGCGCTGAAGAAGGAGATGATCAAGCGCCGCGAAGAGGCGATGAAGGTGATTTTCGACAAGAAGATCTACCCGGATGAGGACCACGGGCGTGTGGGGCAGCCGAAGGTTGACGAAGTGGTGAACAAGGTCCGCGACCTCTGGGAACACCCGATGGAAGTCGTGGCCAAGTCCAACCCGGCGATCCAGGACCTGATCGCCGCTTCGGAGCAGACGACGGCGTGGCTCAAGGAACTCGGCGCAAGCATGAGCGAGTCCGAGCAGTCGCAGGTCTCGCGCCTTCTCGTCCAGGTGAACGACGCGCTCAGCCTCAAGAATTTCACGATCTCCGGCCAGGAAAAGTCCCAGCTCGAGAAGTTCAAGGTCATCATGTCCTACAACGAGCGGGTGACGGGTTTCGACGCCGACGAAAAGGAATGCATCCGCGTCACGAACGAGTACCGGTTCATGATGGGGCTGCAGGCGGTGGAAGCGCAGGAGGCGCTGGGAAGGGCTGCGCGGAAGCACAGCGCGGAGATGGAGAAGCTGGGTTACTTCGCGCACGAGTCGCCGACGAAAGGGCTGGTCAGCCCGGGCGAGCGCTGTGCGGCGGACGGCTACAGCGGTTACAGGGGCGAAAACATCGAGATGGGCACGCACACCGGCACCGAGTCTTTCTGGGGTTGGTACAACTCGAGCGGGCACCATCGCAACATGCTGGGCGCGGGCCACACGCAGATCGGCCTGGGCAAGTCCGGGACGTACTGGACGGAAGACTTCGGCGCAGGCGGGCCTTCCATGAAGGACAAGACCGCCGACGCGGCGCCGAAAAGTGCCGGCGGCGTGGCCGGCGGCTCGACGGGCGGCGTGACCTGCCCGGACGGTGGGGGGCGGTGATTTCGGAATTCGGGAAATAGCGCTGGAATCGTGCCCCCACGGGGCGCGACAATACGGGTCGGGCCCTGCCCCGGCGGCCACAACGGTCACCGGGGTTGCGCTGCAGAATAATTAATAGGGGATGAGGCGCGTATGACCAAGCAGAGACTCTTCCTCGGTGTCCTCGGCCTCCTGTTGGCCCTGGCCATTCCGCTGGTGGCGGGTCCGACCGCCGCGGAGTGGGATCAGATGAAAAAGGACTTCTACCGCGACTTCTCGAACCAGGATGTCTCGGTCAAGAAGTCCGCGCTGGACCGCATCGCGGCGGTCAACACCCTCGATGCCGCGAAGCTCCTGCTCAGCGTCTACGGCGCGGTGAAACAGGAAACCGACGCGATGGACGACAAGTGCCAGGCGAACGTGGATGACCTGGAGAAGAAGCTGAAGCCGTTGCGCGCTGCGAAGTCCGCGCTGTCGGCGGGTGAAGCGGACCGCAAGGCGAAGATCGAGGCCGAGCTGAAGGCCGTGAACGACGACAAGACCAAGAAGGACGGCGACGCGAAGAAGGTGCTCGACACGATTGCCTCCGCGATCGGCAAGTTCACCGACGCGGGCGCCGTTTCCGAACTCAAGAAAATGGTCCTGAGCGCGCCGGACTGGACCGACCGGTATGCCATCCTTTCCGGCCTGCTCGCCTCGGGCGCGGACGGCGTCGGCTCGATCTGCCTGGAAGCCGCGAAGGACAAGGACGTGCGAGTCAGGATCATCGCCCTCGACGGCCTTCTCAACCTGAAGATCGATGCGGCCATCCCGCTCTTCATCGCCGCGGTCGAGGACGCCCAGTGGCAGGTCCGCCTCAGCGGAGTCGCGGGCGTCGAGCAGTACCACGCCAAGGACGGCGTCCCCGCCATGATCCGCCAGCTCAAGAAAGAAGACGGCCGCCTTCGCGACGACATTTCCGGCGCGCTGAAGCGGATGACCGGGATGGATTTCGGCTACAACGCCGACAACTGGTCCGAGTGGTGGAAGGTGAACGGCGACAAGTGGAACGGCAAGCCGATCGGTGGCGGGGCCGTTGCAGGTGGGAACGACGTCAAGTCGCCGGGCGGCGCGGGCGGCACCACGACCGAGCCCCCGACGTTCTTCGGCCTCAAGATCACTTCCAAGAAAATCGTCTTCGTCCTCGACGTCTCCGGCTCGATGGCTGAGCCGTCCGAGCCGCCGCCGGATAAAGGCAAAGAGCCGCCCCCGACGCTGTCGGGCGGGAACGGTCCCAAGCCTGAGCCGTGGGAGCCCGGCATGACGGGCACGAAGCTCGAGGTCCTGAAGCACGAGTTCGAGAAGACCATCACCAAGCTTGACCCGAAGACGACCTTCAACATCATCGTGTTCGCTTCAGACGTCCAGCAGTGGAAAGAAAAGATGCAGACCGCCACGCCGCCGATCAAGGCGGAGGCGATTGACTTCGTGAAGAAGCAGGCGCCGACGTCGCAGACGAACAGCGGCGACGCGCTGGAGAAGGCGTTCGAGCTCGCCGGGATGGGGCTGTCGGACAAGTCGTACGCCGCGCTGGTGGACACCATCTATCTCATGTCCGACGGCTCGCCCAACGCGGGCAAGTACCCGAACCCCGACGACATCACCCGCAAGATCGAGGAGTGGAACAAGCTCTCCAAGGTCATCATCAACTGCGTCGGTCTCGGTAACCCGACGAATTACAACCCGTCGTTCCTGCAGAGGGTCGCGAGCATGACGGGCGGGGTTTTCGTGAAGAGGTAGTCGAGCGGGCCATTCAGAATCAGCCGGCCGCCCGAACGTGGGGCGGCCGGTTTTTTTTCGGGCTGAAGAGCGTTCGTGAGCATTCTGCTTTTCGTCGCACTCCACGAGATGTATCTTTCCCGCATCGGCACTGGGAGCATTCCACACCGTGAGCGACTCCGTCCGCCAGCTGAAGATCACGCCCGACACCGTCGAGGGGTATTCGCTGACCCAGCGCCTCGGCGAGGGAACGACCGGGACAGTTTTCAAGGCCAAGCGCCTCTCCGACGGCGGAATCTTCGCCATCAAGCTGATCTTCCCGGCGCTCGCGAAGAAACCCGACTTCGAGGAGAAATTCGTCCGGCTGGCGCAACTGAGCGCGAAGATCGATCACCCGAACATCGTCAAGACGCACGCCTCGGGCGTGTCCAACGGGTTCCACTACGTCGTGATGGAATTCGTGGAAGGCAAGACGCTGGAAAGCGTGCTGGCCCGGGGCGCGATGGACGAGCAGCGGGCGCTTCAGATCGTGCAGTCGATCGCCCGGGCCCTGGTCCACGTCCAGCAGGCCGGCGTGCTCCACCGGGACATCAAACCCGCCAATATTCTTCTGCCCCGGGGCGGGGAAGCGCGGCTGACGGATCTCGGGCTGGCGCAGATGGCGACGAACCCGAAAGTCGTCGGGGGAGGCGTGACCGGGACGCCGCACTACATGTCGCCGGAAGCAGCGCGCGCCGAGGCGAATATCGATATCCGGTCGGATGTCTACAGCCTGGGGGCGACGCTCTACCACATGCTGACCGGACAGACGATGTTCACGTACGGGAACGTGGCGGAGATCGTGGCCGGGCACCTGTCCGAGAAGGCCAAACCGGCTTCCAAGGTGAACTCGAACGTTTCCTCCGGGGCGTCCCGGCTGGTCCAGAAACTGACCGAAAAGAAGCCCGCCGACCGCCCGTGGCCCGTGGAGGCCGCGGTGTACGTCGAAGCGGTGCTGCGGGGCGAGAAGCCCTTCGAAACCGCTTCGCGCCGCACGACGGCGGCGAAGTCAGGGGAGACCGAAGTCGCGATTCATGTCTCAAAGGACTCCCCGACGCCGCTGATCCACATGCCCGCCCTCGACATTCCGATTCCCGGTCGCGTGACGACCGCGTTCGAGGAAACGATCACAGCGGGCGCTTCGCCGGTGGGGAAGGGATCTCCGGGGCGCGCACCGGCAGGAGTGCCGCCGGGGCCGAAGCCGGGCCAGGCGCCGCCTGCGCCGGGGCATCGCGTGCCGAGCACTTCACAGCCCACCCCCCCGGCCTATCCGGCGCCGGGGTTGCCTTCGCACCCGCAGTATCCGCAGGCCGCTCCGCCAGGTCGATCGCCGCAAGGGTATCCGTCGCCGTACCCGCCTTCTCCCGCCTACCCGCCTCCGCAGCCCGGCCAGCCGTATCCGGGGCCGCCTCCGCAGGGCTATCCGCCCCAGGGGTATCCGCCGCAGGGCT
>JAIOPR010000021.1 GCA_021413805.1 Planctomycetota bacterium
AGTCGGGGGACACGGCGGAGAGGTTTGCTCGCGAAGCGCGGCTTGCGGCGCGGCTGGAGCACCCGGCGATCATCCCGGTCTACGATTTCGGGATCATCGACGAACCGGGCGCAGCGTCGCGGGTGTTCCTGGCGATGAAACGCGTCAAGGGGCGCGACCTGAACCAGGTGCTGCAGTCATTGGCGGGGGGGCAGCGGGAAGCGCGGCGGACGTGGACGAGGGCGCGGCTGCTGCGCGTGTTCCAGGACGTGTGCCTGGGGATGGCGTTCGCGCACGACCGGGGCATCGTCCACCGAGACCTCAAGCCCTCGAACATCATGATCGGGGATTACGGGGAGACGCTGATCGTCGATTGGGGGCTCGCGAAGGAACTGAAGCCGGCTCCCGGCGAAGTTGCGCCAGAGGGGGACCGCGAAGCGATCGTCGGCGATCCCGAGACCACGGTGCGACTCCGGCACCGACTGCCCGAGCGCAAACCCGACGAGACAGACCTGGTCATGCTCTCCCGCGCTCCCAACATCACCTTCGCGGGGGACATCCTCGGCACCCCGGCCTACATGAGCCCCGAGCAGGCCGAAGGGCGCGTGGACGACATCGACGGCCGCAGCGACATCTTCGCCCTCGGCGCCATCCTCTACGAAATCCTCGCGCTCCGGTCGCCCTTCGAGGGAAAGACGGTCGAAGAGGTCATGACCCGCGTCCGCGGCGGCCGGATCACGCCGCCGTCGGAGGCGCGCGCCCTCGCCGCTCCCGCAACCGCACCGCCGTCCTCCACCACGCTCGCTTCCGACCCCGTTCCCCCCGAGCTCGACGCCATCTGCCTCCGCGCCCTCGCCCGCCGCCCCGAGGAACGCTTCCAGACCGCCCGCGATTTCCACGACGAGATCCAGCTGTTCCTGGAGGGCGTGAAGCAGCGTGAAGCGCAGCGGGCGGCGGCGGAAGCGAGCGTCGTCGCGGCGCGGGAATCGCTGGGCCGCCGCGCGAGGTTCCGCGAAGAATCCGTGGCCGCCGCGGCGGAGGCGAAGAAACTGGAAGGAGCGACGGCGCCGCTTGCCGACAAGGCCGCGCTCTGGGCCGCCGAGGACCGGGCGCGCGCCCTCTCCCGCCAGGCCGCCGCTTCCCACGCCGACACCGTCGCGGCCCTTGCCCGCGCGCTCGAGCACGACCGCGAGCACCCCGACGCCCGCGCGATCATGGCCGACCTCGCGTGGGAGAGTTTCCTCGAAGCGGAAGAAAGCGGGGACGAAGCCGCGGCGCTGATCCATCGGCGCGTCGCGGAGGAATACCACGACGGGCGGCTCGCGGCGCAGCTTCGGGGCGAAGGGACGCTTGCCGTCCGGACGAGAGCCTTCCCGTGCGGCTGCCTCTCCCGCGGACGCACCGTCTTCCCGAAGGAACTCGCCGCGGGCGAATGGCACCCTTTCTCCGGCCGCTCGCTCTCCGGCACGCCGGGGGCCGAAGGGCTTCCCGCGCTCGAGGCCGCGGACTCGCTCGTCCTCCGCGTGCACGGATCGACCTGCGTCGCGGAGGACCTCGCCGGCGCGGATGTCTGGCTCTTCCGCCACGAAGAAATCGGCCGTCGGCTCATGCCCGTCACGCCGGCCGGGACGCAGGGCCCCGCCGTCCCCGCCGCCGCGCTCGACGCCCTCTATGAGAAAGACTCCGCGTTCCGCCCGGCCAGTCCCGGGCTCTACCTCGGGAAGACGCCCATCGCGCATCGCACGCTTCCCATGGGCTCGTACCTGCTCGTCGTCGTCCGCGAAGGCCGCGTCCCGGCCCGCGTCCCCGTTTTCGTGCCCCGCGGCGCGCCTTGCGAGCAGCTCGTCACGCTCTTCAAGCCCGGCGAAATTCCGGAAGGCTTCGCTGCGGTCGCGGAGGGCGCGTTCGGGTACCAGGGGGATCGCGAAAACCCGTACGCCGGGCCTGCCGAGACGCGCGACCTGCCGGCGTTCCTGATCGCGAAGCGCCCGGTGACCTGCCGGGAGTACGCGGCGTTCCTGAATGCGCTTCCCGTGGAAGAAGCGGCCCGCCGTGCGCCGCGCGAAGCTCCGGACGCGCCGCCGCTCTGGGCGGGACCGCCGTGGTTAGTCCCCGGTGCAGGCGCGCGCCGCCTCCCGAACGCCGCCGCCGACTGGGACGCCGACTGGCCCGTGGCCGGTGTTTCGTGGGAAGACGCGATGGCGTACGCCGCGTGGAAACGCTCGCGCGACGGCGTCCTCGCGACGCTTCCGACGAGTGTCCAGTGGGAAAAGGCCGCGCGCGGCCCTGACCGGCGTTTCTACCCGTGGGGCCGCCACCTCGACCCGCGCTGGACGAACGGCGAGCATTCCCACGATGGCCCGCCGCGCCCCGCGCCCGTCACGGCATTCCCGGACGACGAATCCCCGACGGGCGTCCGCGGCCTCGCCGGCAACACCCGCGACGCGTGCCTCGACGACGCCGGAAGCGACTGGCCCGGGCGGCGGCAGTTCCGAGGAGGGACCTGGGCGCGCCCGGCGATCGAAATGCGGGCGAGCGACCGGACGGCGATGAGCGCCAAGGCCGTCGTGTTCGACTTCGGGTTCAGGCTCGCCTGCGCGGTGAGGCTCGGCGGGCCGTAGTCGAGTTCCGCCCGCCTCTTCATTAATGCCCTTGTCGAAGTTCCTCGCTACCATGGGCCGCTGTGCGCCGCCTGGTTGTCATCGTCCTCGCAATCTTCGCTATCACCGGTATCGGTGTTGGCGCGTGGTTCGCGTTCAGGGGCAAGGAAGAGGAGCCCGCGAAAGTCAACGCGCACCCGAAGCTCATGCAGGAACTCGCGGGCAAACTCGACCACGTGACGCTCGTGATCTCCGGCCGCCTGATGGCGGAGATCTACCCGTGCGGCTGACACGGGAACAAGGTAGGCGGAATCGCCCGTCTGGCGACCGCAATCCAGGAAGTCCGGGCGGGATCGCCCCACGTCGCCGTGGTCGACGCGGGGGATTCCCTGATCAGCGCGGACGCCAAGCGCCGCGGCTCGGTGAATGCGCAGAACGTCAAGAAGTCGGAGCTCATGGCGGATTTCCTGAAGATCACAAAGCCTGATGCCATTGCCCTCGGCGACGTGGACATGATCGCCGGTCCCGCCGCCGCGGACACTCTCCTCACTTCCCGCGGGTTCACGCCCATCGCCACCAATGCCCGGTTCGACAACCCAGAGATCAAGACCGTACCGTACGTCGCCTGGGAATCGGCCGGTTACCGCTTCGTCATCGTCAATCTGTTCGCGCAGAAAAGCCTCGCGGGCGTCGAGGGCGTCACTGTATCCGAGCCTCTCGCCGCCCTCGACGCCCTGGTCGCTTCCGCGGGCAAGGTCGACGTCCTCGTCGTGTGCTGCCACCGCTTCGAGGACCCCCTGATCAGGCGTCTCGCCGAGAAGGAAGGACCGCTTCGGATCATCATCGACGCGGAAGGAGCGACGCGGGTGAGGGGTATTTCCGCGACGACGCGGACGATCCTTGCGAAGCCGCCGGGGCGGGGGACGGAACTGCTCCGGGCGGACCTCTACATGAAACGCGGGGCGCCGTCCTGGTACCAGATGGACCGGTATGCGGACGCCGTGCGCACAGGCAAGCCGCTGGAGGCTGAAGCGGCAGCGGCGGCGGAGTGCAGCCTGGTGGATTTTGACGCGAAGAAGCTGTCCGGGACCATCAAGGGTGACCCAGCGGTATTGAAGCGGATCGACGAGTACAAGGCATGGTCGCGGCAGGCGATGATGGCGGACGTGCCTGAGGTTGCGGGGGCCCCGAAGTACACGGGTGCAGAGGCGTGCGGGGCCTGCCACAAGGAACAGCTCGCGAACTGGAAGGCGACGGTGCACGCCGAGGCGTGGGAATCGCTGGAGAAGGACCCGGACGGGGGCGCGCAGGATCCGGAGTGCGTCTCCTGCCACGTGTCCGGTTTTCTGCAGCCCGGGGGTGTGCGAAAAATCGAGGACACGGGGCCGTTCCGGGGAGTGCAGTGCGAAAGCTGCCACGCGCCGGTCGCGACGCACCCGGGGGGCGCCAAGCACGGGAAAATCGGCGAAGCGCTCTGCAAGAATTGCCACTCGGAAACGCGCGACCCGGATTTTGTCTACGCGACCTACCTGAAGTTCGCGACGTGCACGAAGCCGCACGATCCCGCCACCAACCGGGTCCCGCGATAGGGCGCTTCAGGTCCCGCTCTGAGCGTGAGAAGAAATCCCCGCGGTCCAGGCTACGTCGGCGCAGGATGGATTCCTGAAGAGCTTTTCGTTTGAGGGCCGACTCCGCCCGGTCCGCCCTCAAACTCCTCGCAATGGCCTGACCGCTTTCAGGTCCGGCCGCAAGCTGCCGGCGTCGGAAGGTGAGAGCGCGAGAAACAGTCGCCCGGAGGCACGTGGCGCGTGCCGTAGGGTGAATGTTTCTCGCGCTTTCAGATGTTCGCGTAGCGGAATTCGGCGGGGTCAGCGTTCCAGCACCAGAGGATCGCGAGGATCAGGAGGACGTACCACGCGACAAGGACGGCCGCGGCGACGCGCGGCGGCATCCACCGGCAGAGGCGTTCATACATGGGAGCCTCCGCGGAACAGGAGGATTGTGAGGAGCTGCTGGCCGGCCTCGGCGAACGAGGCGCGCTGAAGAATGGCGTAGCTGAGGACGTACCAGTTCACGGTGGCAAGGCAACCGGCGGTGGCGAGGACCGCTCGTGCGGCCCTCGTCCGGACCTCGGGGAGGCGGGGCTTCAGGGATTGAAGCGCGTGCCACGCGGCGATGCCGACAGCCTGCCAGAGCCCCCAGACCAGGTAGCGCGGGCTGATTTCGTGCCAGAGCGCAAGGACCGTCATGCTGAGCACCACTCCTGCATACGGGCTGCGGAAGCGCGCGGCGGCCGGGGTGAAGACGTGGTCGCGGCACCACTGGGAAAGTGAAGCGTGCCACCTCTGCCAGAAATCGCGCGGGTTGGTGGCGAGGAACGGCCAGTCGAAATTTTCGGGGAGGCGATACCCGGTGATGTTGCCGATGCCGATGGCGATGTCACTGTAGCCCGCGAACTGGAAGTAGCCGTTGGCGCACGCGAAGAGGAGGGACAGGTACTCGGAGACGCAGTCGGGGACGGATGCCTCGGAGTTGAGCCATTGGTTCGCGTGGTGAGAGACAAGGAAGTTCCCGAGGCACACGATCTTCACGATCCCGTAGAGGATGCGCTCAAATCCCTCGGCGCAAAGATCGGGATCCCACCTCCGCCGGCTCTGGTCATGGAGGAATTCACGGCATCGGTGAATGGGACCCGCGATCAGGGCGGGGAAAAATGCGAGGTAGGAGAGGTACTCCGCGAAGGTCCCGGCGCGCAGGCGGTCCTGGTATCGCTCGACTCCGACATGGATGACGCGCAGCGCGTAGTACGAGAGCCCGAGAAAGGCAAGGTTGCGCCCGGCGCCCTCGGTAAGAAGGGAACCCGCCATCCCCACGCGCCGGGTCCACGCCAGGAGCGCCACAGCCGCGACCGTCAGGATAGCGACGCGCCAGCCCCGTACGCCGGGACCCGGGACAAGAAGATGTCCCGCGACTGCCAGGCCCGAGAGCGCCACCAGGGAACGCCAGTCCTGCCACCCGAGAAACGCCATCCCGAACAGCGCGAGCACCGGCGGGTGCCACCGGCGCGGCGCGGCCCAGGCCGCCGCCACGAAGGCCGCCACCCACAATGCCATCCCGGATGAAATCAGGTTCATCGAACCGGGAGCCTGTCCAGTTCTCCCACCAGCCACCGACTGAGCCGCTTCCGCGCCGCCGTTTTCAGGTGCGAATGGTCATAGTAGTCCGCGGCACTGAATTCGACCGGGCACTTCAGGATCACCGCTCCCACCTCCCGCTCCAGCACCGAGTGGGCCTCCGCGATCTTTGCCAGCTCCTCGGGCGCCCACGGGACCGGGCACGAGGGAAGCGCGAGGTCCAGGATCGCGATCGTGACTCCCTCCGCGTGCGCCTTCCGGAGCACATCCAGGACCCGGGTTACCTCTTCCGGGTGAAAACTGCTCGCCCTGGCTCGCTGTCTCGCCGCAATCATCCGGGGAGTCACCTTGACGATGTCCGACTCTTCCGAGGCACCCGGCATGATCCTGATGGGCCACCTCCCCATCCCCGATGATTTCGGAGGAACAGCCACGAGGAGCACGCGGTACCGAAGGTAATCGAGAAATGTCTCGAACCCGGATTCGTGGTTCTCCAGGTCCCAGGACCTGGTGAACAGGATTTCGTTCTCGATCAGCAGCACCTGGGGCCGGGTGGCGCAGACGGATTCGATCAGGGGAAGCGCGTCCCACTCGCGGCCCGGGGCGCAGATCCTGGTCCATCGCAGCGGGCGTTTGCCGAGCTCGAGGGCGAGGGCGTCCATGTTCCAGGAGGCTTCGGTGGCGTGGTTGAGATGGGAAGTCCCGATCGCGATCACACCGAGTCGCGACGATCCGGGGCTGACGGGCTGGTACGGGTCGTCTTCGGGTTCGAGCATGGTTTCGACGACAGGGGGCCAGATCCGGCGCGGGTCTTGTTCGACCTGGAGATACCCGGGGAGCATCCCGGCCATGATCGCGGCGACGATTGCGGCGGCGGCGGGGAGGGCCCAAAGGGGCGGGGCTCGCATCAGCGGGCCTCCGGGCGAGTCTTGGCCCGCACCAGGCGCTCAGCGTCCCCGATGGTTTTCAGGGACATGACTTCACGCGTGCTGAGGCGGAACCGGAAGGCGTGTTCGAGCGCCTCGACGAAGGACAGGTGGCCAAAGGAGTCCCAGCCGGCGGTGTCGGCCGGGGAGCTGGCGACCGAAAGGCGCTCGGGGGCGACGTGGAAGATTTCCGCGGCGAGTTCGAGCACGCGCCGTGAGACGTCCGCCCCACCGGCCGGCGTCGCCGAGAGAGTGGCCTGCCGGCGTTTTTCCTCGAAAAGATGGCGCGCAGCCGGGATCTCGACCTTTCCTGCCGGCCCGCGCGGGAGACGTTCGACGAGCGCGAGCGATCGCGGCACCTTGTAACTGCTGATCTTCCCGCGGCAGGCCTCGACCAGCACGCCTTCCGTCAAACCGCTTCCCTCCGCGATCTCAACACAGCCGACAAGGATTTCGCCAAATCGATCGTCCGGAATGCCGAACGTCGCGGCGTCGCGGACGCCCGGGACGCCGCGCAGCACGTCATCGACTTCCTCGGGCTGGATGTTCTGCCCGGCTGAAATCACGACGCTCTTCAGCCGTCCCACGATCCGCACAAATCCCTCGCCGTCGCGAGTCGCGAGATCGCCGGTGCGCAGCCAGCCGTCATGCAGCGCCGCCGCGGTCGCCTCCGGATCATTGAGATAACCCGTCATCAGGTGCGTGCCCTTCATCCGTAGTTCTCCGGCAACACCCGCAGGTACCGGCCTCCCGGCTTCGTCCGTGATCTCCACCTCGCAATCAACAGGTTTTCCGACCGTGCCGTGGCGATGTGAAGCGTCGTCCGGGCCGGAGAAGCAACCGCCGGTCACGGTCTCGGTGAGGCCGTAGACGTTGGCGATGCGCACGCGGAATTTCTCCTCGAAGCGCTTCCAGAGTCCCGCGCCCAGGGCGCCGCCGGTGGAGACGACGATGCGGAAGTCCCGGAAGTCGAACGTATCGGCGAGTCCTTCAGCGCCCTCGAGGATGAGGGAGAGGATGGTGGGGACGGCGATGAGGTGGGTAGCGCGGTCGCGGTAGAGGGAGACGCAGAATTCTTCGAGGGTCGGGACCTCGAACCGCATCGGGCGGAGGCAGGTGGCGCCTGCAAGCCAGGCGAGGACGGGGCCCTGGACCAGGCCGTCGGTGTGGTGGAGGAGAAGCGGGTCAACGAGGCGTGAATCGGCGTCGTGCCGGAGCTGGCGGACGAGGGTACGGACGTGGGCGAGCAGGGCGCCGCGCGAGATGCAGACGCCCTTGGGGCGGGAAGTGGAGCCGGAGGTAAAGAGCACGTACGCTTCGGCCGCGTCATCGGGGGAAGCCGGCAGCGGGGGTGTGAAAGGTGCGGCAGGGGCCGGACGGCGCAGGAGCCGCGCCGCCCAGGATGAAGGCGCCGAATCGCCCCTGCCCTGACCCGGGGCGAGTCCGCCGGTGAGGGCGGCGCCGCGCGGCTGCACGGATTCGACTTCCCAGGCGGCCACGAGTGCCGCATCCATGATCCACGCGGCGGGTTTCGCGAGACCGATGAGTGGCTGCGTTTCAGCGGCGGTGCCGTCGGGGTCGAGGACCGCCGCGGAGAGTCCCCAGGTGAAGCAGGCGATCACAGAGGTCGCGACGGCCGCATCGTCCCGGCTCGCCACGAGCACGCGGTCCCCGGGTCGCAGCCCCCACGCGGCGAATTGCCGGCCCCACTCGTCCAGCCGCGAGTCCGCTTCGCCCCGGCTCATCGCGCCCGCGCGCCCGTCCTCGAGCGGCCAGGTCAGCCACGCCTTGTGCGCGCTCGTCCCCGCGCGCACCTGCGCCAGGACCTCTGCAAGCGTTTCCCCCGTAAACAGCGGCATCTCACCCATGGTTCAGGATTCTCTCCATCCCCGGCCCCGTCGCCACCTTCCCGTTCGAATTTCGCGGCACGCTTTCCCTGACCACGATGCGCGAAGGCATCCGCCTGGGCCCCAGGAGACCCTGCAGCCGCCGTCGCAACTCCGTGAGGAAGACCTGCGTCGTCGCCTCGTCTTCCAGGGGCTGGCGTGCCACCACGATGGCGCCCAGGTGCTCCTGCCCGTTCGTGTCGGACCAGCTCCCCACCCCGCTGTCGGCGAGTTCGGGGATCGAATCGAGAGCCTCCTGGACTTCCTGCACCGTCACGAACTCGCTGTGGGCATTCTTGATCGCATCGCGCATGCGGCCGGCGAGCACGCAACTCCCGTCCGGCATGAGACGCGCCCGGTCCCGCGTCCGGAACCAGGGGCCGCGGAACGCTTCCGCAGTCGCTCCCGGGTCATCAAGGTACGCACTGAACAGATTTGAGCTGTGGACAAGCAACTCTCCCTGGATTCCGGGAGGCGCGTCGTTTCCCTCCGCATCCACAACGCGCAGCACTGTGTCCACCGAAACCCCTACATCGCCCGAGCCTCGATCTTCCGGCGGCCGTGTCATTGCCGGGGTCTCCGAAATGCAGAGCCCCGCCGTCTCGGTCAGCCCGTAGCAGTTGCTCGTCCTCACCCGGAACGTCCTCTCGAACGCCGCGCGCACCCCGCTGGTGTAGGCGCTTCCCGCAACCACGACGTGACGGACACTGGCCAGGGCGCCAGGGGGCAGGCGGTCGGACCAATGGGTGAGAAGCCGGAGAAGCGCGGGAGTGGCGTTCATCACGGTGACCCGGTGGCGGGACAGGCTCGCGGCGAGGAGTGAGGTGTTGGCGCGAACGTCGGGGGTTGTGATCACGGTCGAGGCGCCCGCGTGAACTGTTGAGATCGTCGGGTTGCGCAGTCCTCCCAGCGTATGGAGGTCTGCGGGGCAGATGTGCACATCATCCTGCGTCCAGTCGAACTGCCGCGCCATCAGCCGACCGCTGTGGGCCAGGGCCGACTGCGAGAGCTCGACTCCGCGGGCGTGGCCCGTGGTGCCGGAAGTGAAGATCACGGCGCCGGTGGCGCCGGCCAGGCTCCGGGGTGACTCGAGCCGAGGGCCTTCGTAGTCCTCGGCCTGCAGCCAGGTCATCAATGTGGGTGCAGAACCGGCGCGGGTTGGCGGGGCGCCCCCGAACGGTTCGAGAAGAATGGTGGGGCAGGGAGTGCGGCCCGGGAGGGAGGCCGCGAGTGCTTCGGACGCGAAGAGCATGACCGGCTGCGTCCGGCGGAGGCGCTCTTCGACCACCGCGGGCGGGAGAGCGACGTCATGGATGGCCAAGGGGGCGCCGATGTGCGCCGCGGCCCAGAAGAGGAGAATGCCTTCGAAATGCTGGGGCGCGCAGAGGGCGAGTCGATCCCCGGGCCGGATGCCGGACGCGCGGAGACGGCGCACGATCGCGCCA
>JAIOPR010000227.1 GCA_021413805.1 Planctomycetota bacterium
CGGATACGCCCCCGCGGTTCTTCGCGGGCGGAACGTGTGGAAACGTTCTCGCGATCCTGAGTTACCTGGGGTGGCGGGCCCTTCCTGTCGCGCGTCTCGGTGACAACGGTCCCGCCGAGCGCGTCCTGCGGGATCTCAAGCGATGCGGAGTAGATTCTGAGTACGCGACGCTAGAGCCCGGCGCCGCGACGCCGATTATTGTGCAGAGGATCCGGCGCGACAGCTCGGACAACATTTACCACTCCTTCTCATGGCGCTGCCCGCGATGCAGGTCGAGACTACCGGGCTACGCGCCTGTCCCATCAAACGCGCTCGAGCCGGTGATTGAGAAGCTTCCGTCCGCAGAGGTCTTCTTCTTCGATCGCGTCTCGCGTGGAGCGCTCAAGCTTGCAGAAGCGGCGAAGAAGCGTGACGCGATCGTCTTTTTCGAGCCCTCCGGCGACGGTGAGCCGCCGCAGCTTCGCGAGGCGCTCGCCCTCGCGCATGTCGTGAAGTACGCGCAGGAGCGCAGGACGTCGTTAGAGGAGTGGTTCACTGACACCTCCAATCCGAAGCAACTCCTCGAAATCGAGACCCTCGGTCGCAGCGGATTGCGCTACAGGACACGCCTCGGCTGGGAACGGCGCGTGGGCTGGCACCAAGTTCCAGCATTCCAGGTGCCCATCTTCCGGGACGCGGCCGGCTGCGGTGACTGGCTGACCGCAGGGATAATTGAGTGCCTTGGGAAGAAGGGGCTCAGAGGTCTGCGAGAGACGCGTCATGAGGGCCTTACGGCAGCGTTGTCCTTTGGCCAGGCGCTGGCCGCGTGGAACTGCGGGTACGAAGGCGCAAGGGCGGGTATGTACCAGGTCACGAGCGAGAGCCTTCGAAAGATCACTTCGGACATCGTTGCTGGAAGCGATCTTGGCCTGAGTTCCGCTGCGCATCGATTGAGGCCCCCGAGGGAGGCCGCCGGAGAGATCTGCCTCTCCTGTACGGTAGAGACTCGCGACCGAAGGGCGATGTCCACGACTCGGTCGCCCGGTTGATCGCCGTCATTGTTCAGCCCTTCGCTTGCGGCTCGTTACAGATCGATGGACCTTCTTTCAGATTCAGCGGGGTGCGCTGAAAGTCGCCATCGTCTCGGCCCGAGCATCACTTCGGTTTCATGGCGCCTCCCCCGAAGCATCGAGAGCTCATTGCTGTGTCGATGCCTTTGTTCATGCGGGGTCTGGCCCTCCCGACAAGGAGCCTCCGGCGTCCTGTCCTTGAGTGAAGGAGCGCGGAGGAAAGGCCCGTGGATCGACCGTCACAACATTTGGAAGGCAAGGATGTGATTCCGCCCGCGCACCAGCGGAGGCCCGACCCCGTGACCGAGAACTACCCCGTGGACTCCCATTCGGCGCCGAAGTTCTGCCGCCACTCCTTCGCGGTGTATTCGTGTTCGAGCTGTTTCTGGCGGCTTGAGATTCTCTTCATCCAGCAGCTATAGACCCGTGGCTCCGGCGCCGCCATGGGCGTTGGGTCGCTGTTGCATCGCCAGGGCCTGTAGTGCTCCTTTCCCCATGCAGCGACAGCGCGCAGGCCCTCGACGCGGAGCCTCAATACCCGGTGCCACCTCCTCGTCGGGCCGAGTTTCGGCCAGAACCGATCGACAATGCCCCTCCGCACGAGCAGCGCGAGCAACCTGACCAAGTAGGCGCGATCGATAACCGGGAAGTGCTTGCGGCTCAATCCCATTTCCGCGGCGACCGCTGGCGCGAGCTGGCTGGCGACCTCCGCCAACCTCCGGTTCCCGTAGTAGACCCGACCGTCAGGACGCGCCAAGACGACCAGCGCTAGCAGGACTGTCCGCTGTCGCCACGTGAATCCTGCCTGGGGGATGAGCGCTTGGACCTCGGCCCGGGTCCACGGCAAGGACGGCATTTGGGGTGAGGGCAAGAGACTCTCCTTCGATTACGCCTGTATGGGTTCACGGTGGACGTCTACCACCACGGCAGCCGACGCAACATCGATGCAACCTGTCATGGCCATGAGGGGCACTGTTTTCCGGGTCGAATCCGCCCGTTGCCGATCTGACCGAGGCTTTCGACGCGGCAGGTTCACGGAGCACCGGGGAGGTACGCCGCCCTTCTGATCAGCTCTGCGATCCATGCCTTCGCGTAGTCCTTCGCCATTCCGGCCATCCGTCGAACGCGTTCAACGTCAACCCGGCCGATGAGCGCGGCTTCGAGCTCCATTCCGAGGACAACCATCGCCTGTCCGTACACCTCGTCAAGGGGTCCCGCCGGCTTCGGCTCGACGGGGACGACGCTACGCTTCCGCCCGGGGGTCCGCTTAACAAGTCCCTCGGCCTCAAGCTTTACGATGTGCCGGTAGACCGTCGTCTTGTTCCGGAGGAGGCGGGAGGCGAGTTGAGAGAGGCTCGGAGTGCAGCCAATCTCCGCAGCGAGTTCGCGGATCGTCTTTAGGACTTCGGCGCCGCGGGGGGTCATGACCGCACCTTCGATTCACGCATGGCAGCTCTCCCGGTAGGAACCTCGCCTGGAAGTCGTTCGCGCACACTGCCATGGGCGCACCGACAACATCCGAGCATCTTCGGGACCCCGAAATCAAGCCCCTGCCCGAGAATTTCCGGGTGCCTAAGGCCAACAAAGCATCCGGGCTGCCGCCCTGCTACCGAGCGGAGCGGAGATCGACGGGGCACATGGGTGGATGGACTCGATCACGGGGAGTCACTTCCGTCGTCGCGTGATGGCCCATTGCCAAAGTTCCCCCAGCCCTGGTACTTCGCCCGAGTCTCAGCCAGTCGCATGGCCCCGAAAACAGTTCGACTCCGCATCCCTCGCAGCAGAGGTCCTCCCGCCGAGCGATTCTCGGTCGGAGCAGTCAGCTCAGTCGATATTCCTTCGCAGAGCAAGCATCGGACTACGAGCCGAAGCGTGGAGACGTCCGAAGAAGCACCTGCTTCGCCACCGTGCGCGATTTCATTCCGCAGCTGGCGATACCTCGCCAGGAATCGTCCCACACGATCGTCAGGCCAGCGAATCGAACGAAGCGGCTGCTCTAGGCCACCGGTGAGAGCTTCCAGCGCGCCCAGAAGCGGCAGGATCCGATCCCGAGGATCCATTGCGGCGACGCTATAGGATGCCTGGAACAGGTGAGTGGCAAGAATGAGTGGCCCCCCACCCCGGAACGAGTCGAGGACTTCGAGGGCGTGGAACACCGCCTCCAGGAGCGCGAGATCGCCGGGAGCGAGCTTCGTGATCACGGCGGAGTGATAGCCTCCTCGCCCGAGGAGCCTCGGTTCGCGTACGTTTTGCCCGTTGCACCTCCGGTAAACGATGTACTGAGTTGGATCGAGGATTGGCTCCTCCCGAACAAGGCGCAACGCCAGCGTCAGCCTTCTCACGAGGCGCTCCCGGTCATAGGTGCGGAGAACCCGAGCTTCCTCTGACGCTTGTGGGTCGCCTCCCCCGAACACGCAATACCAAGGCTGCCTGCCGTAAACGTAGATGTCCTGTAAGTCGTCGATGAACTGGTTCTTCTCGATCGCAAGCCAATCCCTGAATTCCAGACGCGTGATCCGGATCGGCCCAACCATGAACGCGCTCACCGGCGCGCTGACGCCCGGGAGCATGAACAGCTCGCACTCGGCGGCGTTGCCGAGATTCAACGGGAGGAACCCGTCCTCAGCTGAGTGCATCCGGTTCCTCCGGACGAACGAGTCCCAGGTCGTTGCCGTCGCTTCTCGCGTGCAGGGCTCGTTGCGCTCCTCGTTCGACGACGACCCGCGTAAGCCTGCAAAGCCACTGGAGCAGATCGAACAGGTTCGGATCGGTGATCTCGCGGCCGTGCACTATCTCGCTCCTCCACGCGTACAGCCTGGAGACATTTCTGTCGAGGTCCTCGGGAGCGGAGTCGCCGAGAAGGGCGCGGAGCCGGCGGCCAAGAGCGGCGGGGATTCCGCCCGCAATTTTGCAGCCCAGCAGGTAGCCCTCCAGGGAAACGATGAGGGGTGCCACCCCTAACAAGGGCTGAACGGCGCCGGAGGCGAGAAGAGCCAGCCCGCGCAGAGGTCCGAAGACTTTTGCCCGCGGAGAGAGTTTGCCGCCTGCCCATGCCGCGACGCGCGCTGCCACCGAGGCCAGCTGCGCTTCGCCCAAAACATCGTCCCTCACGCCATTCAAGAGGAATGTGCGTTCGTACACGCCGATCCGCCGGCGCGTCAGTTTCCCGTCTCGTGCGTATGAGACTGACAACCTGGGGTCGGGGAGCGCACGCGGCCCTTCAACGAGCAGAGCGAAGTAGATGAGGGTCGCGGTGGATTCGAGCATGTCCCAGGGTCTCGTGGCTGAATTCACGCAAAGATCGACAGAGGCGTCGTCGTTCAGGTCGAGCTCCCCCGGGCAGGAGCAGCGCCAGACGCTCGGCATGGTCCGCTCGAAATAGGACGCGCGAGCCCAGTCCGGATCCATTGCCTCAAAGTCCTCGAATTGGAATCGCTCAAGCATCCCGCCGAGGACCTCGACACCTCGCTCCGGCACGACGAGCGTCGGAAAATGAAAGAAGGCCTCCACCGAGAGTTCGTCGTGGCTCATGTCCCACTCCCGGTATTCTCGGGTTCGGCCTCCGTCTCCGGCGTAGCGGGGTCGCTCGCGCCAGGAATCGGATTCGGGGTGGCGGCCACGGCGGCGTTCCCCGCGGAAAATTTCGGCCACGGGGATGGTTTGAATTCGTCGCGACGATCCAGTTTCAGGATCGCTCGAAGGTGCTCAATTGCCGTCACTGGCGCGCGCTCTGGGTCGTAGACGCTGGGCTCGCGATTGACCGCAAGCCAGTAACGCACGTGCGCCAGGATGGTGTAGTCGAGGAGGCGTCGGCCCGTCCGCACCGGGATGTCCTTGACTCCCGGTCCCAGAGCAGGCGCCACAGGTCCGCCGACGACGTCTCCCAGCAGGCCGAGGGGCGCGGGGACGTACAGGTTAGTCCAGCGCGTCACCGCGAATGGCGCTCCGTCGTGAAGCAAGAAGGGGGAGAACTTCTTGCCGCCTCCGATGTCGACGGGAACTGAGGAACTGAAGGCGTAGCCTCTCTCGTCGGACTGAGGGGGACACGTCGGCAACTCGCGCTGGCGTTTGCGGTTCTCGAAGTCCTCGTTCCCCGACGCGAGGAGAAGCATCGAGTGCGCCAAAGGGCTGCCGAGAGTGACGAAGTCCGAGATGCACCAAGGATTCCCGAGCCGCCGCTGCTCTCTGAAACCGCGGAGTTGTGCGGCTCGGAACTCCGAGACCTCATCCTTCGAGCACCCAGGGCGGAGCCGGGCGCCCGCGGTGCCGAGTTCCTCGCGCAAAACTGGCTGCACGTCGACCTGCCTCGCCTGGCATTCCCGAATTCTCGCTTGCGTCCCGGGGTCCGACAGCCCCGGAAGCGACTCCGCGTACTCCTGCCACAACCGAGTAATGATGTCATAGCCGATGACGCTGCCCAGGCTGTGCCCGACGACGATGATCCGGTCGTACTCCCCGCGCTCGTGCAGCGCGCGGAGCAGTCGAACGCCCTGAGAGCGTATCCGCTGACGCAACTTGATGTTGGTGGGCCGGGGGCTCATGTACCGCGCCGCGTCGCCTAGGAAGCGGACGAGGAAATACTGTACGCCGAGCACCATGATGAGCACAGAGCACCAGACGGGGCCGAACACGACCAGCGCCCCGTACCACTCCTTGAGCCACCCGAGGACCCCTGAAACGGCGAGGAGGATGAGCGTGATTCCAAGAATCCGGACGAGCCACGAAAGCGGTCTTGCCCCGGCAGGAACGTCTCCACGGCGACGCAGAGCGAACTGAATCAGCCAGACCAGCACATCCCAGAGGTTCGTTCCTTCCACGTTGTAGGCCCAGTAGTACTCGTAGAAGTGGGCGCCCCCCCGTCCTGTCTCTTGCAACCGGCGGAGCTCGAACGTCTCGGAGAGACGATCCGGCTTGCTGTAGTACTTCTGCTTGTTCTCCTTGTCGGGAATGACCGCCTCAACGAATCCCCGCAGGGTGTCCATTGGCTTCTGCTCGCCGATTCCATGGATGATCACTACGGCTGTTTTCATCAGCACCTCGCGCATCAAGTACCAGGAAATTACGTCTCGGAGATGTGCGAAAAGCTCGAACTCAGTTAAGAGGCAAAGGCGAAGCCACGATACACGTTCGTTCCCGCGGCTCGAGAGCGGATTCTCAGGACGCTGGCAAGATTTTGTTCTTGAGCGAGTCGGCAGCCCCGCGGATAGGCGAGCCGGCTCCGAGTTCGTGCGCGAGTCTCTTGAGTACGTCGTCGTCTGCCGTGGGGAGTCGGACACGCGGGGCGCGGTCTCTATCGACGGGAAGCACTGCCGGAGGGCCGGATGATCGTAATCCTGTGGAGTCGACAGGAAACGATCGCTGCGCTAGACCTGCACGCAGGAGCTAATCGGCCCATGTGGAAAGGCGACCGGTGCAACCTCCGCGCAACCCTCCCCCGGATTGGATGCGCGACGGGACCATCGTCCCCATGATCCAATCGGGCGAGGCTGCAGGCGGGGCAGCTCCGGCCCGGCGGCAGTTCACGTCCGGCCCAAAATACGTGCGGCAATCTACCTGCTTCCGTCGGCCCAGTTCCCTTGCCAGCCAGTCCGTTGTGCGGCACTACTTGCGTTCCCGAGACGCGGTGTCCTCTTCAATCATCGCTTCCGCACCATATCCGTAGAGCTGAGCGCGGCCTTCCACCTGCAGATCAGCGGAGTCAAGGGTCACGGGAGCCGGAAGTTTCGGAGACGTCACCGAGCCCTGGAAGAGACCGTCCAGCCACAGGGACACCTCCCCCTCTTCGGTGATCCGCATCTCCAATGTCGTGACTTCCCCGTACTTGGGCGTCCTTACGCGGGGATGCATTACGAGGATGGGAACCCACTCTCCGTCCGAAATCGCCGCACCAAAGGCCGGCGTAGGGAGAAGAGGTTCCGTCTTCCCGTTACCGACGTCGTAGCGAGCAAACGCAAGAATGGAGAAGGGCTCCTGCTTGGGACCACACTTCCCGGAAATGGAAATGACCACGTGCTGAGTCGGAAAGTCAGACCCCGCGATGGCGTGATACTCAACCATCGCACGACCATTCACGTCACCGGGTTTGAAATTGAGGATCCGCCTACGGGTCAGCCGGCGATGATCCTTCTCCAGGTCGGGACCGCAGACTTCCTCCGCGCAGCGCACCCGAACGCCAGGATGCCGGAATTCGAGCACCGCTCTCCGGAAGGTACGGGCGTCCGGTAGCAGGAGGGATCCGAAGCCAACCGCCAGCCAGATGCCGACTACCAAAGCGGCGGATGACCAGTGCGGGTTGCGTTTCTGAAGCAACCGATGCCTGAGGTAGTCCGCCGAGGCGGGGAGCGTCAGTATCACCATGGCGATGGATAGATCGCGGGCCTCGTTGAAACCGAAGGATGCGACGCTCCAGATCACGACCGCCGCCGCGGCTACACGGCTCCCGATCACGAGCCCCGTGACAAGTTTCGAATGAGTCTTCCCGGGGGCGGGGGCGGTGACGGTCACCTGCTTGTCCTCGGACTTGAACGCGGCGTTGTTGTTCATGGCGGCGCTCCAGTGTGTTGGTTGGTCGAGTTAGCGCAATCCTCGGGCCGCAGTTGACTAGGCTCGGTTCCGGAGATGATCCCGATTCAGACATCAACGGAACCTCAACTCGGCCGAGCGGTTGTGAGTCCTCCTGATCTCGCGCACGGTCAAGGACGGAAAGGAGCGAGAGACCCGAGGACGAGCAGCAAGGGCTCACATGTGTACGCGAGGTAACGCGACTGCGGCCCATCGAGGTCGTGTCAGCCTTCACTGACGCGCTCTGCATGATCTCTGAGCAGCGCAAGCACGACAACCGAGTTCATCCGGTGAGCCGTCCGTTCCTCATCCCGGACCGACGCGATCACTGCATGTAACTTCTGACAGCCGTCCAGTTTCCGTGCTCACGTCGGCAAGTCGAAACGAAAACCTGCTCAGGAGTGCACCGCGTTGAGCTCGGCGTCCGGGTCGCCGGAGGCCCGTCGGCAGGAAGCGCAAACGTCCGGCAATGCAATTTGTTCCACCCCGATCCGTCTTGCACGGCGCCAATATGCGCGGGTGTCCTGATGGACGAGGTACCGCGACACCGGCGTACCTACACTTCTGAGCAAGTACAGCTTGGCAAGGTCAAGGCGCCACGCGGTTTGCAGACGTGCAGATGGAAGGATGATCAAGCATCGAGCCCCGGAAGGCAGTTACGCGAGATCCGCAAGCGTGCCCTTGCGTGACTCTTCGACCGAGGCCTCAACATTGAAGGTCGGATGCTGGTGTGGCCGCCGCTGCACAGTCGCGATCCAGCCCGGACTTCGAGGGGCCGACCCCACAGGCGCCAGCGAGAACGCATGCTTGCCGACATCCCTGTTCCGCGCGCCCACTCAACCGCGAGCCGCGCAACCGCCGCCTCTTTCTCCACCGTGTAGCTCTCGATCCAGCAACGAGGCCCGGCCACGCTTCCCTCATCGGCGAGATGCTCGGGAAGGAACTGGAGCACTTCTTGCGCGGCAACAACCTCGACTCCTGGGTTGCCACCCCGCCATCCCGGCTCCGGCCCGATCCGGACCTAGGTTCCCCGTGTCATCTCGAAGAGCAAGCCCCGGACGATCCGTCCCGGGCCACTGCTGCCATCGCGCAGCACCTCGGACTCCTATCGATCTCGGGGTCGGTGTGAGTCGCTCCAGAAGCCGCTGCCACGGTCCGGTGATGATGTTCGCTACTCTTGCGTCGCCGATCCAGAGCCTTCGAGTCTCCAGTTGGCACCGACCAGGGCCTTGGGAGGCCCATGATCGCCGCGGTCCTCGATTATGGTGACCCACGAGCTACCCGATGTGTGGCAAGGCCCCCCACGAGGTCAGCATGATCTCGCACCCGTCCGCCGTGAGGAACCCGTGAAAGGTCCGCCGCACTTCCGGCACAGGGAATTTCTCAAGCAACTCGCGGTCCTCCTCGTTGACCCGGATTGGCACGTCGAGGACGTAGTCGCACGCGCTGAGCAGGCACCCGAGGCGAACCGTGTCCCGCTCCTCTCCTCGGCCCCAATGTCGGTCGGTCTTCAGCCTCAACCATTTCGTCCCGGCGCCTTGATCGCATCGACATGAAGGTGGATGCCAACTACCGGTGGCCTCGTGAGCGGATTCGCGCACGATCTTGTGGGCTGCGCCGGTAGGATCGGCTTCGACTTCGAGGCGCCATAGCGATTCCTGCGTGCACGACCCAGTCCATCTTGCACGACACGAGGCACACCGAATCTCTTCGATGGGTCGGTGAAGCTGGCGAAAAATCCTCAGTTCATGTTTGCCACACCGCGGGCACTTTCGCTGGCTGTACCGGGCGATTTCATCCGCGTCAGGAAGAGGGTCACTCATGCACACCGTCCGTGAGCGTTCCGTGCAAGCCACATGACCTGAACCGGCCGTGCGAGATCGCGCAATTGGGAATCCATTATTTTACCGTCAGGGAGCCGGTTACCACGATCCTGGCAGGCTCAACATTCTGATACGCGCGCGCCCTGATGCCCTCGAACTCGACGGATAGCATTCGATCGCGAAGGGAGAGGTTGAACTTCAGAATCCGCTCCACCGTCTTCGACAGCGTCAGCGCGGTGACGCAAAGGAGCTTGCCCGCCGCGAGAGTGAGAGCGTCGTGCCCCCTCGACTTCTCGAACAGGTCGGGTAGAGGCGACTCGGTGACCGAGAGGAAGGAGCCGTGTTGACCTCTGATGTGCGTTTCGAGGAGGAGGTCGTTGAGGTTGTGGGCGTCGGAGTTCTTCCGGACAGGTAGCTTCTCGTTCAGGAGGATTCGCCGGGCGCGAAGCGCGGCGATATCGTCCGCGGATCTTCCAGCAAGACTCATTTCGGAACCCGCGCGGAGAAGGGAGTCGTTCCGTTGCAACTCCACATGCCATTCTTCGGTCGCCCCCTGCCAGTTCTGCTCTACACGGTCGACGCGCCCCAAAAGGCAGGTGGTCCCATACGCAATCGCTAGGTCACTGCCCTCCTTGATTTGTGTGAGGCTCTCGGACTCGGTTGGACCAGAGGGCCGGATCTCTGCGCAGACGACGGCGGCGGTGGTGCGCACCCCGTTCGAATTGAAGAAGAACTGCCTGCCGTCCTGGAGTGTGACCAGGATGATTCGAGCCAGTTCCGCCGCGTCCGGATGTGCGGCCTTGCGTATTTCGACAGGCTTCGGCTCGGGTGGAGAGCCTCCCCGGACATGCGAAACCAGAGCGGCGACGACCTTGTCCAGGCCGTCGCTCAAGAAGAGGAGGTTCATTCCCGCAACCAGCCTGGACTTCGTCCCGACCTCCTCCGCCGTCATGTCGAGCACCACTGGCAGCAGGACGTTTTGTCCCGAGCTGATGTGTTTCATGAAGAGGGCGTCGAGTTCCTGCTGGGTCCACGCCTTGTTGAAAAACCGCGGGGAAAGGATGACCACGCCGTGCTTCGAGTGTCCGAGCCCGATGTCGATGGCGTGACGAATGCCAGCGCCAACGCCGACCTGTTCCTTGTCCATCCAGACGGAGACACCCGCGGCCTCCAGCGCCGCCTTGATCGGCATCGCGGCAACGTCTCGGTCCTCCGAGGCGTATGAGATGAAGACATCCCAACCCATGATGAGCTTCCTCACAGTGCCCTGCCGAGCCAGAGTATCGTGGAAGTCGACCGGACCCCAAGCGTTCCTCGCGAGAGAGTGCTCCCGCGGGAGTTAGCACGATGCAATGCGGCGACCATGCCAGAGGAAGAAACATCATGCCGATCACTCGACCGATTCCGACCGACGCGATCCTCCTGGCTGATGCCCTTCGTGCGGATGTACCCAAGCCGATCATTCGACCTGAGGACGTCAATGGCACC
>JAIOPR010000228.1 GCA_021413805.1 Planctomycetota bacterium
GAGCCAGAGCGCAGCGTGAAACTCACCTTGCTCATTTTGCACGTCGAAGGGATCTGCCTTGGGAACGCCGGCGGCTCTGAAGTGGGCGATCGCGGCCACGGTCCACCTTCGCTCCTCTGCCTCAGCCGCGGCGGCGAGTGCTTTGCTGACCCTTGCCACATCGGCGAAACGCCTTGATTTCAGGTCGAAATAAAAGCGTTTTCCCCAATAAAGCCGCACGACAAAGTAGTCGGGGCTGCCGGAATGGGTCGGATCAGTCGAGAGGAAATACCCACGCGTCATAGGACCCCAGAGACCTGCGCCGAACAATTCCCCGTATCGCTCCCCATCTTCACCGGCAATTGGAGGCAGGTGATCCTGAAAAACCTTCTCCCCCTTGCTCGGCTCGAGAAGGACGACCTTGCGGTCGTCCGTCAAGACGACGACTCGGCATGCGTCATCGAGAAAAACCCGGGAAGGAAAGCCCTCTGCGGGACGCGCGGCCCTGGCGTCCATCGATGGCTCCTGGTTGCGCGACCAGAGCACTTTCCCCGATTTCACCTCAATCAACGAGTAGACGAACGGGAGTTTGGTGAAGGAGGCGTTCGGTCCTGAGTGGTAAGGAGACTTTGCTTCGATGCGCCAGGAGCCATCCGGCGAAGTGACGATGAATTCGTCTGCAGGGGCCGGAATCGGAGGCACGATGAGGTGGAAGAAGAGGACTGTGGCCATGAGACGCACGAGAACTCCGAAACCGCGCGTGCCGCACGCGGCGCACTCACTTGCGCCAACAGGATTGATGGCGCTCGCACGTTTCATGAACGCCACTCTAGCCTTCCCGGTGCGGCCAAACAAGCGCGGCCACGGGCGTTCGGGCATGTCTTGACACCCGTTCCGGGGGGTCGGACGATGACCGCCCCTGAAGAGGAGCAGCGATGGCCGACGACGCGATCCGCGACGTGTTGAAATCGAGCAAGGCCGAGCAGCTGGCCGTGACGGTCCACGTCCAGGGATCGGCACTCACGGGCATTGTCAGCCGCATCGACGAGGCCACCGCCGAACTTCGATCCGCCAAGGGACGGACCCGCATCGTCGTCCGTCTGGATCGGATCGATGCCGTGACCCTCGAATAGAAGGGAGTCCACATGGCCGCAAAAAAGGCCGCTGTGAAGTCGAAGACCACTGCGAAGGCCGCGCCCCCTGCGTCCGGCGACGCGAACGACCACTACAACCACGGGCTGCGGCTGATGATGTCGATCGAAGCGGAGCTCCGCGGCGGCACGGCGGTGTCCGGTTCGCCCGGGGTGGTCGCGGAGGCGGAGGCCAGCCTCAAGAAGGCCCTGGAACTCGCTTCCAACCACGGCCGCGCCCACATCATGCTCGGCAATCTCTACCGCTTCACTGACCGCGCGGCGAAGGGCGTTCCCCATTTCGAAGAAGGGCTGGGGCTTCCGCCGGAATCGGACGACTGGGTCAAGGCCTGCGACGGGCTCGCGAGCTGCCACATGACGCTCGGCGCCGATGCGGCGGCCGTCAAGGCGCTGAAACTCGGCATCAAGAATCATCCCAGCAACGACCTCTTTCATTTCAAGCTGGGCGCCGTCCATGTGGACGCTGGCCGGATTCCCGAAGCAAAGAAGTCCCTCGAGAAGGTCCTCGAGCTCCACCCCGGTCACTCCCTGGCGGTGCAGTTGCTCGAGAGCATCGGGGGCACCGCGAAACAGGCCGCCGGGTGGACCGGCCCTGCGGGCGGCGGATCGGGCGAGCCCCCCGATTACGTGGCCGCGGGGAAGAAGGCCGAGAAGCTGGCGGCGGATCTCCAGGCAGAGATGGCGAAGATCATGTCAGGGACCGGGTCGCCCGAGGCAAAGACGAAGAAGGCCCAGAAGCTGCAGGAGGATTTCCAGAAGGCCGTCCAGAAGCTCTATGGCGGGTAACCCGTCGAGGACTGCGTGAACCATGGCCGCCAAGAAGACACCCGCCGCAAAGAATCCCGACGCCGGGGCCGCGAAATCGCTGCCCGGGTTGCTGCGCTCCGTTCTCGCCAGCCCGCAGTCGGAACAAGTCATCAAATCCCAGATGCTCGGGATGGCTCGAAAGAACCTCCACGTCCCCGAAGTCGTCGAAGCGCTCGTCGAATCGCTGCCCAAGGTAAAGGACAAGGAGACGCGTGACGCGCTGCTCGGCCTCATCGCCTCGATCGACACTTCGCGCTTCGCCTCCATTGAAGGGCTTCACGACGCGTTCATCGGCGTCTTCAAGAACGAAAAGGAACGCGCGGTCCGGACGGCGCTGATGGCGCGCCTGCAGGAGGGGCTCCACCAGGACGAGCGGCTCGCCGGATTCTTCCTCGATGTGCTGGCCGAGCCCGTGCTCAACGACCAGGAGCGGCAGGCGGCCGTGCAGGCGGTCGCCAGTCTTGCCACCGTGTCAGAGGCAACGGCCATCCTCGCGCTGAAGCGCTGCCAGGGCGGCGACGCCTCGATCCAGTCCACGGCGGTGGCCCTCGCGGAACGCTGCCCGGCGTGGGGTGACGGCCTTGTCGGCGCGCTCGAGCCCTACCTCGATATCAAGCGCGACAAGGGGCTCCGGCTCCGCATTCTCCAGCGGCTGGCGAAGGCGAAGTCGCTGACGCCGGCGTACGTCCCTCTTCTGGCCCAGGTCCTGCGCAACGACCCCGACGAATCGGCGCGCGGCTCCGCGCTCGAAACGCTTCAGTTCATCAAGCCCTGGGGCGGCGAAGTCATCGAGCAGCTCCTGTGGACGGGGTCGAAGGACGCCTCCATCCCGCTCCGGAAACGCGCCGTCGCCCTCCAGGCGGAAGGACCGGAGCTCTCCGAGGAGCAGCTCACCGCGCTTGCCGGGCAGCTCGGGTCGGACCGCTCGACCGGCGTGCGAACCGGCATTCTCGGCGTCCTCAAGGATTACGCCCGGGTCGCGAAGGTGCGCGAAGCCGTGGCGGAAGCCTTCGCCTCGAATCCGTCGGTTTTCGACGACGGTGAGTTCCGGGCGCTTGTCGATTTCCTCGCCCCGTATGCGGGGCGCGATGCCGGGATCCGCACGAGGCTGCTGAAGGCGGCCGAGACGCTGCCGAAAGCGTCCCAGCGCAACACCGTGCTGGAGCTCGTCCTCCCGAAGGTCAAGGCGGACGCGGTGCTCGAGTCCCTGCTCCGGCTCTTCAGGAAGGAACGCGACGCCGGCATCCGCCAGACGCTGTTCACGCTGCTCAAGCCTCTCTCGGTCGATCGCCATCCGGCGCTGGTGAAGGTCTTCTGCGCGGAGCTCACGGAGCCGTCGTCGCCCTTCCGGCTCGATTGCGCGGGGGCGCTGGTGACGTCGCCGGAGTCGCACGAAGAGATCGTCGCGGCGTTCGAGGACGTGCTCGCCAACGACTCCGATCGCGAACTGATCCGGACGTGCCTCGACGGCTACCTCCGGCCGAACGTGGAGAAGTCCTTCGAAGTGCTCGTCGGCGTGGTGCGCAATGAGATCGTCGATACGGGTTCGCGGCAGCGCTGTCTCGACGAGATCTTCAAGCTCGAGCTCAACGCAGCCCAGCAGAAGGAACTCACCGGCGTCCTCTCGGGGATCAAGCCCGACACTCTTCGAACGCCGAAATGAGCCCCGCCCGGAAAAAGCCCGCGGCGAAGAAATCCTCCCCGGCGTCCGGCCTTCTCGAGGAGATCCGGGGGCGGCGCGAGACGACGACGGCGCAGGCGCTGGGGCTTCTGGATCTTTCGGCGTCTTCCGATCGCGAATCGAAGCTCTCACTGCTCTCGATGGCGGCCCGCCATCTCGCCGATCCCAAGGTCTGCGGCCGGTGGATCGAACTGGCCGAAGCGGAGAAAGATGTCGACCTTCGGCGCCGCATGATCGCCCCGCTCGTTTCGGCCGATCCGCGCCGGATACCTGATCCCGAGGCGTGGGTCGGGCTCTTGATCGCCGCGCTCTCGGTGGACGCGACGCGCGATCTCGCCATCGGTTCGCTCGGCCGTTTCATCACCGCCGATCCGCGTGCCGCCAAGGCGCTCACCACGGCCTACGCGGGTGAGAAGTCAGCCGCCCGCCAGCGCGCCATTCTCTCGGCGCTGTGCACATTCGACGATCCTCCCCCCGGCATCGCGAAGCTGCTCGCCAACGCGATGGACCGCGTGGACGCGGATTTTAAGCCGGCTCTCGTTTCGCGCCTCCTCCGCAAGGATGCGCTCGACACGAAGACCCTCAAGGCGCTTCTGTCCCCGACCGAACCGGCGTCCGTGCGGCGGCTGGTGCTCGACCACGTGACGGACCGCGCCATCGCGATGGAAAAGGAACTCGCTGAAGTCGTCGCGAAGGATCCCGATCCGGGATGCCGTTTGGCGGCGATCCAGGGGCTGGCCTCGCAGGGCGCCTCCTCGGATATCGCACGGAAGGCGCTTCTCGACGCGATCCAGCAGGACGCGTCCGAAGAAATTCGGCGGGAAGCGCTGCTGGCTTTCGAGCATTCGCTGGAACTCACACCTGCGGTCCGGAAGCACCTGGTCGACGCGCTTCCCGAAGTCCGCTCGGTGGGACTGCTCCAGACTCTTCTGCGCCTGATGGTCCCCTACGTCGCCCACGACGCGGCGGTCCGCAAAGCGTTGCTCGACCTGCTGGGGCGCAACACGAAGGGCGACCTCGCCGCCGCGACGTGCGAGCTCCTGGGGCGGTACGCCTCGTGGGACCGCGCGCTTCTCGAGGAGTTTCTCAAGGCTTACGAGACCGAGACGGACGATCGCGTCCGCGTGGCGCTGCTTCGGACGTTCTCCGGGGCGCCTGGGACCGATCCGCGGATGACGACCATCTTCCTCGGCGCGTTGAAGTCGCCGGAAGGAGCGATCCAGACCTGGGCGGCGAAGGGCATTCTTCACCTCCCGTTGAACGAGACGAATGTGCCGGCATTCGCGGCAGCCGCGGCGGCCCTGCTCGATCCCGATATCGACGCGGGAGTGAGGCTGGAGCTCGCCCGGAAAATCGTCCGCATCCCTTCCAAGTCCCCGGAACTGCGCGCCGCGCTCAAGGAAGCGGCCCAGCGCGGCGAGGGCGAAATGGCCGACCTGTGCCGGCGCGCGGTCGATGAGGCGGAAGCGAAGTCCGACAAGCGCGAGGTGGACTGGGCGCAGTGGCTGAAGCAGGTCGACGTCGAGCGGAACGCCGAGGGCGTCTTCCCGGACCTCTTCATGCACTACGATTCGAACCCCGAAATGGCCCGCCGCGTCATCCGGGCGGCGCTCAATCCCGACGTGAATCTGTACCAGGTCTACGGGTACGACGTCAGCGCGCTGACGCTCATCCAGTTCCTCGTGTCGAGAAACGCCGTCGAGGACGACATCAGCCGGTACTGCATCCATTTCTGCCTCGACAAGGACTCCAGTTACGGATCGCCGGACAGCTACCTCGTCCCGCTCTTCTCCAACCTGCGATTCCCGACGTTGAAGGATGATCTCTGGACCATTTTTGACAAGCGGACCGAGTACGGGCCGGTGCTGATGCGCGAACTGCTGATCGCGGCTTACGGTGGATTGGAAACCCTCGCCGCGGAATTCCGCCGGCGCATCCGGGCGAAGGAGACAGAGACCGCGCTGATCCCGTACCTGAAATTCCTCGCGGGAAACCTGGCCTGGGAGCCCGCGCCGGCGCTCCTCGACGAAATCGTCAAGCGCTTCCCGACGCCGGAAGAGAAAGCGTTCGTCGAGCTCCTGGACGACGCGTTCCAGACGCTCGGGCGCGAGAAACCCGTGAAGGCGCCGAAGCCTCCGGGACCGGGGTTTGCCGATGAGTGATTTCAAGAAGTTGCTGGCGCTGGCGCTCGACGCCGGGAATTCGACGGCGGAGCGGATCAGCTCCCTTCGTGACCTGAAGCCGTTCCTGCGCGAAGAAGAGGTCGTCCACTCGCTCGCCGAGCGCCTGGGAATGGAGACTTCGGTCGAGATGCGCCGCGCCCTTATGGACGCGCTGGTCGCCGTTGACCTGACGCGCCTCAAGGACCGGAACGCGTATCTCGAGGCGTTCGCCCGCGTCGCGGCGATGGAGCCGGAGCGCGACCTGCGGCTCTCGGCGGTGCGTCGCCTCGCGGAGCTTGCTCCCGACCAGGAGGCCGTCCAGGCGCTTCTCCACGCGAGCCTGGAATTCGATCTCGACGAGGAGATCCAGGCGGCTTGCCTGAAGGGGCTCACCTCCTGCGCGAAGCTGTCCGGGGAGACCGCAGAATTCCTGGCGGACTTCGCGATCCGCGCCCCGCAGTCGCTTCGAATGCCGCTGGTGGCTCTGCTGGTGCAGCTGGCGACAGGTCCCGCAGACCGCGGGCTCGTCGCGCTTCTGCGGCCCTGGGAACTTCCGGTGGTGAAGTCAGCGGTGCTGGATGCGCTCGCGAAACGGCCGTCGCTCTCGCCCGAGGCGGCGCAGGCGATTTTCGTCTTCTCGACCGGCGAGCCCGACGCGGCGCTCCGGGGACGTGCGATCGAACTGGTGACCGACCTGCGCCGGGTCGCGCCCGAGGTCTTCGACCACATCATGGAGTACGTTGCCCGGCTCCCCGATCGGGCCGGGATGCTCGCCGCGCTTCGCAATCGCCTCTCGTCCCAGCCCGGGCTGGTCGAGCGGCTCGCCGGGCTTTTTGAGGCCACGAAAGCGACCGGCCTCAAGCTCGCGATTCTCGAACTCCTCGGCGAAGCGGAAGTCCCGGCGCTCTGGGCAAAGGCGCTTCGCGACCCGAGCCCCTGGGTCCGCTCCGCAGCGATCGGGCTGGCCGCCGGGCGGCTGCCCCAGCATCCAAGAGAACTGGAGCCCGCGTTCATCGAGGCCGTGCGCGCCGAACCGGTCGCGGAATTGCGGATGCGGCAGGCGAAGGTGCTGATCGGTTTGCGCCACAAGAGCCCCGAGGTCGAGCGCGCGATGATGGACAGGCTGAGCGAGGAGGGCGACCCGCGCATCGGGGGGCTGCTCGCCGTTGCGGTCGCCGGGATTCCCGTCACCGACGCCAACCGCGCGCCGATCCTGAAGGCGTATCGCCGCATCCTGCTCGACCCGTACGCCGATCCCGCCGTCGTCCGTCCCGTGACCGACCGCCTGCGCGCTTTCGCCTATCGCAACGAGCCGGAGCTGGTCCGCTGCCTCGTGGACCTGCTCGAGCGCGCGACGACAATCGAAGAAGTGGACGACCTCCACGCGCACCTCCGCCGCCTCCAGCCCGATCTCAAACCGCTGGCCGACCTGATCACCACGCTCCTGTACCGCTTCATCCACCACTATCCCCGCGAACCCCTCGACAAGTGGGTCCGCGAGATCTACGAGGCGGCGAAGCAGGACGACACGTTCCGTGCCCGCATTCCGTGGATCGTCCGCCTGACCGGCGCGACATGGGCGCTCGACGCCGCGGGGCCTCGCGAACAGGGGTCGGCCTTCCTCGACACCATGATGGACGCGCTCAAGGGAAGAGGCGGCTATCGCGGCGCGAGCAACCTGCTCCGCGACGCATGGACGAACAGGACCCTCAAGAAGAACGACGCCACGGCGCTCTATCGCCGCCTGCTCCACACCCGCGACGACGGGCTCTTCGACGAACTCGTCAAGATCCTCCAGGAGGGAAAGCTCGCCCCGCCGGAGCTGATCGACGCTTCGCTCGAGTACCTCGACCGCTTCCCGCAAGGCGGCCACCAGTACGCCGTGCAGAAATATCTCGTCGAGGCCGCGGCGCTGGATCCGTCGTTCACGGAGCGGCTTCGCCCCCGGCTGACGCAGGCCGCGTATGCGGAGTACATCCGCATCGCCAGCGGGCCGAAGGACGTGAAGGCACCGCCGCTGAACTGGAACGACTGGGAGTACTCCGGCTGGCGGACGATGTACCCCGACTGGCCGATCGTGAAACTGGCGGCGGAGGTCGGGGCCGAAGATCTGCTGCTTGAGGTCCTCAAGGTCCCGCCCGATCCCGCCACCGCCGGGGTCCGGACGATCCAGTACCTGCTGATGGACCATCTCTGGCGCTCGCCGTCCCGCGACTGGGGCGCCTACCAGAAGCGGTCGGAGGAGCGAAAGCACGCCGAACTGCGGGCGATCGGGACCGTAATCGCGCAGACGGAGGGAAAGTCGGCCCACGCCACGCTGCGCGACCGTGCGGTCTGCGTCTTCATGAAGCGGTGGGAAGAGGCGACGTCGGATTCGAAGAAGACGCCGCCACACGACCTTGCCGTCGTCGCTTCGGACGTGTACGCCGAGCTCTGCCGGCTCCACGCGGTGCTCGGGAAGAAGGAGAAACGGGCGTTCCCGCCGCCCATGAAGCACCTGGACGCAGCCCGGCTCGAGAAGGCCTGGCCGCTCTCCCGCGAGACCTGGGAGATTTTCAAGCGCGAGCACCTCGCGACCTCGACGCCGGGGGAGGAAGAAGCCGCCGCCGCGCTCGCGACGAAGGCCCAGGAAGCCATGAACCAGGGGCGTTTCGCCGAGATCCATCCGCTCTGCTCCGGCCTGATGTCCACGTACCGCCACACGGCGTTCGTGCGCAGCCGGCTCAAGAATTTCGAGTTCATGCTCGACAAGTTCGACCCCGCCAAGGCTTCCCCGCCCGACCACGAAAAGAAGGCCGAATCAATGTGGGCGAGCGTGGCAGCGCTTGCGAAGAAGGGCGACCGCGGCGAGGCCCGCATCTTCCTCGGCGACCTGCTTCAGCGGTACTGGCGCACCGCGTTCGTCCGGGAGCGGCAGGCGGAGATCGACGACCTGCGGAAACAACTGGAGTAGCGGCAAGAACGCGCTTCGCGAACGCGGAAACGCGCGGAAACGTCACGCGGAAAAGCGCTGAACGGCCCGGCGATTCTTGCCTCGGCGAAGGAGAGCAGGAACTTCGAACTATGGAGGAGCCCTGCCGATGGTGTTAAGTAAGTCTCATTCGAACCGTCTTCCAGGAGGTCCCATGCGTCTCATGTTTGCGGTGGCCGTTCTTGCGGCGTCGTTTTTCCCCGCGCTGGAATCCTCGGCCCAGGTGACGGCGCCCTATGCCGAGAATTTCGACGGGGTCGGCGTCCCGGCGGGCTGGACGATTGATCCGCCGACGTTCGGCGTCGGTTGGGGGGTCGATTACGACGCGGCGTGCGACCCGGTCGGGGACGGATTCGGAGGCCCGGGCACGGACGGCCCGCGGGTCGGCACTTCCGGGGGATCGCTTAACTACAACAACGGCGTGGATTACGTCGCGGTCGATCCTGTGCTCGGCCCCATCACGAACTCGGGCACCGCACTCAGCCCGGTGATCGACATTTCAGGCCTCGGCGGCACCGTGCTCGTGAGCTGGCAGAACAATTTCGATACCGGCGACTACATGGCCGGAAGCAGCGGGTTCGACACGCCATTCTTCGAGTTGACCGACGCGGCCGGCGTCACGATTCCCGGGACGGCGATGCGCGTCGGCGACCAGTCATACGACGCCGCTTTCTACCCGATCGACGCAGGCACCATGGGCACGCGGAAGCTGATCGTGGTGGACTGCTCCGCGGCCATCGCCACCGCCGGCGTCTCCCTCATCCGCGTGAGCTTCCGCTTCGACACCGTCGACGGTTCCGACAACACGCACGACGGGTGGTTCATCGACGACCTCCAGGTTTCCTGCGGCATCCCCGACCTGACCGCGCCCTCGCCGACCCCGACGCTCCTGTCCCCCGCCGATACCAGCCTCGTCGCCACTCCCGTCGTCCTCGACTGGACCGACTCCACCGACACGAGCCCCTGCGGCCCCACCACGCCCTCCTACGACCTCTTCCTCGACACCGTCAACCCGCCCGTCGTCCTCTTCGCCTCACCCCCGGCCTCCACGTTCACGACCCCTGTCCTCGCTCCAGGTACCTGGTTCTGGCAAGTCCGCGCCCGCGACGCCGGCGGCAACACCACCGCCCTCTCCACCGTGTTCTCCTTCACCGTCGAACCTCCGCTCCCGCCACTTCCGCCCGACTCCCTCTTCGTGAACGAAAGTGCCCAGACCGCGCAGTCCGGTAATCCCGGGTTCGTCGATCCCGTCATCGACGAAACCCCCGCTTTCAGCGCGATCTACCGCGACGGCAATACCAACGACTCCGCCATCGCATATCAATTCCAGGTCTCCACCGACTCCACCTTCGCCCTCGTCGATTTCGATTCCGGCACCTTCGGCATCTCTCCCCCGCTCCCCAAGGACACCCGCTGCGCCGATCTCACCGTCAACGTCAACCTCCTCCGCGATACCGTCTACTTCTGGCGCATCCGCTTCACCGACACCGCCGGCGCCACCGGCCCTTTCAGCTCCGCCCAGTCCTTCCGCACCGGCGATGACTTTGATTTCGGCGTTCGCACCGGCTCCACTCACCATGCCCGGCGCTGCTACGTCGCGACGGCGATGTTCGGAAGCGACTCGGGCGTGGTCGCGAGCCTGTCGGCCTGGCGAAGCGGCGTCCTGGAGAAATCGGCCGCGGGAAGCCTTTTCAGCCGAGGTTACGCGACGCTGGGAGCACCGGTGGCACAACGCATTCCGCGTTGCGCGACCGGATCGCTTCCAGGCACTCCGTTCTTCCCGGGCAGGCTGGTCCTGCTTGCGTGCCTGGCGGTGATGGCGGTGGCCCTGAAGCGCCTGATTTGACCGGCGGGCGGCCGATCAACCGCCTGCCTCAAAGCAGCGCCCAGACCGGCTCGAAAAACGACGCCGCGTGCAGAATCAGTTCGTCGCTTCCGTGGCGTCCGATCAGCTGCATGCCGGCGGGCAGCCCGCCGATCCGTCCGCACGGCACGCTGATGCAGGGCAGCCCGGCGTAGGACCAGGGCGACGTCGTCGCGCCGGAGCCGGTCGCGCCGCCGACAAGCGGGGGCGGGCCGGGCTGCGACGGGCTGATGAGCGCATCCACGCCCGCCTGGTCCATCGCCGCCTCGATCGCCCCGCGGACCTCGAGCGCCAGGTTCCGCGCCCGCCGCACTTCCGCCTCCGGAATCGCTCTTCCACGCTCCACCCCGGATCGGCTCGCCGCGCGGTAGAGCGTGCCGAATTCCGCGAAGCGCGCCTCGTGCTGGTGCCACATTTCGCCGTGGAGGAGCGTCATGCATCCGCCGTAGACGTTTTCCAGGCCCGTCGGCCAGGCGATCGGGCACGGCCGCGTCGTGACCGACGGCGGGAGGCTGGCGAAACAGGCGTCGAACGGCGCGCGCCAGCCGAGGTCGGGAAGCCCGGCGAGGTAATCGTTCCCCGGGATACCCAACACCGGCTCGCGGAGGTTCTCCATCGGCCGCCAGTTGTCGAGGAGACAGTACGCGGCGAAATACGCACCGACGGCGTCCTGCGTCAGCCACCCGACCACGTCGAGCGAAGGAGCCATCAGCACCACGCCGTCGAGGGGCACACGTCCGTGCGACGGCTTGAACCCGACAACCCCGCACCACGCGGCCGGCGCGATGATCGAGCGGCTGGTCTGCGTGCCGAGCGCAAGCGGGAAAACCCCGGCAGCGACGCCCGCCGCCGACCCCGCGCTCGACCCGCCCGGGCTCCTCGCCAGCTCATGCGGATTCCGCGTCGCCGGCGGATCCGCATACGCAAACTCGTCCGTCGCCGTCTTCCCGAACACCAGCGCCCCCGCTTCCGAAAGCCGTTTAACCACCCCCGCTTCCGGCCCCGCGAAATGCGCAATGGGAAGCGCCGACCCGGCGCGCGTCGGCAGGCCGTCCACGCGGAAAAGATCCTTCACGCCGACAGGGATGCCGAACAACGGCGGCCGGGAAGCGACGTTGGGCCAGCGGCGGCCGAGCCGGTCGATTTCCGGCTCGAGGCGCGCGCGGCGCTCTGGTTCGGCGAGAAGCGTGTGGAGCTTGGGCTCGACCTCGTCCGCCCTGTCGAGACAGGACTTCAGCAGCGATCGCGCGGTGAGTCCTCCCTCGCGGAGGGCGGAGATAGTTCTGCCGAGCGGCAAGGATTGAGTCAGCACGCGATCTCCTGTGAGGGGGGCGAAGACTCTTTACTGTTCGAACAATCATCGCCGGGCCGGGGTCACGCCGCAAATCCGAAACGTGCGGGCAATCCACCCAGAAGCATCGCGTCCAATTCGGACACCCGCCGTTGTCTCTCGACGACTTCGAGCACGTGTCCGACCTGCCGCGCTTTTCCGCGGATGTTTCCGCGCGTTTCGGCGTCAAACACTGGCTTCTTGAAAAACAAGACGCGCTTCGCGAACGCGGAAACGCGCGGAAACGTCACGCGGAAAAGCGCTGAAAGTCCCGGCGATTCTTGCGTCAGTGCGGCGACTGATGCTTAGCTTGCATTCGTGTTTTCAGAATCCTCTGCCCAGCAGCCCTGCGATGAAGACTGACGCGACTCCGACGGGAATGAAACCGAAGCGAATCAATCCGAGGTCAAACCAGGTCGGTGCCGAGGGACGGCGCAAGATGACCATGAGGATGCCTGCCCAATGGGCTGCGATGGCGAACAAACTCACATGAAGCATCGTGCCGCAGTCGAGCAAGAACGCAGTTGCGACCAGCGCCACGAACTGCTGTGCCAGGGCGAATTTGATCGCGCTCCGGTTACGAATTGGCCCTTCGAAACCTCCCGACGCGCCGACGGGGCCTGCGTCTTCTCCAGCGACCTGCCCGGATCGCCCTCCGGGGGGCGATCCCCGCGGGTCGGCAGGCCTCTCGCCGCGAAAACTCTCCATGCATCTCCACTCTAATCCGCTCGGAACGGCCAAACAAGCGCGGCCGCGGCCTTTCGCCCACCCTTGGGAAAGGCGAGATTCGCAATTCCTGAACCAAGTAGCGCCGTCGCTACTTCGTTTTCACCGTCGGCTTCGCATCGGTTCCGAAATCGACGATGGACTCTGCGATCTTCCAGGTGTCGTCGCTCGTCGCCAGTTCCAATTTCACGCAGGCCTGGCTTGTCTTCAAATCCTTGCTCGCGGTTTCCGGGATCTGGTTCCCGACACACGCCTCGACCTCCGCGACCCGCATACGGAACGGGACTTCGGCGGAGAACCAGCGTGCGCAAGTCGTCTTGACGGTCTTGTCGTTCTTTTCCGTTCGAACGTTCTCGATCTTCACGACGGTGCAGTCCACTTCCGTCGTCCCGACTTTCAGTTTCTCCTTCACCGCTGTTTCCGAGTTCTTACCGCTGTCGCTCTCGATGTCAATGAGCTGCCTCTGCCTCTCCGGGCCTTTCTCAACCTTCGCCTCCTGCGCGACCGCACCCTTCATCGATTCCCACGCCTTCAGGACTTTGCGCGTTTTCCGGTCCACTTCCCATAGCCTTACGAAAACCAGCTCCTTTGCTTCCAGATCGCAGTTCGAGCTTTCAATCCAGACTTTGTCCTCGTCAACTCGCACGCAGGCCAACCTCTCCCGATGGGACACGGTTGCGAAGGCGCCGCGACTGTCCATCGGCAGCTTCGAGACGGACTCCTTCAACACCCACTCGCCCGCCTTCATGGACTCGAGGTCGTAGACGTCGAACTCGGAATCCTTGACGGTCGGCTGCTCCGTCTGGGCACAGGCCAGGGCGGGGAACAGAAGGACGGCGAGAAGTGCTTTCATGGCGCTTCCTCAGCAAGTGAACCTCTTGCTTGTACCATTTCAGCGGCCTCATTCGCACACGGTGGTTGGCGATATGATGGGGATCATGAGAGACGAAATCGCCGGTCATCCGCTGACACGCCCGTTCTGGAAACAATCCGGGACAACCTCCGCGAAGAACAACTCGATGACCGAGGACGATTTCGATTACGAGATCCGCCTCGACGAAGATTCGGTCGAGCTGACCGAGTCCCGTACGTCGTACTACGATTCGTCCTCCGAGGTGATCGGGACGCTCAAGGGCCGATGGGAACCGCTTCGCGTCACGCAGGAAAACGTCGCGCTGAAACTTTCGGGCGTGGACCGCAACAACAAGCCCGTCGAGCGATTCCTTGTCCTCTGGGATGACGACACCGACTACGGCGACCTCGCCTGGTGGGCGAAGGCCTCCCGACTCATGGACGACCGGACCGTCACGCTCGCGCCCGCTTCAGCCGTGGCCCGCGGCCTTCCACCGCTTCGGATCCGCGTCTGCTACGACCGGCTGCCGTTCCTCCCGCAGACATTCCCCGACGCCAGGACCTATCTCTCCTTCTCCGGCCCGCCCGGCGGCCCTCTTTTCCTCAGCATCCATCCGCTTCCACAGGGAGTTCGCGACAACGCGTCACTGGAAGCGTTCGTCACGAAGCAATGCGGCGCCGAGAAAGAGTTCCTGATGGGGGGAAGCGGCACGCTCGACTTCCGCGGGCAGGCCTGCCCAGCGCAGGTTCACTTTTCGGGAACCCAGAACGCTGCCATGGCGGTCTGTTCCGTCGCAATTCCCGGTGGAACGGGCGGCGTGCTCCTCGTTTTCGGGCACGGAGCGTCGCCGGGCTCCGTCAAGGATGTCCAATCGGTCGCGGAATATGCGCCGATCGCGAGGCTCCTGAAGCGCCTGTCGTGGGAGCCCGGGTAGTTCACCAACTTCCCGTATGTGTCGGGCCGACCGCGTTTTTCCGTGGATGTTTCCGCGCTTTTCCGCGTCCAAACACTTTTCGTTTGAGAAAAACAAAGGCGCTTCGCGAACGCGGAAACGCGCGGAAACGTCCGCGGAAAAGCGCTGAACGGCCCGGCGATTTGCGATTCAGCGCGGCCCCTTCCCGCCCGGTCCTGGGTCCGTGTCGGGGATCTCGGTCTTCCAGTCGATCCCGATGCGGTGGCCTTCGCGGATGTGCTCCTGGGGATCTTTCTCGACGGGCTTGTGGAGTTTCCAGGCCTTTTCCAGCGCCGTTTCCAGCTCCTTGCCCGCCGTTTTGGAATCGATTTCCGCGAGGACCTTGCCTTCCAGGCCGTACGTGTCCGGGTCGATCACGAGGAATCCCGACTTCTTCGTCACGCCTTTGATCGCTTCCAACTCCTTCGCGTTCGTGACGGACACGTAGATGAACTTGCCTGCGATCGATTCCTTCCAGGCGGCCTGCGCGAGTTTTTCGTCCTGTTTCGCGGCCGCATCCTTGTCCGCCGCCAGCGACACGACGCACGCCAGGCCGTCGCACGCCGCGACGTCGAGCGCGAGGCGCACATTCTTCATCACCGGCAGTTCCCACTTCCCTTCCTGCTTCGGCGCGTATTTCGCCGCCGTTTCCTTCATTCCCGCCGCCAGCGCCGCCGCGTCGGCGTACACGAATCCCGGTGAACGCCCCGCCCGGCCGATCTTTTTCCCGTCGGGTGCGATCAGCGCGAACATCGTGTTTTCGAGCTCGCCCGAAGCGCCGACAAAGTACGACTTCATGACCTCGGCCTCTTCCTTGCTCTCATACGTCGCGAGCCGGATGCAGACGAAATCGCGCGAGGCCTCGATCACGGCGCGGTTGGACAGGTAACTCCCGTCCATCTTCTGCTTGCCGGGTCACCAGAGCCCGGAGATCCCGTGGCACTGCGGCGCGGCGGAAATCAGCAGGATCGGACGCCCGGTGGCCTTCGCGACGCGGAATCCGCGCTCCCAGGTCCCGAACCACGCAATCCCCGTACGCGTCTCGGGCTCTTCCGCTTTGGCGGACAAACAGGCAATGGCGGCGAACATGAGCGTGGCGAGTTTCATGATGAATCAACGCCGCACTCTCCCGCTTATTGTCGGAATTCCGCCCGCTGGTAGCCTCCCCCCATGCAGATCGTCCCCGTCACCGGCGGCCCGCGCCTCACCACCGTCCGCCGCCTCTTCCGCGAATACCAGCTCGACCTCGGTTTCGACCTGCAGTTCCAGTCGTTCGTGGAAGAGCTCGCCACGCTTCCCGGCCGCTACGGCCCGCCGACCGGCGCGATCCTGCTCGCGCACCACGGCTGCCGCGCCGCCGGGTGCGTGGCCCTACGCGACCTCGGCAAAGGCGTCTGCGAAATGAAACGGATGTTCGTGCGGCCGCAATATCGGGGACTGGGGATCGGGAGGCACCTTGCGGAAGCGGTGATCAAGGAGGCGAAGCGGCTGAAATTCCGCACGATGAAGCTCGACACCGTCCCGCAACTCGCGGCTGCGCTGGTTCTGTACAAGTCGCTCGGTTTCCGTGCAACGAAGCCGTACTGCCACAACCCGATCAAGGGGGCGATCTTCCTTTCGAAGCGGCTTTGAGGCGCTTGCCGCCTTCGCTTCGCCTCTGGTAGCCTGCGCTTCCACGCGAAATCGCGTGCGGCGAAAGGAGTTTCCGTGGACTGGGGCATGAAGAACAGGATGTCGCGGATTTTCAAGGCGGCCGATGGGCGCACGGTGATGCTGGCGGTGGATCACGGGTATTTCCAGGGGCCGACGACGGGTCTCGTGCGTCCTGCCGAGACGGTGGCGCCGCTCGCGCCGCTGGCTGACACGCTGATGGTCACGCGCGGCGTGCTGCGCAACTGCGTGGACGCGAGCCTCGACGTTCCCGTGGTGCTTCGCGTTTCAGGCGGGTCCTCGATCCTCAAGGAGGACCTGAGCGACGAAGAAATCACCGTGTCGATCCGGGACGCCGTGAGGCTCAACGTGACCGGCGTGGCGATGTCGGTCTTCGTGGGATCGCCGCACGAACGGCAGACGATCAAGGGCCTGAGCGACCTGGTGGACGAGGCCAACGAACTCGGCATCCCGGTTCTGGCCGTCACCGCCGTGGGCAAGGAAATGGTCCGCGACGCGCGCTACCTCGGCCTCGCGTGCCGCATCTCCGCGGAAATGGGCGCTTCCATCGTCAAGACCTACTACTGCGACGATTTCCAGAGCGTCGTCGCAGGCTGCCCGGTGCCGGTCGTCATTGCGGGCGGCAAGAAGCTTGCGGAGAAGGACGCCCTCGCGCTGACGTTCAACGCGATGCGGGACGGCGCCAGGGGCGTGGACATGGGCCGCAACATCTTCCAGTCCGACTGCCCGTTGGGAATGATGAAGGCCGTGCGCGCCATCGTGCACAACGGCGCAACGGTCGCTCAGGGGAACGACATTTACCTCGCCGAAAAGAACCGGAAGGCGAACTGATCTCCATGCGTGCCGCCGTCTACTACCGCAACGACGACGTCCGCATCGAGGACCGCCCGCGCCCCGCCGCCGGTCCGGGCGAACTCCTCGTCAGGATCATCGCCAGCGGCATCTGCGGCTCCGACGTCATGGAGTGGTACCGCGTCAAGAAAGCCCCCATCGTCCTCGGCCACGAAGTCTCGGGGACCGTGGAAAGCGCGGGAGAGGGCGTCACCGCGTTCCACCCCGGCGACCGCGTCGTCGTCTCCCACCACGTGCCGTGCATGACCTGCGCCTTCTGCCTCGAGGGCAAGCACACCCTCTGCGACACACTGCGCTCTCCCTGCTGATCCTGGGAAGCGGACTTTCGGGGCTGCTCCAGGTCAAGGCCGCACGCATGCTCGGCGCCTCCTTCGTCGCCACGACCGACCTCGACGACACCCGGCTCGCCGCCGCAAAGCGCTTCGGCGCCGACGCCGCGTGGCGAGCCACGGACGACATCCCGGCGCAACTCGAGAAAGCGCTCGGCCGGAAGGGCGCCGACATCGTCGTCGTCACCACCCCCGCGATCCCCGCGTTTGCGCAGGCGCTGAAATGCCTGACCCGCGGAAGCGTCCTGCTGATGTTCGCGCTTCCCGACCCTGGCGCCGTGGTCCCGTTCCCGATTCACGACCTGTGGATGAACGGGGTCGTGGTCACCAGCACCTACGCGGGAGCGCCGGACGATTTCCGCGCGGCCATCGAGGCGTTCGCGTCGAAGAGGATCACCACGGCGGACATGATTTCGCACCGCCTCCCGCTCGACGACGCCCAGCGCGGTTTCAAGCTCGTGGCCGCGGCGCGCGAGGCCCTGAAGGTCGTGGTCTTCCCGAACGGCGTACCGTAGTACGGCGATCAAGCCGCGGTTCGCGGAAGGGCGCGGCGCAGAATCCCATTGAGGTCACGCGGATGACAATCCCGGGGGGCCGGCAGGATCGCGCGCCGGGAAACCTGCTGTCCTCGGCCCTCGTCGCAATATCCGTTTGTGCCGCCGCGCCGGTCGCGGGGGCGGAGAGCGCCGGGGATCGATGGGCGCTGGCGGAAGGCACCTCCATCCGCTGGGACGTGGCCGGCGACGCGCTGCCGCATTCCGATTTCATCGAGCAGGGTGGGCGAAAGGCCGGGCAGAAGGTGTGGTACACGGTCGCGGCGGACGGCTCGCTCTCCGTCGAGCGGGATGTCGTGTGGCCGGGGCTGCGCATCTTCCCGAACGACACTCACGGGAGCCTGGTGCGGCATTTCGGGGCGGAAGCGACGCCGCAGCTCTCGGTGGACGGGTTGCCGCTCGGGGCGGTGCGCGTCGTTTCCGCGACGCTGGACGGGACGCTCACGTTCCGCGGCACCGCGGGAAAGATTGAAATCCGCCGCGTGACGTTCCCGTCGATCGACCGTCCCGCGACGATCGACCGGTGGACTCTCCGAAACGCGGGCTCCGCCGCCGTGACCGTCACCGTCGCGCCGCTTCAACTCAGCGCCGAAACGCGCGGCCCGTACGGCGTCAACCTGACCACGGCCACGCACGACGCGCCGGCCTCGACCGTCCTGAAACCGGGCGCTGAGATGTCGTTCGCGGTGGTTTTCGCGGGCCGGCTCCCCACCGACGCAGCGCCCGCGATCGATGCCGCCGCGGAAGAAGC
>JAIOPR010000195.1 GCA_021413805.1 Planctomycetota bacterium
CCGCCCGACCCTGATCGCCCTGGCCCTTGCCGCGCTTGCCGGCCTCACCTCCATTTTTTCAGGAGCGTCGGCGTTGCGGTCCAGGGTCGAACTGGAAGCGCTGCTGGCCCGGGCGGACGCCATTGAAACGGCCCGTCCCGCGAAGGCGGTCCCGGTCGCCCGGCCGCCCGACAATTCCGGGCTCGCCCGCGACATCGCCGCCCTGCGCGCCGAAGTCGCTTCGCTCTCCAGGGCCACCGACCCGGCCCCGACGGACCCCGGCGCGAAGTCGGCGCAGGATGCAAAGGCCCAGAAGGCCTGGACCGAGCGCATGGTCCGCGCGATCAGCGAAACCCTGGAGGCGCGGCTGGCGCTGTCGCCGGAGCAGAAGATCCAGGTCGCGGACGTCATGACGGCCCAGTATGTCGCGCTCTCGGAGGTTCAGCGTGCCGGGGCTTCCGCGAAGGAAACCAAAGGGGAGATCGCCCGCGTCATGTCCGAGACGACGGAGAAGATCCGGGACGTGCTCACGGTCGATCAGAAGGCCGCGTTCACGCCGCTGGTCAAGACCCCGGCCGGCGTTTTTGGCATCGATCTCATCCCCAACGCCGGGTACCTCCCGGGCGAGGAAGGATCTTCCGGGCACTGACCTTTCCCGGCGCGTCGCTTATCGCCTGCCCGCCTTCCGCCCTCCGCGCTGCACCTTCGCCGGGCCTTCGCCCCGCGCGACCAGCCCCTCCGCCATCGCCAGGCACCGCTCCGTCAGCGCCCGCGCCCCGTCGCGAAGCTCTTCGTGCTCCTTCACGTAAGCGACGTTGTTCTCCATGTCCTCCGCGGACCACCCCCGCGAATGGGCCACGAACGGGAACTGCGGGAACGTGAACCCGATTTCGCCGAAGAACATCATCATCTGGCCGGCGACGGACTGGACGTTGTCCTGGCCTCCCGTGATGATGAAGGCGGCAGTTTTGTTGCGGATGAGAACCTTGTCGTGCGTGGTGACCTGGTTCTGAACGCAGTTGAGGCGCTCGACCATCTTGAAGTACGGCGACGACGGCGCGCCCCAACGGATCGAAGTGGAAACGAGGACGACGTCGGCCCAGAAAACGAGCGCTTCGTAAATCTGCGTCATCTCGTCCTTCTCGTCCTGCTGCGTGATCGAGCACGGCCACGTGCACGCCCCGGCGCCCTTCGAGTAGTACCCCTCGCACGTCCGGATCTTGAGCTCGTTCACCTTCAGGAGCCTTGTCTTCGCGCCCTTCGCCTCCGCGTGATCCAGCGCGGCCTGCAGAAGATTCTCCGAGGTCGAAAATCGCGGGCTCCCGGCGCTCATCGCCGTGGTGGAAATGCCGGCGACCCGAAGCGGCCCGGGCTCGCGGCGGATTTCGCGCGTCAGGGGATGCGCCGGGTGTGCCGATTTCACGCGCTTCGACCCCGGCTCGGCGTTCACCCAGACGTCCCCCCCTTCGATCTTCACGTCGTGGCTCGGGACCGTGTCGGTCGATCCCGGGCGCGCCTTGCCGGTCTGGCACTCGTAGTCCCAGTTGTGCCACGGGCAGACGACAAACCCGTCCTTGGTCAGGCGCCCGTCCCCCAGCGGCCCGCCCGCGTGCGTGCAGACCCCGGAAATCGCGCCGAACTGCCCGTCGCGGCACGAGAGCGCAATCGGGACTTTGCCGGCGACGATCTGCTGAAGCGGCTTGTGCTTGAGTTTGTCGGCGCTTCCGACGCAGATCCATTTTGCGGGCTTGGTTTTCATGAGGCTCCGGTTTCAGTCAGCGGGGACGGGAAGGGTCAGTTGCTTTCGGATGGCGAGGATACGGATGCCGGCGGTGGTGATGAAGCCGAGAGTAAGCGCGAGGGCGTCGGGGGCGCCGAATTTTCTCGCGATGAGGAGGGCGGCGGCGCCGGCGATGCTGGCGGTTGCGAAGAGGGTCCCGCGGAAGATAAACGGGAGGTCGTTCACGAGGACTTCGCGCATCACGCCGCCGCCGCACGCGGCCGTGACGCCGACGAGGATCGCGGGAATTGTGGGAAGCCCCTTATCCGCGGCGAGCTGGGCGCCCATGGCGGTGTAGAAGCCGAGGCCGAGCGCGTCGAAGTACTCCAGGCGCTTCGCGGGCACTTTCACGAAAAAGATCGCGAGCGACACAGCAACCGCGACGCCGAAAATCCACTCGTCCCGGAACACAAACGGGGGGACTCTTCCCAGGATCGCATCGCGGAGGACGCCGCCGCCGGTCGCGGTGACGACGCCGAGGGTGATGAACCCGACGGGGTCGAGGTGTTTCTCGCGGGCTTTCAGCGCGCCGGAGACGGCGAAAACGGAGACGCCGATGAGGTCGATGATGCGGAAGAGGTTCATGCGGGGGGCTGGGGAGGGGCGGGGGGCGGGAATCCGCGGCGGGCGGCTTCGGCCATGGCGCCCTGGACTGCGGCGAGTTCGCCGATGTCCTCGGGGGTGAGGATGCCGATGAGGCGGCCGTCCTGGACGACGACGGCTGTGTGGGAAGGGGAGGCCATGAGGGCGAGGTAAGCGCGGTCGAGCGGATCGTTGGGGGCGACGATGGGGAAGTCAGGAGTCATGGCGAGGGCGACCGGGGCGGCGAGGCCGGCGCGGCCGATGGCGGCGACGAGGGCGGGGCGGGTGAGGATCCCGACCGGGCGTTCCCCCTCAACGACGGGGAATTCCGTCTGCGTGCCGCGCATCACGAGCAGGGCGGCGCGTTCCAGCGTATCGGTGGAAGCGAGCGTGCGGATTTCGGTGGCGGCAGCGTGCCAGACGGGAATCCCGGCGAGGGTGGCCCGGAACTGCGACTGCCGGTTTTCCTCCCCGGCGCCGACCCAGACGAACAGCCCGATGAGCGCGAACATGGGGGCGACAAACACTCCCACGCCGACGAAGATGACCGCAACGACCTGCCCGAGCCGCGCGGCGAGAGTCGTGGCCAGCACCGGGTCGAAGTACATGGACAGGAGCGCTCTCAGCACGCGCCCGCCGTCCATCGGGAATGCCGGGAGCAGGTTGAAAACGGCGAGGATCCCGTTCACCAGCGCGAGGCGAACCAGCCAGCCGCTGTTCATGAAGTCGCCGGAAAAAAGCGCTTCCAGGCGGCCCGTCGCCGCGAGGCCCGCGACGCAGATCCCGCAAAGCACGACGTTCACCGCTGGCCCCGCGATCGCCACCATCAGTTCCTGGCTCGGCTTCTCCGGCATCCGGTCCAGCCGCGCAAGCCCGCCTATCGGGAGCAGCGTGATGTCCTTCGTCCTGATCCCGAAACAGCGGGCCGTCAGCGCGTGCCCGTACTCGTGCATCACCACGATCACGAACGTCACCATCGTGAAAAGCACCATGTCCGTAACCGCCGCCTGCGACATCTTCTCCGTCGCCGCGTTGTACGCAATCAACGCGAACAGGAGAAAGAACGTCGCGTGAACGCGGACGTCAATCCCGGCAATTCGGGCGATCTTGAAGGACCAGCGCATGTTTTCGTTACAGCGCTTTCGTCTCGATCCTCACCCCCGGCGACAGCATCTTGTGCACCGGGCACTTGTTCGCGACTTCCATCAGGCGCGTCTTCATCTCGTCGTCCAACGCCCCCGTCAGCCGGATCTCCCGCAGGATGTGGTCCACCTGCCCCTTCGTCGGGTCCGCTGCATCCGCCGGGACCTTCGAGTATTTCAGCTTCACGTCCACATCCAGAAGCGGCCATTTCTTGCGTTCCGAGTAGATACGCAGCGTCATCGCCGTGCACGCCCCGAGCGAACTCAGCAGGTACTGCGTCGGCGAAGGGCCCATGTCCGTTCCGCCGATCGCCGGCATCTCGTCGGCGATGATGTGGTGCTTCCCGGTCTCGATCTCAAGGCGCAGCCCGCTCTTCGGGGCCTTCACGACGGCAACAGGGTCCGGCAGCTTCACAGTCTCAGCCATGGCAGTCTCCTGGGGTTCGGGTGAAGCGCCGATTGTCACCGATCCGGAGAGACCGCGGGATAAAATCAATCGCCGCCGTTACACTCCCCGCCCATGAGCACCCTCGAACGTCTGTTCCGCGCCGCCCGGCCCCTCGTCGGCATGGTCCACCTTCTGCCTCTTCCAGGCGCGCCGCGATACGGCGGGTCGATGGCCGCCGTGCTGAAGCGCGCGCTGGCCGACGCGAAGGCGATCGAGGACGGCGGGCTGGACGCGCTGATCGTGGAGAACTACGGGGATTTCCCGTTCTACAAGGGCGACGTCCCCCCTGAGACGGTCGCGGCATTGACGCGGTGCGTCAACGAGGTGCTGCGCGCCGTGAAAATTCCCGTCGGCGTCAACGCGCTTCGCAACGACGCCCACGCCGGGCTCGCGATCTGCGCGGCGACCGGCGCACGGTTTCTACGGGTCAATGTGCACGTCGGCGCCCAGTTGACGGACCAGGGGATCATCGAGGGGCGCGCCGCCGAAACCTGCCGGCTCCGCGCCCGGCTCTGCCCGGACGCCGGCATCCTCGCCGACATCGGCGTCAAGCACTCCGCCCCCCTCGCGCCCCGGCCGCTTCATGAGGAAGCCTCCGACGCCGTCCACCGCGGCCTGGCGGACGTTATCGTGGTGACGGGAAGCGCGACGGGCCACGCGGCGGACCCGCGGGACTACGACGAGGCCGCGCGGGGTGGTGCGCCGGTATTTGCGGGGAGCGGGGTGACGGAGAAGTCGGTCCGGGCGGTGCTGAAGAAGTGCGCCGGGGTGATCGTGGGGACGGCGATCAAGGTGGATGGCGTTGCGGACGGGGCGGTGGACGCAGCGCGGGCGAAGCGCTTTGTGGCGACGGCGCGGGGATAGGTTGCGGGTTGCCAGTGGGTGGCGGGGTGCTTATCGTCGGGGGAACGGCGGTTCGGAGACGGGAGTCGGGAGTTGGGTTGGCGCCGGGAAATTGTGTGAACCCCAGGGAGGTGCTGGTCCTTGAGTCCCGTTTCCATCACGCCCCCGACCGCTTCGCGTGCCGACGTCGTGTTGCGCACCGAGGGGCTGACGAAGAAGTTCGGCCATTTCACCGCGGTGGACGGGCTGAATCTCGAGGTCCGGCGCGGGGACATCTACGGGCTGCTGGGGCTGAACGGGGCGGGGAAGACCACGACGATCCGGATGGTGGTGCGGCTGATCGCGCCGACGGCGGGGAAGGTACTGGCGTTCGGCGAGGACGTGCGCGAGAACTCGCTGTCCGTCCTGAACCGGATCGGCGCGATGGTGGAGATCCCGCAGTTTTACCCGTACCTCGCCGGGCGCAAGAACCTCGAACTGCTTTACGGGCTGTCGGGCGGGAAAGACCGCGGGCGCGTTGACGAGTGCCTCGCCCTCGTCGGCCTCGACGACCGCGGCGGCGACAAGGTCCGCGCCTACTCCCAGGGAATGCGCCAGCGCCTCGGCCTCGCGCAGGCCCTTCTCACCAAACCCGAACTCATCATCCTCGACGAGCCCACCAACGGCCTCGACCCGCAGGGGATCCTCGATATCCGTAACCTGATCCGCAAGCTGAACACCGAAAACGGCGTGACGTTCGTGATCTCCTCGCACCTCCTCCACGAGATCGAGCTCACCTGCAACCGCGTCGCGATCGTCCACAAGGGCCGGCTGCGCGTGGAGGACGAAGTGAAAAAGCTGCTCGACCGGTCGCTGGCCGTCGCGAGGGTCAAGGCGACGCCGATGGAAGAAGCCAAAAAGGTGTTCGCGCTCCGTCGCGTCGAGGTCGTCGGCTTGCAGGACGGCGCCTTCAAACTCCGCTGCGGCCCCGAGGCGCTGCCCGACCTCGCCCAGGCCCTCCACGCCTCCGGCTGCGAAATCTGGGAACTCACACCCGGCCGCGCCACCCTCGAGGACTTCTTCATGGCCGAAACCGGCCGCGGAGGGCCCCATGCTGCCTAGGGTCGGCCGTCTCGTGAATTTCGAGCTCGCCAAGCTCTTCCGCCAGAAACTCCCTTACGTCGTCCTCTTCCCCATCGTCGGCGCGATCCTGCTGGTGATGATGCGGGCGATGGATGTGCAGGGTGAAGCAGTGGCGGACCCGCGGATCAGGAACGGGTTCGAGTACCTGGGGACGTCGTGCCTGTGGGCGCTTCGGCTGGTTTCGGTGTTCGCGGTTGTGATTGCGAGCCTGTCGCTGTCGGGTGAAGCGTCGCAGGGAACGTACCGGATGATCCTGGTGCGGCCGGTGACGCGGACCGATGTTTTTATTTCGAAAGCGCTCGTCATGGCGATCGTCGTCCTAGTGCTCTTCATCGCCACCGCCGTTCTCAGTTACGGGCTCCTCCACGCCGTGCACGGCTTCTGGCGCGACGGCAGCTACATGTCCCCGCTCAACGAGGGGCGCTTTACGCTCATGGGCGAAGAGGTCATTGCCGACCCGAACCGCACGAAGGCGATCCTCGCCGGCGATTTCCGGCTCGCGATGGCGCTCTCGATCCTTCCGCTGCTCGCGTCCGGCTGCTTCGGGTTGCTGATTTCCTCGATCTTCGACAACACGGGGGCCGCAGTCGGGCTCGCCATGTTTCTCGCGATCGCGCTCTACGGGTTCGCCAGCGTGGACCGCAAGGCGGGGAAGTACGTCTTCAGCCACTCGCTCGAGTACGGCCTCTCCGTCGCCAAGCACCGCGCGGAGGGATACTCCGACCGGAAATGGGAGGACGAGGAGATCGAGCGCGCGTGGCTCGTGCCCCTGGTCAGCGCGGTGGCATTCCTGGGCGTGGCGTACGGCATTTTCCTGAAGCGGGACATCCTGACGTAAGGAAGACGGCCAGGGCAAGTCCCAAATCCCAACTCCAATTCCAAAATTCTAACTGTTGCGCTGGTTTGGGAATTTGGGCTTGGAGTTGGGATTTGTCTTTTGTCCTTCTCTTTTCCTTTCTCCCCCTCCCCCTCCAGTTACCCTTCCCCCATGCGCCTCAGCTCCCTCCTCTCCCCCAAGCTCATCTCCTGCCCCCTCGCCTCGGCCGACAAGGAGCCCGCGCTCCGCGAAATGGTCAAACGCCTCTGCGGCGTCGCCCAGCAGGACATCGAGGCCGACATCATGAACGCCGTCGGCGCCCGCGAGAAATTCGGCAGCTTCACGATGGGCCACGGCGTCGCGTTTCCCCACGCCCGCACCGATCGCGTCGGCCGCGTCTGGGTCGTCCTCGGCACCCACCCGAAAGGCGTGGCCTTCGGCCCCGGCCCTGACGGCCTCGCCCGCGTCGTTGTCCTCTTCGTCATCCCCAAGACCCACGCCGCTTCCTACCTCCAGACCCTCGCCGCTTTCTCCACGCTCTTCAAGAACCCCAACCACGTCGAGGAAGTCGCGACCGCCTCGAATGCGGAAGAAATCTGGGACTACATCGACGGGACCGGGGTAAGGGTGCGCGAAGCGACGTTCGTGAAGGACCTGATGGGGCCGCACGCGGGGACGATCCGTGCGAAGGCGCTTCTCAAGGAGGGGCTGGAAGTGCTCGTCGCGAGTGGCGCGGACGTGGTGCCGGTCGTGGATGAGGCGGGGAATTACGTCGGAGGGCTGACGCCGCGCGCCGTCGTCCGCAAGGGGATCCACACCTACCTCTCGTATGCCGGCTCCCCGGCGGTGCTGTCCACCCAGGCGCCGTTCGAGGATTTCCTCAAGCACCATGGCGATCTTCCCGTCAGCAGCGTCATCGACCCCGGCGTGCCGTCGCTTCAGGAGGAAACCACCCTCCTCGAAGCCACGATGACGCTGACGAGGGTAGGGCGGAATTCGGCGATCGTGCTGCGGCAGGGGAAGCCGGTGGGTTTGCTGCGCATGGGGGATGTGGTGCGAAGGGCGATCGTGACCCGGATGGGGTAGGGGGGGCGTTATAATTGGCACATGGATCTCGCCGACCTTCTCGACCTGATGACCACGAGCGAAGAAGAGCTGCGGCGCCTGGGTGCGCAGGGCGGGCCGGAGGCGCGGAAGCTCGTTGAGGATGCCGTCGCCGCGACGAACAAGGCGCGTGAAGAAGCGCAGGCGGCGTTCGGCAAGGTTTTCGAGCGGGCAGGCCTGTGCCGGCGGAGCGAGTTGGAGGCGCTGGCGAAGAAGGTGGAGGAACTGTCTGCCAGGGTGCGGGAGCTGGAGGCGAATTCCCCGGAAAACAATCGCAACGGCAATTCCCAAATCCAAACTCCAAATCCCAAATTGACAGGCTGATGCCTGCTGCGATTTGGAATTTGGGGTTGAGGTTTGCCGTGCCTTTTTTTTGCCTTAGCCCTTGCGTCTCCAGGCCCTTCTTGCACCAATAGCGCTCACCCATGGATCTCGGCTCCCTCACCCGCCTTCCCCAGACCCTCCGCAACCTCAGCCGCGGCCGCCACATCATGGGCGTGCTCACCCGCCACGGGTTCGCGGACGTCCTTGCCCGTGTCGGACTCGAAGGCGCTTCTCACCTCCTCCTGAAAGTCATCACGTTCAACCGTTACCGGCCCAACGAGGGGCACACGACGGAAGAGCGGATCAGAATGGCGATGGAGGAGCTGGGGCCGACGTTTGTGAAGCTGGGGCAGATCCTGGCGACGCGGCCGGACCTGGTGCCGCTGTCGCTGGTGACCGAACTGCGGAGACTCGAGGACCGCGTGCCGCCGTTCGGCGCCGACGCGGCGGTGGCGGAAGTCGAAATTGAGCTGAAGGGAAAGATTGGCGATGTCTTTGCGACGTTCGAGCGGGAGCCGCTGGCGGCCGGGTCGATCGCGCAGGTGCACCGGGCGACGCTGAAGAGCGGGCACAAGGTCGTGGTCAAGGTCCGTCGCCCGGGGCTCGAGCGGATGATCAAGACCGACATCGATATCATGGCGAAGCTGGCGCAGTTGCTCGAGGAAAACCTCCCGGAGTCGCGCCCCTACCACCCGAAGGCGGTCGTGGCGGAATTCGCCCGGTCCATCGTGCGTGAAATCGATTTCACGCTCGAGGCGTTCAGCATGCAGAAGTTTGCGCGGAATTTCGCGGGGGATGAGCGGTTCGTGGTGCCGCAGGTTTACCCGGAGCTGTGCACCAAGAAGATGCTGACGGTTGAGTACATCGACGGGACGAAGATCACGAACCTCGAAGAGCTGCGAAAGCTCGGCCATGACCTGCCGAAACTGGCCCGCAACGGTGTCCACTACGTGCTGCTGCAGATCTTCAAGTACGGGTTTTTCCACGGCGACCCGCATGCCGGGAATTTCTTCGTGCTCCCGGGCGACAAGCTCTGCCTGATCGACTACGGGCTCATGGGGACGCTGGACCAGGAGCGGCTCGACGAGCTTCTCGGGTTCATGTCCGGCGTCGTCGGCAAGGACGCGGAAAAGGTCATCCGCGCGTTCCGGCATATGGGCATTGTCGGCGACGACGTGGACATGCGCCGCCTCCGCATGGACGCGCAGGACCTCATCGAGCGATATGCCGAAATCCCCCTCGGGCGCGTCGACATGGGGCGATTTTTCGCCGAGCTCTACGAAACCCTGGCCCGCCATCAGGTGCGCGTCCCGCCCGACATCCACCTGCTGGGCAAAGCCCTCGCCACCGCCGAAGGAATCGCCCGGCAGCTCGACCCTGCCCTCGATCTCATCACGGAGATCCGGCCCTTCATCATCAAGACCTACCTCGAACACCTCGCCCGCTTCAAGGTCCTCGGGCGCGAAATGCGGCATGCCGTGGAGGACTACGGTGAGTTCCTGCGGGTGCTTCCCGGGGAAGCGAGCCGGATCCTGAAGCAATTGAGGCGTGGGGAGTTCGAGGTGGCGGCGCACCTGAGGGACCAGGAGCGGCTGGTGAGGGACGGGAACCGGTCGTCGAACCGGGTAGCGACGGGGCTGGTGATGGCGGGTGCGATGATCGGGAGTTCGGTGCTGGTGACGCAGATGAGCGGGCCGGTGTGGCACGGGATTGCGCTGTCCCAGATGGTGGGGGGAGTCGGGTTCCTGATTGCGGGGTTCCTGGGGTTGACGCTGATGGCGGCGATGTGGCGAAGCGGGGGAGTATGACCAGGGGCGGATTCCGCCGTTTCTTGGAGATTCGCGGACTCTCCGTTATCCTCTCATGCTCACCCCATACCCCTGACGAAATACAAACAATGAGTCCCCTTAGCAGGATCCTCGCGTGAGCAACTACGAAGACGGCGTCGCGGCCTACAAGAAGCATCAGGACCAGGAGGCCACGTCGTTTTTCCGCAAAGCGCTGGAGGAGGACCCCCAGCAGTTCCGGGCTGCTGTCTACCTGGCGCTGACGCTGGAGCGGGTGGGGGATCTCGAGGCGGCGCTGGGTGCGGCACGCCTGGCGACGGGGGTGAACCCGGACTATGCCAAGGGGCATAACGCGCTGGGAAATATCCAGCGGGCGATGGGAAACCTGGAAGATGCGCTGAATTCCTACCGGGCGGCGGCGAAACTGGAGCCGGGAAGCGCGCTCTACCGGCACAACCTGGGGATCACGCTGTTCGACGTGGGGATGATCGAAGCGGCGCAGAACGAACTCCAGGAGGCGGCGTCGCTGGATCCGCAGAATGCCGACGTGGCGTGGGACCTGGCGCAGGCCGCGACAAAGCGGAACGACCTGACGACCGCGCGGAACGGGCTCGAGAAATACCTGGAGGTGCGGCCGCGCGGGGTGCACTCGCAACAGGCGTGGTGCGATCTCGGCGACGCGCTGGTGGCGCTGGGCGACGCCGTCGGTGCGCGGCTCGCGTACAACACCTACCTCGAAGGACCCCCGGACGAGCGCGAAGGGGAAATTCGCGCAAAGCTGGAGCGCCTCGAGCGCGATGACCCGAATGTCGGTCCGGCCTTCGGCTAGGGTTCGGTCTGGCATTTCGCGCTCCGGCGAAATACAATGCCAGCCATGGGTTACGTCGTTCCTGTAGCCCTTCACCGGTTGCGCGTCGCGCCAGCGCGCCCCGCCGTTCCTGCTTCGTTCACGCCCAGCGGGGAGAAGAGCCCTTGCCGTCCGATTCGCCCGTAACGAAACCCCCCGAGCGCCTCCTCTGCTACGTCGATGACGAGGTCAACCTGCTCAGCGTCGTCAAGCGCGGGCTGGAGCGCCGCGGCTGGACCGTGGAGGCCATTGGCGACCCGTTTGACGCTCTTCGAAAAGTCCGAAAGGACATGCCGAAGGTCGTCGTGCTCGACCTGCTGATGCCGGGAATGGACGGGTTCCAGGTACTGCGCGCCCTGAAATCGTCGCCGGACCTTGCGGGGATTCCCGTGATCATCGGCTCGGCGCGCGACAGCCAGAAGGACAAGGAAATGGCGTTCTCGCTCGGCGCTGCCGCGTTCCTGGTCAAGCCCTTCGGCATCAAGGAACTGCTGCTCACGATCGAGTCCGTCCTCGGCTCCTCCCTCATGCCCCCCGAACGTTCCGAGACCAGCGAATTTTTCGGCGACCGCGGGGGAACGGGGTAGCCGATGCGCTTCCTCCAGGCCGTCGCCCGGATCCTGCGATTCCTGCCGACAGGGCAGGCCGTGGTGATCGCCTCCCTGTGGGGGCTGGCCGTCGCGATCGCCTGGTCCACCGGCGGTTTCGCCTTTCTCGAAGAGCCGCTCGGCGACGTCATCTGGCGCGTTTCCCAGTCCGGGGAACCGACGGTCGCCACCTGGGTCGTGTTCGTGGACCGCGCTTCCGAAAGCAAAGGCCACAAGGCCAGCGACGCCGCAACCTGGCGGGCGCTCCTGGAGCGGGCGAAGGAAGAAGCGGTTTCCGCCGTGGTGGTGCTCGACGACCGGGCGCGCGGGCCATTGGCCGAAGCGCTGAAGGACAGCGGGCCCGGCGGGGTGCGGGTGATCGTTCCGTCGCGGAGGCACGAGGACCCGTTTCGCGAGGCGCCGCCGACCGTGGAGAGTTTTTTTGCGGAGGATGCCCGACCGCCGTCCGGGAGTTTCGAGGAAGGCTTGCTGGACCTGCGGCCGGACGCGGACGGGACGTGGCGGCGGACTGCGCTGAAGGACGGCGAGGGGCGAAAAACGCTGGTCGGGCTGCTCGCGGCCGGCGGCCTGGCGGGGAAGTCCTCGGTGCGCCACTGGATGTCCGGGCGTGCCGGCGACGAATCCCGGATTTCCGCCTGGCGGATCCTCGACCGGGATTTTTCGACGCCGAACTGGCGCGGCGGGATCTGGATCGCGACGCCCGAAGATACACCGCGGGAGGTCTGGTCGAGCGAAGGCGAGCGGCTCCCGGAGCCCAGGGCGGTCGCGCAGGTGGTGGATGGGATGAAACGCGGTCGCTGGGTGAGGGAAGCGCCGGCCTGGCTCGTGGGCCTGCTGGCCACGATGGCGTTCCTCCTCGCCTGGTTCGGCGCGTCAACCCTGTCTCCCGTCCGCGGTCTCGCGGCGCTCGCCGTCGTCGTGGCCGCCACCCTCGCGGGGCTTTGGACGATCCATGTCCAGGCCCTCTGGATCGTCCCACTCGTCCCCGTCGTCCCGACCGTCGTCGGCGGATATCTCTTCGGCCTCGCCGAGCGCCACCGCCTCCTCCGCCACGGCATGGCGGAACTCCTCGTCCGCCTCGGGCGCAGCCGCGTTCTCAACCCCATCCTCACACGGCCCGCTTCCGACGAACGCGACGTCGCCGCCTTCCGGGCGCTTCTCGACCTCGAGGCCGTCGCCGTGGTCAGCGACGACCCGGAGCGGCCGCTGACGGCGCTTTCGACGCGCGAGGACCGTGCGGACCTGTGGGACTGGTTTCCTGCGGGGGTGAAGAGCGTTGTCGCGGCGGCGCTGGTGACGAACGACCGGCCGATTTTCTACCGGCCGCCCGACATGGGGCCGGCGCTGATCGTGGAGAACATTGCGCGTCGCGGGGGGCGGTCGACGTGGCTGGTGATGGTGCCGAAGGGGGACCCGCAGGCGTGGTGGCAGGACAACCGGGCGTTTGTGTCCCGGGCGATCGTGCCGCTCGGGTCGATGGGGCCGACGGCGCAGAAGCCGGAGGGGGTGCCGACGGTGGAACGGGTCGCGAACCCGGAGACGCAGCTGGCGGTGTTGAGGCAGACGGTGGACCAGACCGAGATCGAGCGCACGTTCCTGCTCGGGTTCCTCGACCGGCTGAGCGACGGGGTTCTCGTGTGCGACCTTGTCGGGCGCCCCCTGATCTACAACAAGCGCTTCCAGAAGATGGCCGAGGAGCTTGCGATCGACTTCGACGACCCGCTGGTGGCGTTCCTGCGGACGATCGCGAACCAGGATGCCGACCAGGTCTGGCGCGGCATCGCGCAGACGATCCGGAGCGATGCGCGGTGGACGCTGTACGCCAGCGTGCAGCGGCACCCGGTGAGGCACTACATGTCGAACCTCATGAAGCTCGACCTGGGCGGGGGCGACGAGAAGGCGGGCGGAGCCAGGGGAGTTTCGGACGTCGTCGCGCTTGTGGTCACGGAAGTGAGCGACCTGTACGAGGCGGAGCGGCTGAAGAGCGAGTTGCTCGAGCACTTTGTGCACGATGTGCGAAACGCGGTGACGATCATCGCGCAGTCGGCCGAGGAGGTCGCCGAGATTACCATGGACGACGCGGTGCGCCCGGACCTGGAGATGATCCGCAGCCAGGCGCTCGGGATTGCGGACCGGTTCCGCCGGATGGCGATGCTCGCCGGCATCAGCGCGGAGAAGATCGCGGACGAACTGACGCCGACCGACCTGGTGGCGGAGGCCAAGCGCGCGATGGCGGCGTCGTCGGCGATGGCGGACCAGCTGGGGATCATCCTCGCGTACGACGGGCAGACCGTCGTGCCGTTCTGCACCGCCCGCCCGAACGCTCTTCGGCAGGCCCTGATGCAGATCATCGAGCAGGCGCTGGCGTCCAGCCCGCGCGGCTCGACCGTGACGATCGGCGCGCTCGACGTGGGCGCGGACATCACGATCAAGATCAACGACCCGGGGTGGTCGCCGATGGTGGCGATTTCCCGCATGAAGACCGCGATCCCGACGGGCACCACGGTGAAGTTTGCGGCGGAGGACGGGCTGCAGAAGGCCGTCGAAGCGGCCGGCGGGCGCGTGTCGACAGAGTTCGACGAAGCAGTCGGGACGTCGGTGAAGATCACGTTCGCGAAGGTTTCGAACCGGCTCGAGGAAGGCGAGGTTGCGGGGGAGGAGAGGCCGCAGGAGGACGCGGGAGGAAGAGGGATGCCGTCGCCGGTGCCGGGGCAGTTGCCGTGAGCGCGGGGGGTACGGAGGAGAAAGGAGGAAACAGGAACGACTGAATTTTCAATTTTCAATTCCCAATTTTCAATTCCCAATCAAGGCCTTCCGGACCGGGGTCGAATTGAGAATTGGAAACTGAAAATTGAAAATTGAAAATTCGTACGTTCTTTTTCCGCATGATCCCTCTCTTTTCCCCGAACGGCCTCCAGCACTCTCTCGTCATCTCCGTCTGCGTCGGCGTCCTCATCACGACGCTGATGTTCGAGCGCTACGGCTGGGTCTTCTCCGGCCTGGTCGTCCCCGGGTACCTCGCCCCCATTTTCGCCATCTACCCGATGTCTGCGCTGACGATCGTTGCCGAAGCGATCGTCACCGTCGTCATCGTCAAGGTGATCTCCAACAGTGCGTGGCGATTCCGAACGCATACGCCACTCTTCGGCCGAGAACGATTTTTCATGATCGTACTGGTGGCGCTCATTGTGCGCCTCGGGGTCGAGGAGTTCCTGTTGCCGCAGGCGGCGCGGGTCTTCTTCCCGGGGCGGACCGACATCCTGGCCCGGGTGCGCGACTTCGGGGCGATCGGGCTGGTGGTTGTGCCGCTCACGGCGAACCTGCTCTGGAAGCCGGGGCTGGTGAAGGGGCTGATGCAGGTCGGTGGGTGCACGCTGGGCGTGCTGGTGGTGATCTACGGGATCCTGACGCCGCTCACGAACTACAACCTGGCCCAGCTCGGTGCGGTTTACGAGGACGTCTCCATCGACTTTGCGCTTTCTGCGAAGCTCCAGATCATCATCATCTGCGGCTGCGTGCTGGCGGCGAAGATGAACCTCCTGGAAGGCTGGGATTTCGGCGGGATTCTGCTTCCACCGCTCATCGCGATTTCGCTCCTGCAGCCCCCGCGGTTGCTCGGCACCCTGGCGGAGGTCCTGCTCGTCGTTTACCTCGGGCAGCGCATCGTGAAGCTCCCCGTGATGAACCGGATCACGTGGGCAGGCCCGCGGCTGGTGACCTTCTGCTTCACCCTGTGCGTCGCCCTCAAATTCGTCATCGGCTGGATCTTTTACCTGATCGAGCCGCAGTGGAATGCCACCGATTTCCTCGGCTTCGGGTACATCCTTTCCTCGCTCCTCGCGATCAAGCTGTGGAACAAGTCGTCCCGCGTCACGATCTGGCCCACGATCTATGTCTCGGCCGCCACCTTCCTCCTGGGGACCGCCGTCTCCTTCTCGCTCGCCAGCGCTTCACGCTGGATCGAAACCGGCACCCGTGGAGTCGGCCCCGGTTCGGTCCCGGTCGCTGAAGACCTGCCTGTTGAATTCGCCGTGCTCGAGCGGATGTCGCCGGGGCTGGGAGACATCCAGCGCGTGGAACAGGCTGTTGCCACCCGGCGGCGCATGGCCCAGGCGGGCGACCGTATCCTCGACGAATTGCGGCGCGGCTCCTCGCCGGAAGAAGCCGTCGCCGCCGCGGCCGCCGAACTCTCCGGGGCCGAGGCCTCCGTCCGGTACGTCAAGCCTGCCGGCTCCCCGCCGTACGCGATGATCACCCCCGTTTCCACCGAGGACTCCGACCTCGAGACCGTCTTCATCCGCCTCGTCGGCGGCACACGCACCATGCTCTTCACCGCCCCCGGCGGCGAACCCCTGCCGACCTACCTGGCCGCCGCCGCTTTGGCGAAATCCATCCAGCCTTCCGTCATTGTCCTCGATAACTGGTCGCGGGGAGAAGACCTCCAGGCCGCGCCTCGTTTCGACTCCCTCACAGCCTGGGCTCTCCGCTCCCTCCCCATGCGACCAGCCATCGAGATCGAGGGAAGCCCCACCCCCGGCGCTTCCCTCGACGTGCACGGGTCGCTTCCCGGCGACGCCCTTTCGGTCGCCGACCTCCGGAAAGTGATTCCCGCGCTCGAAGTTTTCGCGCCGGGCCGTGCGGACGCTCCCCGGCTCCGTTGGATCAGCGCCCACGCCCGCGGCGGTTACGAGCGCCTCCGCCTTGACCTCTCTTCCGCCAGCGCCCTCCTGGTCGCCCTGGTACCGGATTCGGGCGACATGGGCGAAGCGATGGCGCCGCTGGAGCGCTACCTGGGGCCGTACATGGACGCGATGCAGGCGCGGCGTCCGGGCCTGGCCGTTTCCCCGCAGCAGTGGTCGAAGGCGCGCCTGATCGTGCTGAAGGCGGGGCTGGTGCGGCTGATGGTGGAGGCCCAGGAAGTGTCACGCCACCGGGAGGTCGGGTCGCCGGAACTTTCGCCGATGAATTTCCTCGCGCGGGTGCTCGGGCTGGAAATGGATCTCCTGGTCGAGCCGGGCGGCGAGCGGCGGTTCCTCGTGCTGCGGAACCGCGAGGGCGACCTGGAGCTGGACGGCGCCGTCATCCTGGGACTGGGCGACTGGCGCGAACTTCACGTCGAGGTCTCCAACCCGCGGCGTTACCCGAACTCGCACCGGCTCGGGACGCAGGTGTACCTCGCGGGGAAATGCCGGGCGCTGACGATCGCGGGGCTTTCTTCCGGGGACGCGGGCGTCCTGGCCCCCGAGGTCGCCAAGCAGATCGACCGCATGAGCCTCTTCCAGATCGCCCACCAGGTCCTCGTCGAGCGGGCGAGCGTGGCCGGGACGGAACCGCCGCACGTCCTCCAGGTGCGGGGGCGCAGCCTGCCGGAAGAGGGCGACGACGGCGTGCTGGTGCCACCGGACGTGATCCTGCCGACGGTCGAAGCGGCGGCGGCGGAGACGGCGCCGTGGCTCCGGATTTTCAGCAACCTCGGCTGGAACATCCGCGTGCAAGCCCCGGACGAGCCCGGCGGATACGACATCGGCTCGCCGCTTCAGTCCCGCTACCGCCGGTTCCTCCGCTACGAGGGCGTCTCCGGCCTCTGGGCCGACCCGGACGTCCGCCGCGCGCTCCGGGGCCCCCAGGACGATCCCGCGGCGATCGCGGCGCTGAAGCAACTGGGAAGCGAAGACGGCGGGTTCTCTGTGGTGAAGTGGTGGCGGGACGCGAAGCTGGGGACGGCGACGGGGGTGCCGCAGACGCTGGAAGCGGCGATGGCCGGGGTAGCGGCGTACGCGAGGTCGGGCAACCTGGCGGAACTTTCAGCAGGGATTGACGCAGCGCGTCAAGCGGGGTGGCGCGACCTGCTCATTGTGGACCAGGACGCCGAAGCGCCGATCCTGGTATTCGTTTCGCCGGAGGGCGCGGAGGCCGTCGCGGTGAACCTGGCGGCGACCGTCGTGCGGGGGCAGGAGCTCGGGATCGCCGGGAAGGCGGAGACGGTGGACGAGTTGTTGCGCCTGCGGAGATTCTTCGTCGTGGGGAGGAGAAAATAGCATGACGCCCTGCTTCTCCCCGGAGGTCGCCCCATGAGATTCGACGCCCGGCCGGTCTTGAAGCGGCGGATCTCGCTCAAGGGCCTGGGGTTCGCGGCTCTAGCAGTCCTTATTTTCGCCGGCGCGGGAGCCGCGGTGATCCAGCTTTACGTCCGCGAAAAAGCCGTGGCCAAACAGGAGGCCGAGCTCCTTTCGCGGCGGCTTTTCTACAGGATGAGCCCGGGCGAACGCCTGAGCGTCATTGCGGACGATGTCAGCGACCGGCTCATCGCGAGCGTCCTCGTGCAGGGCGTTTCCCCGAAGACGGATGTGCATCTCCAGATCGAGTGGGTCGACCGCTCCGGGAAGATTCTCGCGATCTCGGGCTGGCGGCGGCCGATCGCCGAGAAGATCGTCCCGGTCGGCACCGACTCGCTCGAGCGGTACCTGCTGCCCGGCGGCACCGTGCTCTCCGGTCCGCGCAACATCACGCTTCGCCGGGACGATTTTCCGCCAGGCACCGATCACCTCACGTTCTCGCTCCTCGAACCGCGCGACCTTTCCACGTTCGTCCGTTTCTACACGCGCACCCAGCTTCAGCCCGGCGCGACTCACCTGGCTGCCGCTCTCCTCGAGTCGCGCGAGCGCCGCCTGGAATCGCGGACGGCGCTTCCCAGCACAATTGCCCCCCAGGAGGTGCTCGAACGGCTGACGGGGTGGAAATGGCAGACGGTGGCGGCCTCGGGGAAGGCGGAGTCCGTGCACCTTTTCCGGAGGGACGTGCAGGCGAAGGACCTGGGCATTTCGGACGAAGGGGACGAAGCGCTCCCCGATCGCACCCCGGGGCAGCGCGTGGGGCCGGGGAAGCCGCTTTCTTATTCGATCGAGAAAACGGGAACTTACGAGTTGCGGGTGCTGGCATGCGGGCCGGGGGATCTGGAAATCGAGAAACGCGTGCCCGGGAGGCTGCCGGAGTCGGCCCGCGTCCGGTTGGCGGCGGGGAAGCCGGTATGGCGCGAGCGGCTGGAGGCGCCCGCGACGCTCGTGGTGAGGAAAGCGTCAGGGGGCCAGGCCGAAGTCCGGCTCGTCTATATGCCGTTCGACGGGACCCCGGAACTGTGGGTCGCTTCGGCCTCATCGCTCGGCGTCGCCTGGCTCGTCGGGCCCCTCGACCAGGTCGGGCCGCTCCGCGTCGCCGGCGCCGGGCAGGGCGCAAACGGGCGGCTCTGGGCGGCGCCCGAGGCCGGTCCGGCTGCGGCGCCCGGGACGGACATGCTGAGATTCGACTTCTCGGCAGGGGCCGCGGCGCAGGGGGCGACGCTCAAGCTGCGGGTGCGCGGGATGTCCCGGATCGGGGAGCCTCTTCCCGCCTCCGTTTTCGTGCGCTACAGGATCGCCGGCCCCGGACGCCTCGCGGTCGCGGACGAACGGATCGAGGTGCCGCTGGGCATCGCGGATCTTGAGCGGGTGCCCGAAGGGTGGAGCGTGCCGCTCGAAGGCGGGCCACCGCCGCCCCCGGGAGCCCCGCCCGCACCGCCCCCGGGCCCCGCGTGGCAGATGACCGGCGCCGGCGAACTGATGATCGAAATCCCGGACGAGACGCGCGTCGTGGAAGTGCGCTGCGAGTCGCCCGCGGCCATCATCCCGTCCCACACCCTTCCGGTCCTGCGCCCCGAAATGTTCGTGCCGGCGGAAACGCCCGATCGCACCCTCTGTTTCATCGACCCCGAGCCGCCGGACGATTCGCGCGTCTGGCACTACCTCCGCCCGGGAAACGAAACCGAATTGCGCGCAGCGGGTGCCGCCATCGTCGTCGATCTGCCGCTTCCCCCTGTGAAAGCGCCGCTCCGGGGCGCCACTTCCGCCGACACGCTCTGGGACCGCGAGGCGGCGATGCCGAGGCGGCATGCGGGAAGCGCGCTGGCGCTCTGGCCGGCGCGGCCGCGGGGAGCGATTGCGCGGAACCGCCTTTTTCCGTGGAGCGCGCCGTGGCCCGAGTCGGCGTACCGCCCCCTGGATCCGGGCGAGCCGCCCGTTCCCACGTTGTACGAACCCGGGCTGCCGGATTCCGCCGACCTGCTCGTGAAACAGGCGGACGGGACTTACGCGCGGACGCCGTGGGTCGAAGGTCCATGGCCCGAGGGCGCCGAGTACGTCAACCGGCCGGAGCGCGATGACCCGAACCCCGACCCGAGGTTCAGCAGCCTCCTGCGGCGGGCGTGGCGCGCACTTCCCGATATCCCCGCGGAATTCGAGGTCACGCACGACGGCGTGGAGACGTGGATCTCGCTGAATGCGCAGTTCGAAGGAGACCGGACGGCGCCTCTCGACGTGGACATCGAGGCGCCGTCGTGGGCGGTGAGGCGAAGGGCCTGGACGGGGGGGCGGACGGAGCCTCGCCGGCGGATTGTGGGCGC
>JAIOPR010000196.1 GCA_021413805.1 Planctomycetota bacterium
ACGCGGAGAAGGGCGACTACTGCGACCTGATTGAGCGCGGCGTGATGGACCCGACGCGGGTGGTGCGTACGGCGCTTCGGAATGCGGCATCGGTCGCGGGCCTCTTGCTGACGACGCGGTGCGTGATCGTGGACGAGCCGGGCAAGAAGGAAGACAACGAGCACGCGCATCACGGGCACCACCACTAAACAACCCAAAACTTCCCGTAACGAACCCGGAGAAAACCCATGAACATCAAGCCTCTCGACAATCGCGTTGTCATCAAGCCCATCGAAGCCGAAAGCAAGACCAAGGGCGGCATCGTCCTGCCGGACACGGCCAAGGAGAAATCCCAGAAGGGCGAGATCGTCGCCGTGGGCCCCGGCCGCCTCCTCGACAGCGGCGAGCGCGCCAAGCCCGGTGTCGCCAAGGGCGACAAGGTGCTCTTCGGCAAGTACGCCGGCACCGAGGTCAAGATCGACGGGCAGGAGTACGTGATCATGAAAGAGGACGAGATCCTCGGGAAGATCGAGCTGTAACGTCCGTCCGCGCGGTTCCAAACTTCCATAGCCTCGTTCGCTCGCTGGAGAAACGACATGTCCAAGCAACTGCTTTTCGACGCTGACGCCCGCGGCAAAGTCCTGGAAGGCGTGCGCAAGCTCGCCGACGCCGTGCGCGTGACCCTGGGCCCTTCGGGGAAAAACGTGATCCTCGAGAAGCGGGGCGGGATGCCGCACGCGACGAAGGACGGGGTGACGGTGTCGAAAGAAGTGGAGCTGGAGGACCCGTTCGAGAATCTCGGGGCGAAGCTGCTGAACGAGGTCTGCTCGAAGACGGTGGACCGGGCCGGCGACGGCACGACGACGTCGGCGATCCTGGGGCACGCGATCCTGAAGGAAGGGCTGAAGTACGTCGCCGCGGGTGTGAACCCGATGGCGGTCCGGCGCGGGCTCGAGAAGGCGCGGGACGCGGCGCTGGAGTCGATCAAGGCGATGGCGCGGCCGGTGAAGGGCCGGGGCGACTGGTTTGCGGTCGCGAACATTGCGGCGCACCATGACGCGGACCTCGCGAACAAGGTCGCGGACGCGATGGAGAAAGTCGGCAAGGAAGGCGTGATCACGGTCGAGGAAGGCAAGACGACCGAGACCGTGCTCGAATTCGCGGACGGCATGCAGTTCGACAAAGGCTACGTCAGCCCGTACTTCGTGACGCGGCCGGAAGACCTGGTCTGCGAACTCGAGAACGCCTACATCCTCTGCTACGAAAAGAAAATCTCGAACATCCTCGAGATCATCCCGATGCTCGAAAAGGTCGCCGCCGACGGCAAGGCGCTTCTCATCATCGCCGAGGAAATCGAAAGCGAACCGCTGGCCGCGCTGGTGATCAACCGGCTGCGCGGGACGATCAAGGTCTGCGCGGTGAAGGCGCCGGCGTTCGGGGACCGCCGCAAGGCGATCTTGGCGGACATTGCGTGCCTGACCGGCGGGACGTTCATCGGCGAAGACTCCGGCCGCAAGCTGGAGAAGATCGAGCTGGCCGACTTCGGCCGCGCGAAGAAGATCGTGATCGAGAAGGAAAAGACCACGATCTCCGGGGGCGCCGGCACCAAGGCCGACATCGCCGGGCGCATCGAGCAGGTCCGCGCGCAGATCGCCCAGACGTCGAGCGACTACGACAAGGAGAAGCTTGAAGAGCGGCTCGCGAAGCTGTCCGGCGGGATCGCGATACTGAAGGTCGGCGCGAAGACGGAGTCCGAGGCGAAGGAAATGAAGGACCGTGCCGACGACGCCGTCCACGCCGCGCAGGACGCCCGCGAAGAAGGCGTCGTCCCCGGCGGAGGCGTCACGCTCATCCGCGCCATCGCCGCCGTCAACGCCCTCAAGCTCCACGGCGACGAGCAGTTCGGCGCCAAGGCGCTCGCCAAGGCCCTCGAAGCCCCGCTTCGCCAGCTCGCCGAAAATTCCGGCCACGACGCCTCGGTCGTGGTCGAGGAAGTCCGCGAGGGCACGGGCGCCTTCGGGTACAACTTCGCGACGGGCAAGACGGGCGATCTCTGGAAGGAAGGCGTCGTGGACGCCGCCCTCGTCGCGCGCTCTTCGCTCGAGAACGCCGTCTCGGTCGCCGGCGTCCTCCTGACGTCGCGGACGCTCGTGACGGAATTCAAAGACAAAAAGAGCAAGATCCAGGGAGCGGTGCGGTAGAGGCGTTCCCCAACGTGATGTAGGGTCGCGGCATGCCGCGACCTCACATCACGTCGATCTCAGGTAAGGGCTCCTATGACGGCTAAAAGGGACTACTACGAAATCCTCGGGGTCCCGAAACAGGCCGCCCTCGATGAGATCAAGAAGTCCTATCGCCAGGCCGCGCTGAAATTTCACCCGGACCGCAACCCCGGGGACCGCGAGGCCGAGTCGCGATTCAAGGAGGCCGCCGAGGCCTACGAAGTGCTTTCGGACACGGAGAAGCGCGCCCGGTACGACCAGTACGGCCACGACGGGCTCGCCGCAGGCGGATTCGGACCGCGCGGGTTCTCGTCTTCCGAGGACATCTTCGAGGCGTTCGGCGATATTTTCGGCGACATCTTCGGGTTCGGGCGGCGCGGCGGCGGCGGCCGGCGTGGCCCGCGTCCCGGGGCGAGCCTGAGGGCCGAGGTCGAGATCGATTTCATCGAAGCGGCGAAGGGCTGCGAGCGGACGATCGTGCTCAAGCGCCACGAGGTCTGCAAGACGTGCACCGGTTCGGGTGCGAAAGCCGGCACGCAGGCGTCGCAGTGCGCGACCTGCGGCGGCCACGGCCAGGTCCTCCAGGGCGGCGGGTTTTTCACGATCCAGACCGCGTGCCCGAAATGCGGCGGGTCGGGGAAATTCATCAAGGATCCCTGCAAGGATTGCCACGGGGAGGGAACGACGCGCGAGAAGGGCGAAGTGAAAATCGCGATCCCCGCCGGCATCGACACGAATTCCCGCATCCGCGTCACCGGCCAGGGCGAGCCGTCCCTCGCGGGTGGCGAGCGCGGCGACCTGTTCGTGGACGTCACCGTCCGCCCCCACGCCATCTTCGAGCGCGAGGGCACCAACCTCTTCTGCGAAATCCCCGTCTCTTTCACCCAGGCCACGCTCGGCGCGGACATCGAGGTGGCCACCCTTGACGAAAAAATCGCCCTCAAGCTCCCGCACGGCACCCCCAGCGGCCAGCTCTTCCGCCTCCGCGGCCATGGCCTCCCGGATATCGAGGGCGGCCGCAAGGGAGACCTTGTCGTGCGGGTTGTCATTGACGTGCCCCGATCGCTGACCAAGCAGCAGGAGGATCTGCTGCGCGAGTTCGCCAAGACCGAAAAGGTCGAGGTGAAGCCGCGCAAGAAGAGCCTGCTGGACAAGATCAAGGACATCTTCGAATCATGAGCGACGAAAAGAAAACATCGGAAAGCGCTTCGCAGGAAAAGCAGCCGGCTCCTCCCACGGAGACCGAGGCGCTTCGCGCCAAGGCCGACGAGTACCTGAAAATGGCGCAGCGGGTGCAGGCGGATTTCTCGAACTACCAGAAGCGCGTCGTGCGCGACCGGGATGGCGAGGCGCGCTTTCTCGTGGAAAAGTTGCTTCAGGACCTGCTTCCCGCGCTGGACACGTTCTCCCTCGCGCTGGGCCAGGCGCCGGCCGGGGCGGAATCGTTCGTGAAAGGGATGCAGCTGGCGGAGCGGGAGATTTTCCGGAAGCTGGAACTGCATGGAGTGAAGCGGATAGCGGCGACGGGGGCGTTCTCGCCGGGGGTGCATGAAGCGCTGATGCAGGTGGCGACGGACGAGAAGCCGGAGGGAGACATCGTGGCGGAGATGAGGCCGGGGTACATGTTGCACGAGAGGGTGATCCGGCCGGCGCAGGTGTCGGTGGCGGTGAAGCCTGGGAAGGAATAGTGCAAGCGGCGTGCGGCGAGTGGCCAGCGGCGAGTGAAAAAGGTGCGTGCGTGAGATTGCCGGGGAGCGCCCCACCGTGGACAAGCTTGCGCGCCGGCCCGTCCATCGCGGTGACAAGGCTTTCTCTTCTCAAGGGCCCCCTCCGCCGCTAGATTCATCCTTCCAAGGAGTTGCGGAGATTCGCGTATGCCCACGTATGACTACACCTGCCGCAAATGTGGGCACACGTTCGAGGTGTTCGAGGGAATCTCCGCAAAGCCGAAGAAGCCCTGCCCGAAATGCAAAAAGGGGACGGCGCACCGGATGATCGGGGCGGGTGCGGGGCTGCTGTTCAAGGGAAGCGGTTTTTACATCACGGATTACCGGGGCGGGGACTACGCGTCGAAGGCCGGCGCGGACAAGCCCGCCGCGAAGACGGACGGGGAGAAGGCGGCCCCGAAGGTGGAAGGGGAGAAAGCGGCCCCGAAGGCGGACGCGGCGAAGGCGCCCGCGAAGGCCGAAACTGGCGCGGGGGGCAAGGCGTCGAAGGCCGACTCCGGCGCCCCGACGAAGGCGAAGAAAGGGACGAAAACTGAGCGCTGAGCCACCGTTGATGGGCCGTCTCCGCGGCGATTGGCGCGACCTCTTTGCGGGGTTCGTGATCGCCCTGGACGTCCGCAAGCTGGTCCTGGCGCTCACGGGAGCGATCCTGGTTGCGCTGTTCGTGTTCATGCCCGCGCCGTGGATCGCGCTCAAGTACGACACGGGGCTCGCGGCGGAACTCGGGGAACGCGGGCCGGCGGGATACATCATGCTGATCCCGGACGCGCTGAAAGTGATCTACCGCCAGCCCTGCAGCGTGGCCTTCTGGTGGACGTGCGCGGCGATCCTGGTGTTCACGGCGATCTGGTCGCTGTTCGGCGGCGCGATTGCGCGCATCGCGGCGGTGGAGATTGCGAAAGAGGACCGGATCAAGACGCAGGAAGCGCTGGCGTTCGCGTGGCGGAAATGGGGATCGAATTTCTCGAGCCTGATCGCGTGCGTGCTGGGGTTCCTTTTTTTCAGCTCGCTGATCGGCGTCGTCGCGTTGCCGGCGCGGATCCCGGTGGCGGGGCCGTGGCTCGCGCTGATCATGGCGCTTCTCATGCCCCTCCTCCTCGTCGGCGGATTCGTGGCGAGCCTGATCGGGATGGGGACGATCTTCGGGTTCCCGCTCTTCTACCCGGCCGTGGCGGCGGAAGGAACGGACGCGTTCGACGCGATTTCGCGCGGGTTCTCGTACATCTACTCGCGGCCGTGGCACGCGATGGGGTACGCGGCGGTGATGCTCGTGCACGGGGCGATCTCGACGGCGTTCATCTACGCATTCGGGCTGGCGATGCTCGTCGTCACCTGCCTGCCGCTTCGCGCCGGGATGGGGCCGCAATTCAACCACGTCATCGATTTCGCGTTCGGCCGCATGGCGTACTCCGACGTCGTCGCGGCGGGCGGCACCGGCCTCGGATGGACCGCCATCCTCGTCACGAGCTGGCTCCTCCTCATGACCGGGCTCACCCTCGCCTACGCCCTCTCCTACCTCCAGTCGCAGCTCACCATGATCTATTTCCTCCTCCGCCAGCGCGTGGACGAGCTTCCCATGACGTATGTGTACGAAGAGCGGGAGGAAGAAGCGGTTGTCGCTGCCGCCGAGGGTGGCAAGGACGGGGAAGCGGCGAAAGACGGCGGCGCGAAGTAGCGCGTCCGGGCCCTAGCGCGGGGGCGTTCCCGGCCGGGGCGCGCTCGGCGGAAGGTCGTCCTTCACGATGATCGGGTTCCGCGTGTCTTCGTCCGCGGGGCGGCGCCCTGAGCCGGACGCATATTCCTCGGCGGCGACGTGCGTCAGCTTCGCCGGGATGCGCAGCTCGGTGCCGCACTTGTAGCAGTTGAGGCCGGTCCCCTCGGTGAACATGATCACGTTGTACTGCGTCTGGCAGTCGGGGCAGACGACGATCTTGGTCTTCTGGTAGTCCAGGACCGCGTGGACCTGGTCGTTGGACATGTATCCCTTTTTCACCATGATCTCGCCCAGGCGCAGGAAAATGTCCTCTTCGATTTTCGCCTGGATCCGCACGGCGTCGTGGACCTGCTCTTCGCTCGCGAAACCCAGCTTGAGCACGATGCGCCCGAACATGCCGTCGTCGCGTTTCGTCCGCGAGTGGATCGCCTTCTCCTGCAGGTTGGCCTTCTGGATCTCGATGATCTTCTGGAGCTGATCCTCGGTGATGTAGGCCTTCTCGAGCATGATCATGCCGAGCGGCTTCCGCTGCTGCATTTCCTCCTGCATGCGAATGCACTCGTCGATCTGCTCGTCGGAGCACATGCCGGCTTTGACGGCGATCTTCCCGAACAGGATGTCTGCCTTGGTGAGCATGAGAACTACATATTTAGCATTCGGGAGCAAATGGTGGAAGAAACGTCGTAAACGGCCTGGCCGCGAAAATGCAAACTCAAAACTGCGAAACGCAAAGCCAAACGCAAAAAGCCAAACAGAGAACACAATTCACGGATGTCCCGGCCACCCTGCAACACCGGCCATGCACCATTCTGGACCGTCCGCCCCATTTCAGTTTCACTCCCGCCATGCAACCCATCGTGGCGGTGGTCGGCCTTGCGGGAAGCGGCAAATCCGAGCTGGCCGGGCTCTTCGAGTCCCGCGGCTGGACGCGCGTGCGGTTCGGCGACGTGACCGAGGACGAAGTCGTGGCGCGCGGGCTGGCAGTGAACGAAGCGAACGAGCGTGCGGTGCGGGAGGAATTGCGGCGGAAGCACGGGATGGCGGCTTACGCGCTTCTCAATCTCCCGCGGATCGACAAGGCGCTCGCGAAAGGCCCGGTGGTCTGCGACGGGATGTATTCGTGGGAGGAGTACCTGCTCCTGCGGAAACATTTCGGCGGCCGGTTCACGGTGCTCAATGTGCAGACGTCGCCTGCGACACGCTACGCCCGGCTCCGCGGGCGCGCGATCCGGCCGCTGACGGCCGCGGAGGCCGAGAGCCGCGACCATGCGGAAATCGAAATCCTGCACAAGGCGGGGCCGATCGCGATGGCGGACCACACGATCGTGAACGAGGGCGGGATGGACGAACTGAAGCGCGCCTTCGAAGCGCTTTATCCGCGGCTTTCGGGCGTCAACGCCTGATCATTTCGGCGGCGGCGACGAGTACCCGAGCGTCTGCGGTTTCGTGGCGTAGGTGATCGTCACATCGTCGAGCCACGGCGTCTCGTTCACCGGCAGGTCGGGCCTGTGCCCCGCCGTGAAGACTGCCCGCCAGCGGAATTCCCCCGACGCCGGCGCTTCTGTCTCTTCCCCCAGCGCTTCGCCCCCCGGCTCGTCGAAAGGTCCGCGCCAGCGGCGGCCGTCCCAGAACTGGAGGCGGATCGCGGAGTCGGGGAGGCCGGGCGCTTCGCGGACGGTCCAGGCAATGGAGCCGGGGAGGGCGGGGCCGCCCGGGGAGTGAAGGGCGCTGGTGAATGCGGCGGTGTGGCGCGGGCCGGTGTCGCCGACGCGGGCGTAGCGGCCCTCGACGGCGTCGCGTCGGGCGATTTCGAAGGCGTCGAGGGTACCGACACGGATTTCATCGACGGTGCCGTCGAGCGCGAAGTTGCGCCGCGGGTCGTCGCCAAGGGCGCCGAAGGAAATCCAGGTGGTGTCGCCCGGGCCGTTGGCGGAGAGGTCGATGGCCGACCTGAGCGGGAGGCTGCCGGGCTGCTGTTCGAAGGCGTTCGGGACGGGGACGAGCCTGCCGTTGACGGCCATGCGGAACGCGCGATCCACGGGCTGGTCGAGGTCCCACGCGAACGCGACGTGGACCCACTCGTGCGGCCGGATCGCCGAGAAGTCCGCCCGGCCGGTCGCGATGCCCGCCACGGTCCAGCCCCCCGCGCCGCCCCCGTCCGCCGTCTCGCGCTGCCCGATCCCGAAACCGACCAGGCCGCGAAGCGGGAACCCGTAGGAGTACGGCCCTTCGGACGCCACCCCGTCGGCCCCGGCGGGAAACAGGAACGACCCGAACACGGGCGCCTCCACGAGCCCCGGCGCCGTCGCCTCCGCCCGCCGGTCGATGCTCCAGAGAGTCCGCGGCCGCGACGCCCGCCGCGGGTCGAACGCCGGCTTCAGCCAGAACGACACACTCCCGCTCCGCGTCTGCCCGTCTTTCCACGGCAGGTTGTCGAGCGCCCGGAACCGGAGGCACGCGTCCCGCTCGAGGAAGGCGCCGTCCGGGAACAACCGCCCGGGTGAAGCGGCCGGCGGCGCGTCCGCGCCGGTTTCATGCGTCGCCGGTTTCTCGATCAGCGGGCTGGGAAGCGGTTCGCCTTCGGGCCGCGGCAGCCGCGCGGCGCGCCTGTATTTCTCGACGTCTTCGGGCCTCGCCGGCGGGCGCACACGGAAATCGTCCGCGGCCAGCGCTTCGCGCATCGGCGGCGTCAGCGTCGCTCGCAGCCACGTGGACGGCCCGCCCGGCGAAATCAGCGTCGCCAGGCCGATGCGCCCGTCGTACCAGAAGTGCGAGACGCTCGCCCGGTCCCCCGGCGCGTCCGGCGCCGCTTCCGGCAGCACTTCCAGCGCCAGCCCGCGCCGCGTCACGCCGTCGCCGTCGTACAGCCCGATCTGCACCTCGGGCTCCGCACCGGCCGCGAGCGCCGACAGGAACTCGCTCTCCACCGTCTCGCGCCAGACCTCGTACGCCTTCACGTGCGCCTTCAACAGCCGCTTCGCCGCCACTTTCCCGTCCACGTTCAGCACGCGCCCGAGCGACTCCACCACGAAGTACCCCATCGACGAAAAACAAAACTCGGTCGTCCCCTCGAGCAGGTCCGTCTTGTCGATCGCCGCCCACGCGTTGGCGTCGGGGTTGAAGTCATTGAGAAGCGCGTTGGGGTCGGCGTTCGCGCGCAGCGCCTCGGCCTGCGGCGCTTCGATCACCTGCTCGAGGACCATGCGGTCGAGGAATCGGCGGAAATCGTCCCAGGTACGGAAAGGGGAGCGGGCGCGGGCGCGGAGGACGGCGGAGGCGAGGCGGTCGGCCTGGGCCGCGGAAACACGGCGGGAGGCGCGAAGCATCCCAAGGGCACCGTCGGGCGCTGTGAACGAGACGGCGCGGTCCATCCATTCGTAGCCTGCGCCCCAGCCGGCGGGGCCGAGTGCCGCGGCGGATTCCTCGAGCCACGCGCCCTGGACGCCCTCGAAGACGACCGCGAGGACGAATTCCGGCGCCGTGTTGAGGTTGACGGGCGCCCGCGGCTCGCGCACCAGGGCGGTGGGCCGGAGGTCCCCGAGGGCGAACACCGGCTCGCCCGGGCGGATCCGGCGGACCCGGTTTTCCGGCTGGCACGGCGCCAGCGTGTTCGTGTCCACCCAGGCGTGGGCCGTCACGTACGGCTCCAGCCGCCGGTAGACCTCTTCACCCACCAGCGGGATCAGGTCTTCTTCGCTCCGGAACGCGACGACGTCCTCCGGGCGGAACTCTTTCCCGGAGTCCCGCGCGTCCTTCTCCGCGAGCGCGAAGGCGGCCTCGGTGTGGGCGGCGATCCTCCCGGCGACGGATTCGGGGAGGCCGAGGCGCCGCGTGAGGTGGGGGAGCATCTGGCGCAGCCGGCCGGGGGGGGAGTTGAGGAAGATGCGTGAAGCGGCGTCGGTGACGCGGAGGACGTAGTGGTCGCCCTGGGGATTGCGGGAGCCGCTGAGGAAGCCCGAGACGCCGCGGGCGTGGCCGTTGACGGTGACGGCGCGCGGGGAAGGACCGAGCATTTCCGCGAACGAAGGGCGCTGGGCCTCCTCGAGGGGCTGGCCGATGGCGTCGAGGACGGAGTTCGCGTTGGCGTCGTCACCGGGATCGAGGGTGCCGTTGGCGTTGACGTCCTCGCCCCAGAAGGTCCACGGCTCGCCGGGGCGGGATTCGCCCGGCACGTCGTCGCGGCCCTGCCAGGCGCGCCCGGCGGCGGCGGGGAGTTCCTGCAGGGCGCGATCGATCCCGGCGTGGGCGAGCATCAGGGCTCGCGTGGCGTCGGAGTCGCCGATGGTAGCGGGGGGCTGGAGCCGCGTGAGGCTGTAGATCGTGAGGCCGATCAGGGCAAAGAAGAACAGCACGGTGAGAATCACGACCGCCGCCGCTCCGCCCCGGGAGCCCGAGGCGTGCGGAAGGGGGCGCGCCATCCCTAGACTCTTCCGCCGAGCCGCCCGCGGATGAATCCCGCCCGCGCCAGGTCCCGTTCCTGCGGGGAGAGCGGCCGGCCTTCGTGCTTCTGGAGGTGGCCGGGCTGGGTGGAAATGAAAAGCTCGTTGATGACGCGGGGCTCGATGTCGGGGAGGAGCGAGAGGTGGCTGCCGAGGCGGAGGGAGGAAAGGAGCTCCATCGTTTCCTCGGTCGAGATCGAGCGGGCGAAGCGCAACGTCCCGGCGGCGCGGTAGACGCGGTCCTCGAGGTTCGTCTTCTGTTCCTTCGCGAGCTTCTCGCGGCAATGGCGCTCAAATTTCACGATCTCGGGAACGACGTTGGCGAGTTCCGTGATGAGCTGCGTCTCGGCCTTGCCGAGCGTGGCCTGGTTCGAGATCTGGTAGAAGTTCCCGGACGCCTGCGTGCCTTCGCCGTAGAGGCCGCGCACGGAGAAATTGATGCGCGAGAGCGCCTGGAAAACCTTGTCGATCTGCCGCGTCATCACGAGTGCCGGGAGGTGAAGCAGGACGCTGATCCGCATCCCCGTCCCCGCGTTCGTCGGGCACGCCGTCAGGTACCCGAACTGCGCGTGGAACGCGTAAGGCAGCTTCGCCGCGATCTCGTCGTCGATCCGGTCGATCTCCCTCCACGCCTCTTCCAGCTGCAGCCCGCTTCGCAGCACCTGGATCCGCAGGTGGTCTTCCTCGTTCACCATGATCGCGACCGTCTCCTCGTTCGCGATCGCCACGCCGCGGTCGCCCTCGCCGTTCAGGAGGTCGCGCGAAATCAGGTGCCGCTCCATCAGGAACTGGCGATCGACCGGCGAAGCGTCCTTCAGGCTCACGTAGAGCCGCCCCGGGCCGAGGTTCACGCTCTCGAGGCCGGTCCGGATCTGCGCTTCCAGTTCGGCCTTAACTTTGTGGGACGCCACCGTCAGGAACGGGCGCTCCGCCACGTTCCGCGCGAGGCGGATGCGGCTGGAGATCACGATGTCGTTCTCGGGGCCGGTGCCGCGGAGCCACTCACCCGTGCGCCCGGCCAGTTCGTCGATGCGGATCACTCCTTCGTCTCCTTCTTCGCCTTCATGTCGCGGATCTGGTCGCGCAGCTTGGCGGCCTTTTCGTACTCCTCCGCCTTGATCAGCTTTTCCAGTTCCTTTTCGAGAGTGGCCACGGTCTTGGCCTTCATCACCTCGACAACTTCCTTCGACTTCTCCTCCGTGCCCTTCGACGGCTTCACCGCGGCCGTTGCGGTCGCGGGCCCGGCCGCCGTCGCCTTCGGGGCTGCCGCAGCCTTCGGCGGAGTCGCCGTCTTCGGCACCGCTTTCGGCGCCCCCTTCGGGCGCTTCCCCACATGCTCCGTCGCGCCGTGGATTTTCTCCAGGAGCGCGACGACGTGTTTGCGGAAGACGTCGTAGTCGCGGGCGCAGCCGAAGCGGGCCTTGCCGCGGAAGTCGCTGTAGAGGATGCCGCAGTCGGGGCAGCGGATATCGGGTTCCTTGGCGGCGCCCTTCTGCTTGTCCTTGAGGTTGCCGAGGAGTTCAGCGACGAGGGACATCTGCATCTTGCCGATGAGGCCCTGCTTGGCGGCGCAGGTGTCGCAGAGGTGGCGTTCGAGGACGACCTGCTGCTGGCTCATCTCGGTGAGGTGCACGGTCGCGGGGCTTTCCTGGCACGTCTCGCACATTTTCTGCTGGCTGGCCACGGTGGTCCTCCGTCGGGACGGCCTACCGGGCTGAAGCGGGACGTCCGCGACAGGCCGGGGGCCTTCGGCACCATTCTACCCCTAATTCAGGTCGCCGTCCTGCCGGCGCAGGAACCTTTCGATGTCGCGATGGATCCCGTTCTCGTCGCTGTTGCCGCGCTTCTTCACGACGCCCTTGATCTTCCGGTGAATCCGGTCCACGACGGCCTGCTTCGCCCAGCACTGGCGGCACATGAAGACGGCGAGGGACATGCCGCCGGGGGAGAAGCGGAGGTTGAAGCGGCGTGCGGATTTCTTGCCGCAGTTGGCGCAGGCTTTTGATTTGGACAGGGCGGCGCGGACGCGGATGCAGACATCGCAGATGCGGCGTTCGCGGACCATGGCGTCGCCGACGAAGCGGGACCAGGTGTTGCCGGCCTCGCGGCGGCGGCAGACTTCGCAGCGCGTGGACTTACCGGGTTTCTTTTCCATGGCGGGTGCCTCCTTGGCGGAAAGGGACGGGGGCGGCGTGGCTTACGTTTTCCTGCCGGACCGGTCGCCGATCTCTTTCTCCCACTTCTCTAACTCCACGACCTCGCTCAATGTTCCCTTCTGGTGGATTTCCTCGCGGAGCCGGTTTTCGGCCTCGAGGACGTTCATGGCGCGGTTGGCGATCTCGACGGCCCGGGCGCGGGGGAGGCGGACGACGCCGGAGTCGTCGGCGGCGATCCAGTCGCCGGGGGAGATCTCGACGCCGCCGATGCGGATGGTGACCTGCATTTCGCCGAAGCCCTTGGGCTCGCCGGCGGTGGGGGTGATGTGCGTAGCCCACGCGGGGAATTTCATCTTGCGGATTTCGTCGATGTCGCGGATCGCGCCGTGGATGACGACGCCCGCGACTTTCTTGCGGAGGCACGAGTGGCTCGCGAGTTCGCCCCAGACCGCGGGCGTCAGGCCGCACGCGTCGATCACGATCATGTCGCCGGCCTTGGCTTCCTCGATCGCCCGCACGGGCTTCGACCAGTCGCCCGGTGCCGTGCGCACCGTGAACGCAGGGCCCACCGCCTTGTGGCCGACGTTCACGCTTCCGACCCCCGGGATTTCGCCCGAGCGGTGCATCGCGTCCGAGATGTTCGGCGTCGAGACCGTCATCAGGATCTTGCGGATTTCTTCCTCGGAAGACCCGCGCTTGTAGAGCTCCGTCGAAATCTTCGCGCGCGTCTGGATCGCCTTCAGGATGTCCCGCGTTGCCTTCTCCGCGTCCGGCGCCTTCGTGATCGCGCCGCCCACGATCAGGATGTTCCCGCCCGCTTCCAGGATGTCCACGACCGTCTCGCTGTTCAGCCCGCCCGCCACCGCGATCGGCAGCCCCGTCGCCGCCCGCACCGTCCGCAGCAGCTCCGTCGCCGTCTTCCCGCGCATCTGGTCGTCGATCGGCATGTGGATCCCCACATGGTGCGCACCCCATCCTTCACATTTCTTCGCCAGCCCCGCCGGGTCCGGCACGTTCAGCAGGTCCACGTGCACGTCCATCCCGTAATGCCGCCCCACCTCGATGCACTCGATGATCGTCGATTCGCTCGCCGTCCCCGACACCGTCCCGATGTTCGCCCCCGCCTTCGCCGCCGCTTCCATCTCAATCCGCCCCGCGTCCATCGTCTTCAAATCCGCGACGATGGTGTGTTTGGGGAAGTGCCTCCGGAGCTCGCGGACGGAGTCGAGCCCGACCGACTTGATGAGGGGCGTGCCCGCTTCGAGCCACTCGGCGCCGCCGCGGACAGCCTCCGCGGCGAGCTCGAGGGCGCGCTTCAATTCCAGGAAATCCAGGGCGACCTGAAGGACTGGTTTCATGGGTGCCTCGAAGGCGGGAAGCGCGCGTAACTTATTCAGTTGCAATGAGTTACGGTGATTGCAATATCGAGCGGATGACCCAATCAGGGTAGCCAGAAGGAGTGAAATTGTCAATCAGGAAGGGACGCTAAGGCGGGAGACGGGGGAGCACAGGAATTGCCCACAGAGGACCCAGAGAACGGCAACGCCGGAGGAAAAAAGGAGAAAGTCCGTTTTTTCTCCGTTCTTCTCTCGTTTTTCTCCTCGTCCTCTGTGGCAAACGCCGTTGCCCTCCCGTATTCACGCCCTACAATACGCCCCGTGATAACCCTCACCGCCCGCCACTCGCCGCTCATCGACGAAACCTACACCGTCTCCCGCCTCCCCTGCGGGCTCACCGTCTACGTCTTCCCGAAAAAGGGGATGCAGCGAAAGCTCGCCGTTTACGGCACCCTCTACGGCTCCATCGACAACGACTTCCGCCACGCGGGCAAGTCTCACTCCATGCCCCACGGCATCGCCCATTTCCTCGAGCACCAGCTCTTCAAGAAGGAAAAGGGCGACCTCCTCGTCGAGTTCTCCAAGAAGGGCGCGAGCTCGAACGCCGGCACGGAATACTCGACGACGGTCTATTACTTTTCCTGCATCGACAACTTCCACGAGAACCTCGCGACGCTGACCGACCTCGTCTACGAGCCGGTCTTCCGCCCCGACTGGGTCGCGAAGGAAAAGATGATCATCGAGCAGGAACTGCGGATGTACCGCGACATGCCCGACTTCCGCATCTACCAGAACCTGCAGGAGTCGCTCTACAGCCGGCACGCGGCCCGCGTGGACATCGGCGGCACCGTCGAGTCGATCCAGGCCATCACCCCCGCGCAGCTCGAGCAGTGCTGGCGCACTTTTTACGCCCCTTCCAACATGGTCCTCTCCGTCGCCGGCGACGTGGATCCGCGCGCCGTGGTGGAGCAGGTGGAAGCGCTGATCTCCGCGAAAAAACTCGGACGCCTCGGGCGCATCACCCGTGCGGCCGCGCGCGAGCCGCGCGAGGTTGCGGAGGCGCGTCGAAGCGAAGCGATGCAGGTGTCGCGGCCGAAGTTCCTGATGGCGTGGAAAGAGACGGATCCGCCGAAGCGCGGGCGTCCGGGGATCGTCCGCGAGGTGGAGCTGAACCTGGCGCTGGACGGGCTGATCGGGCGCGGGAGCAAACTGTACGAACGGCTGTACGCGAAAGGCCTGCTCGACGAGTCCTTCTCGGCCTCGTATTCGTCCACTTCATCCTTCGGCGCGACGCTCATGGGCGGCGAGACCGACGACCCCGAGGGGCTGGAGCGCGCGATTCTCGAAGGGCTGCGGAAGTTCCTGTCGGACGGGATGCGCCGGCGCGATGTGGACCGCATCAAGCGCAAGTACCTCGGCGCGTTCCTGCGCTGCTTCGACCAGGTCGATCCTTCCGCGTTCTCCCTGCTTCGTTTCCATTTCAAGCAGTTCGACGTCTTCGACCTGCCGAAGCTGGTTTCGCACGTCACGGCCTCGGGGATATTGAAGGCGGCGAAAAAGCATTTCGGAGAGAAGAACCGGGCGGTTTCGCTGCTGGTGCCGAAGTGAAAAACAACGGCTAACGACCTCCCACGGAAAGCACGGAAGGGCACGGAAAAAGGCGACACGGAGCGGTGGGCTACGCCTCCCGCTGCATCTTGAAAAGCCTCTCCATCCCTCGCCTGCCCAGCGCCAGCAGCTCCAGCAACTGCTTCTCAGAGAACGCCCCGTGCTCCGCGGTCCCCTGGATTTCCACGAACTGCCCGCGTGAGGTCATGACGAGGTTCATGTCGGTCCCCGCGGTGGAATCCTCGCGGTAGTCGAGGTCCAGCACGCCGCGCCCCTCGACAATCCCGACCGACACCGCCGCCACCTGCTGCACCACGAAGTCGCCCGTGATTTTCTTTTCGCGCTTCAGCCTCGCCTGCGCGTCCTTCAGCGCGATCCAGGCGCCGGTGATCGAGGCCGTGCGCGTCCCTCCGTCGGCCTGGAGGACGTCGCAGTCGATCCAGAGCGTGCGCTCGCCGAGGGCGCGGAGGTCCACCGCCTGCCGGAGGGCGCGCCCGATCAGGCGCTGGATTTCCACGGTGCGCCCGTCCACCTTGCCGCCGCGGTCGCGCGGCTTGCGCCGGTCGGTCGAGCCCGGGAGCATCCCGTACTCGCTCGTGAGCCAGCCCTGCCCCTTGCCGCGCAGGAACTCCGGCACCGTTTCCTCGACGCAGACTGTGCACATCACCCGCGTCCGCCCGAACGCCACGAGGACGCTGCCCGCGAGATGCGGCAGGAAGTCGCGCTTGAACCCGATCTGGCGCAGGTCGTCCGCGGCGCGGCCGTCGTGCCTCGCTCCCCGCGCCACCGCTTTCCCGCCCCGGGACTTCTTAACAGTCGCCCGGGCCGCCCGCTTCTTCGCCGTCTTCCTCTTCGCCGCCATCCGTCTCGCCTCCGCTTGGTACCTCGCCCGTCCCCTCAGCCAGCTTCCGCGCCGCTTCCGCCGCCGCACGCTCCTCCGCCACCTTGTCGATCAGCTTCGAAATCCGCACCGATCCCTCGATCGCCTTGTCGAACTTGAACATCAACTCCGGGATGTAACGGAGGCTCTTCATGCGCGCCCTCAACTGCGCGCGCACGAAATTGCGGGCGTCCTGAAGCGCCCGCTGGGCGTCAGCGAGGACTTTCTCGTCGGCGAGCATGGAGAAATAGACTTTCGCGGTCTTGAAATCGGGCGCGGGCTCGACGCGGGTGATCGTGACCATCCGCATCCGCGGGTCCTGCATCTCGAAATTCACGATCTTCGAAATCTCGCGAAGGAACTCGCGCGCCATCATCGCCTGCCGGTGCGCCGCCATCAGAGGATCTCCGTCTCAGCCGAGCACACGATCAGCCCGGGGTGTGTTTTCAGGAACTTCTCGACCTCCTGCAGGACCCCGAGCGCGTGTTTCGAGTCGTTGGAGACGACCGCCACGCCCAGGCCGACTTTCTGCCAGAGGTCGTTGTCCGCGACCTCCGCGATCGAGACGTTGAACTTGTCGTGAATGCGGGCCTTCACCGAGCGCAGGACCTGGCGCTTGTCCTTCAGCGAGTGGGAATCGCTGATGAACGCGCTGATCTGCATCGTGCCGATGACCATGAGGGCGGTTGGGAGGTTGAGGGGTTGAGGGGTTGGGAAATGCCCATCCAGGCGGCCATCGGAATTGAACGGAACGCGAGCCAGCAGGGGCCGCTGCCAGCGCCCCAACCCGCAACTCCTCAACCCCTCAACCGCCCTTACTTCGACTCCTGCTTCCTCGGCAGTTTGCGCGCCACTTCCTCAACCTTGTACGCTTCCACCACGTCCCCCGGCTGAATCGACTCGAAGTTCGCCACGCGCAGACCGCATTCGAAGCCTTCCGCGACTTCCTTGACGTCATCCTTGAAGCGCTTGAGCGATTCCAGTTTGCCGTCCAGGATGACCTTGGCGTCGCGGTAGACGCGAACCTGAGCCGACCGTTCGATCTTGCCGTCGGTGATGATGCAGCCGGCGATGTTGCCGGAACGCGAGATCTTGAACACCTGCTTCACCGCCGCATGGCCCATCACCGTCTCGACCCGGTCCGGCTCGAGCAGGCCCTCGAGGGCAAGCTTCATCTCTTCGACGATGTGGTAAATGACGTCGTACAGCTTGATCTGCACGCCCTTTTCCGTCGCAATCGACTTGGCGCGTTCCTCGGCGGAAACCTGGAATCCGAGCACGAGCGCGTCCGACGCGTCGGCGAGCACGACGTCCGACTCGTTGATCGTGCCGACGCCCGCGTGGATGATCCGCAGGCGGACCTCCGCGTTCGAAATCTCCTCCAGCGACTTCTTCAGCACTTCTACCGACCCCTTGACGTCCGTCTTCAGGATGACGCGGACTTCGCGGAGCTTGCCGGCCTCGATGGAGGCGAAGAGGTTTTCCATCTTGATGTGGCGGCGTTCGAGGATGGCGGTCTCGCGGACCTTGTGTTCGCGTTCCTCGGCGATGGAGCGGGCTTTCTGGACGTCGGAGAAAGTATGGAAGCGGTCGCCGGCGTCGGGGACGACGGAGAGGCCGGTGACGACGACGGGTGTGGCGGGCGGGGCTTCGTTGATGATGTTCCCGCGGTCGTCGTAGAGGTTGCGGACGCGGCCGTATGCGCGGCCGGCGAGGATGACGTCGCCCTTCTTGAGGGTACCGTTCTGGACGAGGAGGGTTGCGGTGACGCCCTTGCCCTCGGTCATGCGGGCCTCGATGACGGATCCGCTGGCGGGCCTGCGGGGATTGGCCTTGAGCTCGAGGATCTGGTTTTCAAGGGCGAGGCGCTCGAGGAGGTCGGGGACGCCGTCGCCGGTCGTCGCGGAAACCTTCGCGTAGTACGTCTTGCCGCCCCATTCCTCAGGGGTCAGGGCGTTGTCGTAGGAGCTGATCTGCTGCATGACCTTCTGCGGATTGGCGCCGCCCTTGTCCATCTTGTTGAGGGCGACAATGATCGTCGCGCCGGCGGCCTTCGCGTGGTCGATCGCTTCTTCCGTCTGCGGCATCATCCCGTCGTCCGCGGCCACGACGATCACGACGACGTCCGTGACGTTGGCGCCACGGGCACGCATGGCGGTGAAGGCCTCGTGGCCGGGCGTATCGAGGAACACGACCGCCCCGGTCGGCGTCATCACCTTGTACGCGCCGATGTGCTGCGTGATCCCGCCCGATTCGCCCGAGGCCACGTCGGCGCTGCGGATCCGGTCGAGCAGGCTCGTTTTTCCGTGGTCCACGTGCCCCATGATCGTCACCACCGGCGGGCGCGGGACGAGATCCTCGGGCTTGTCCGGCGCTTCCGAGATGTCGTCAAAGTGCTTCTCTTCCTGCGACCGGACTTTCTTCACCACCACGTTGCGGTTGAACTCGATCGCCATGAGCTCGCAGTCGTCGGAGTCGAGCGCGTGGTTGATCGTGACGAGCTTGCCGTGGTCGAGAAGCTTCTTGAGCACCAGGTTCGCCTTGATGCCGATGAGCGCGCAGTAGTCTTTCACCGAGATCGGGACCGGCACCTCGATCTGGCGGTCTGCCGCCGGCGGGGGAGGCGCGGCCTGCGGCTTGGGGCGGCTGCCGAAATCCTCGAGGACGCGGAGAGGAGTGGAGCGGCCGCCGGGGCGCTGGCCTGTGCGCTGGCCGGGACGCTGG
>JAIOPR010000007.1 GCA_021413805.1 Planctomycetota bacterium
CGGGATGCGGGCATCGCCGCGGCGATAGGAGAAATAGGCGGGCGAAGCGGGCTCGGTGTCGGCGGGCTTGAGCCAGATGTCCGTCCCGGGCACGCCGACCCAGGCGTCCCCCACCGGCTCGCCGCTCACCAGGGGGCACCGCATCAGGACGGCCGGGACACCCCAGGCGCGCAGCAGGGTCACGGCGGCGATCGCGAGATCCGTTCCGCGGCCTCCACCTTCCTTGATGCACGATTCGGGATCGAGATCCGGAAGCCCCCGAGGTTTTCTTTTCGCCCGGGAACCCAGCACTTCCGCATTCAGGTAATGCACCACCGCCCTCAATGTCCCGTCCGGGTCCGACGCCCAACCCTTCGCGAACTCGTCCACCTTTGCCCCCACCGCCGCATCCTGCCGCCACCACGCGTGCCAGTTCGAGAGCGCTTCCGTCCCCACCCGGTACATCAGCACGCCGCGGCGCCAGGCGTCCTCGTCGCGCGGGGCCCAGGGGTAGCCCTGGGCGTCCCGGGCCTGGGCGATCCGACGCTCCAGGAATTCCGGCGTGATCGACTCCGCGTCAACCTCGGAGCCTTCCTGGGCATCGACCGTGTGCCGCCTCGCTGCGCGGTAGAGCAGCCAGAAAAACGCTTCCCGATCCGCCCCCTGCAGGCCCCGGGCGTCCCGGAACAATTCCGCGCGGTCGCCGAGCGGCTGCAGCGCGCGCTCCTCGATCGTGGGCGGGCTGCCGCCGCATCCCGCGGCGCCCAGCAGGAGCGCCAGCAAGGCCGCGCGTTTCATTTCGCCGCCGCGAATGCGAGCACGGCCAGGTCGATCACGAACAGGACCACGATGATGATCTCCAGGATAAGCATCTTCTGGTTGGACGATTCGGTGGCCACAAGGTTGTACAACTCGTCGAGAGTCTTCAGTTTCTCTTCAACGGAACGGCGCCATTCGGGAATGTGGAAGCGCGTGGCGCACCCGAGATACTGCCTCGCGAGGTGCCAATCCCCGATGTATTTCGTCGCGTTTTCGATTTCGTCGGCGACCTCGGAAAGGCTGATGCGGAGTTCGCGAAGTTCGCCCAGGAGGCCCCCCGCGCTGAACGAAAAGACGCGGCGGTTCGTCAGGCGCTCGAGGTCGCCGTAGGCTCTTCCCACCACGGCATCGAGTTCCTGGTCGTAGTGGCGGTACTCGACGAGCTGGAGGTTGGCGAGTTCCAGGACGCGGAGGACGTCGGCGGCGGGACTGCGGTCGATGACGAGGGCGGCGTCCCAGTCGATGACGACGAGGTCGTCGCGGTAGTAGGAGAATCGTTCGGCGAGGGTTTCCTCGACCTCGACGCCGGAGAGCCGCCCGGGGTCGGCCTCGCCCGTGATCAGGCCCGCGACTTCCAACCCGTGCTCGATCAGCCAGCCGGCGGCGTCTTTCATGCCGACGTCGTCGGGGGTGAAGCGGAAGACGGTGTAGGCCTCGGGCTGGTCGGGGCTGATGCGCGGGCGCTTGAGGCGGTGCTGAATTTTCGCCATGACCTCGTCGAGGGAGCGGCGGGCGATCGAATTCAGCGTGGAGCCGCCGGGGAAGACCGGGTCGTGATGCGAAGCGAAGTCGCCGAGTCGCGCGCCGGAAGCGGTGTAGCGCAGGGTCAGGGCGATGACGCCGAACGCGAAGAGGTTTGCGGAAATCGCGATCTGGAACCCGCCGGCCTCGACCTGGGGAAGAGGGACGCGGAGGGAGCGTTCGTGGGGCAGGTCGCGGGGGGCGGCCTTTTCGGGGCGGATCTGGGTGTCCCCCGACGGCCCGAGGAGGGAGCGAACCTCGGCGAGGGGAATCTCGTAGGCGACATCCCACGCGTACAGATGAAGAATCTCGGGGTTCACCTTGGAGTCATCGCTTTTCGGCGGGGATTTGCGACCGGACTTTCTCCAGGGCCTGGCGAATACGCTGGCTCGCGAGGGGCCGGTCGATGCGCGCCGAGGCGGCCTCCAGGATGCGAGCGCTTTTCACCCACCCCTCAGCGCCCTTGGCCGGGTTGACCTCGCGCGTCACCGACTCGGGGCAGGACTCCAGCGACTGACAGAGAAGATCGACCTGGTCCTGGACGCGTTGACGGGCAACGAGCTCACGGGAGATCGCCGTCTCGCCGGGCTGGCCGTAGTACTCCTGGTAACCGTTCGTCAGGTTCCAGAGGGCGTTTCTCGCGGAAGTGCGAGCGTAAAGCTCGTCGAGAATGGCAAACGTTCCATCGTGGTCGGCCCTGTCGCAACCATAGAGCCCGTGCCAGGCGGCGATCGATTTATCGAAATCCGGGTCTTCCAGTTGCGCGGCGAGCTGCCTCACCCGCACCGCGTTCGCCTGCTGCGCCTGGGACTGTGCCCGGGCGCTCTCAAGCGTCGATCGCATGGTTTCGGAACGCTTTGCGGTGAGATAGAAGCCGGCCCCGCCGACCAGCATGACGACCATGATCACCGCGACCACGATTCCACCGAGGCCCGCGGAAGTCGCATTCCCCGGCGACGAGTAGTTCGCGGGGATCGCCGGTGAAGCGTCCGGGAACGTCCGCCCGCACCCGGAGCAGAACGGCGTCACGCCGGGCGCGAGGTCCACCGTTGAAACCATCGCGCCGCAGGTCGGGCAGGGGAAATTGAGAAGTGGCATCGCGCGCGACATTATGCCGGAAGCGCGGCAGGAGGAAAGGACCGAAGAGGTCGTGCTACAATTCGCCCCCCGATGCGCCCCCTCGCCGTGTTCCTTCTAGCCTGCGCCGCAGCCCTGGCCGTCTCCGGCTGCACCAACGGTAACGGCCGCGGAAATGGCGGTGGCCACGAGGTTCCGGCCCGCCGCCTCCTGATCCTGTCCCTCGACGGCCTAGCGTGGGACCTCGCCAAACAGAAGATGGCCGAGGGAAAGCTGCCGGCCCTGGCCGCGCTGGCTTCGCGCGGGGCGGTGGCGACCGGGGGAAGCCTCTCGTGCTACCCGGCGAAAACCGCACCGGCCCATGCGACGCTCTGGACGGGATGCTGGGCAGACCGGCACCAGGTGCTGGGAAACGAAACGCCGCGGCTTCCGCGAGGCAGCCACACCATCCTGGAGCAACGCCCGGGATTTGACGCCGAAGCGCTTCTCGCGGAACCCCTTTGGCGGACGGCGGCGCGGGAAGGCCGAAGCGTCACGGTCGTCCAGGCGACCCACGCGGACCCGGCGAACGAAGATGAACTCGGGCTGCATTCGCTGCAGATCTTCAGCGGGTACCACGCCCCGGTCGGCGCTGCCCTCGTGACCGGCCCGGCTTTTTCAGCCGACGAGCGGACATTCCTGATTGAACCCGGCGGGGACGGCGTGGACATCAGCTGCTCCCCGGTGCGCGTTCACCTCCCGCCAGCAACCTGGGTCGCGATCGACCATCCCGCCGTTCGCGGCGTTTTCTACGTCTACCTCGCGAAGCTCGACGCGACCGGGTGGGCCGTCCTGCGCTCTTCCTATTCCGCCGTCGCCGCCCCCACGGCCGGGGAGGCCGAGCGCTTCCGCAAGGAAGTCGGCGGGTATGCGTATAACGCGCAGAAGGTCGAACCATCCCTGCTCGACGGCACCGCGTGGAAACGCGAGGCGTACCTGGCCGCGACGCGGCTGAATGCCCTTCAGGTGAAGAAAGCTGTGCTGTGGGCGCTTCGCGAACATCCCGCGGAAATCACGATGGCGTACCTTCCGCAACCCGATGCGGTGCTTCACGAGCTGCTCGGGAAAGCGGAAGTCTGGGCGGACCGCGAAGCGAGGGCGACGATCGACGAGGTGCTCGCGATCTGCGACGGGCTGGCGGGCGACCTGGTGGAAGCGATGGGGCCCGGGGGGTCGATCGCGCTCGTGAGCGACCACGGGATGGCCCCGGTGGATCACGTGTTCTACCCGAACCTGGTTCTCGAACGGGCCGGCCTGCTGACGCGGAACGGCGCCGGTGGAATCGACCTTGGCCACACGCAGGTCCTGTTCTCCCAATCGGGAGATTTTATCGTCGTGAACACGGTGGACCATCGCGGCGGCTGCGTCCCCATCAGCGAACGCGAGGCGTGGCTGGCGCTGGCCGAGAAGGAAATTGTGAAGGCGGCTGAAGCGGCTCTCGGCTCGGGGGCACTTCGGCCCCCCGTCCGTCCCGGGTCGGATGCCGGCGGCGTTGCCGTGAGCGCCCAGGGAGATTCCTGGTTCTCCTCGGCCTGCGACGGCGTGCTGTTGTACGCGGTGCTTTCCCCCGACCTTCCGGCAAAAGCCGCGCCGGTGGTGCGCCAGATCGATCCCGTCGGCTATCATTCCGGCGACCCGCGGATCGAGAGGCTGGCGGCCATGATGATTTTCGCCGGGCCAGGTTTCAGGCATGCGGAGGCCGTCGGGGTCCGGCACGTGGACTTCGCTCCCACGGTTCTCCAGTGGCTTGGCGTCGAGCCACCGGCCGGTACCGCGGGACGTGCGCTGGAACAATTCCTGGAGACCAAATGAAGCTCAAGGACAAAGTCGCCCTCGTGACCGGCGCCGGCTCAGGAATCGGCCGCGCCATCGCGGAACTCTTTTCCGCGGAAGGCGCTTCCCTGTTCCTCACCGGCCGGCGGCGTGAAGCGCTGGAGGCGACGGCGAAGAAGCTGAAGGGGCGCGCGGTGGTTTCCACGGGGGACGTCCGGAACCCGGGCGACGCGGATCGATGGGCGACCGAGTGCGAGAAAGCGTTCGGGGGACTCGACGTCCTCGTGAACAACGCGGGGATCATCGGAAGCGGCGGCATCCTGGATTTCAACCGCGAAAAGTGGCGCGCGCTCATGGACACCAACATTGAGGGCGTCATCGAGGTCACTCGGGCCTGTGCTCCGCTTCTCGTGAAGCGCGGCGGCGGCGCGATCGTGAACATGGGGAGCGTGACGGGGATCCGGCCTTACTCGGGGCTGCTCGGGTATTGCGTGTCGAAGGCCGCGGTGAACATGATCACGCAGTCGCTGGCGATGGAGCTGGCGCCGAAGAACATCACGGTGAATTCGATCCTGCCGGGCGTCGTGGTCTCGGATCTTCACCGGACGGGCGGGATGGACGAAGCGGCGTATGCTGCGTTCCTGGACCGCTCGAAGACGACGCACCCGATGGGACGGGTGGGAACGCCGGAAGAGGTTGCTGAAGCGGCGCTGTACTTTGCGTCGCCGGGAGCACGATGGACGACGGGGGTCCTGTTGTCGGTCGATGGAGGGCGCGCGCTGACGGCGGCGCGCTGATCGGGGCAATGCCGGTGGGGGGAACCAAGGGGCGGGAATGAGGGAGCAAACGATGATGGGCGCGATGCGGTGGATGGCGGTTGTGGCGATCGTGACGGGTGCGGCATTCGGCACGTGCGGGTGCAATTCCGGCGCGATTGATTCTTCCTGGAAGGTGAAAGAACCGATGCCGAGCGGCCTCGGGCGGCTGGTGCTGGACGCCCGCCGCGACCGCGACAGGAAAGCGTTCAACTACGGCTACGTCCTTTACCCGATCGGGATCGGCGCCTCGGACCCTGGCTTCAGCGTCCTGACTGAACCGAACGTGACCAAGGACTACGACCCGACCACGGGACTTCCGCCGAAGGGAATTCCCCCGATTTTCTACCTCAAGCCCGGGCACTACGGCATCGACATCTTCGGCATGGGCGCCTGCTTCCGCGGGACCGACATTGTCATTCGCGAGGGCGAGGAAAACGTCTATCGCGCCAGCATGGACCCCGGCGGATCCGTCGGGGGCATCGTGCTGGGGCCCGCCACCGGGACGCCGCTTCCCGGCGTCATCGTCTGGCGCCCGCTCGACCGCGGCTACGGGACGGACGGGAAGGACTGGGACCCGAAGCATTCCTACGAAGGGTCGCGAATCTGCAAGACCACGGCCGATGGGCGCTATTTCATCCCTGATCTGCCGCCGGGCGAAAACACCATCGTGTACTACGC
>JAIOPR010000008.1 GCA_021413805.1 Planctomycetota bacterium
TGGCACACCGGGATAGAAATCCTGAGGACGCTCGGGAATACGCCCGAAGTTGAGCGAAGGACCACCCAGATGCGCGATGCCTGCTCAAAGGCTGGCGTGGCGCCGTTCGACGAAAGGCCGCCCTGGGTTTTTCGGGAATCTAGGACCTGATGACTGCGTATGATTCCCGGTGGCCACGGGGGGAACCGGGAGCCAAGCCATGCGCCTGACATCAGCCTGCGTTCTCGCCTTCCTCTGTTCGGTTGCCGCATCCGCGGAAGAGCCGGGGAAGAAAGAACCGCCGAAGAAAACCGAAGCGCAAGCCGCGAAGGAAATTGCGGAAGCGGTTCGTCTGGCGCCGGCATGGCTGTGGGCCGACGCGAAGTCGCGCGACGAAGTCCGCAAGTCGTTCGAGTCGCGCGAGGTGCTCGACCGGCCGCTGACGAAGGACCAGGCGAAGGCGCTTCTCGACATGTTGGCCGCCGGTAACCCGTACCTGACCGACAAGACGAACTCGGGGGTGCTCGAAGTCCTGACCGGGAAGGACGGCGAGACGACGAAAGCGTGGTACCAGCTTCCGCCCGGATACAAGCCGAAGGACAAACCGCCCGGGCTCGTCATCGCGCTTCATGGAGGCCCCGCGCCGGATTACAAGACCGCCTTCGTGACGGCGCCGCAGGAGTACTCCTACTGGACAGGGCCTGCGGGGAAACAGAAGCTGATCCTCGCTTCGCCCGCCTGGATCGGTGACCCGACGCGGGTCGTGATGGAGACGATTGAAGCGTGCGCGAAGAAATGGAACGTGGACCGGTCGCGGGTGTGGCTGGTGGGGCATTCGGCGGGGGGCGTGGGGTCGTTCATGGTGGGGCCGCCGAACGCGGACCGGTTTGCGGGGATCGCGCCGTTCGTGTGCGGGATGGAGCACGGGGACCGGTTGAAGAACGCGTACAACTTTGGCGTGTATCACGTGCTGGGGAAGAAGGACAACGCGTTCTTCCTCTCGACGGGGCGGAAGAACTCGGACGTGCTGAAGGCGGCGGGCGGGGCGCTGGAAGTCGTGGAAAAAGAGGGCGGTCACGACGTGTATCCGGACGAGTGTGACAAATCGCTCGCCTGGCTTGTGGCGCGGCCGCGGAATTTCTGGTCGAAGGACGTGCGGTGGACGAAGGACGCCGCGCGCACCGGCGGAGGTTTCCTTTGGATCGACCCGTACGGCACGACGGAGCCCGGGACGTTCACGGCAAAGGTCGATGGAAACACGATCGCGATCTCCGGCGCGCGGCCGGCAGAACTGGTCCTCTCGGACTCGCTGCTGGATCTCGACAAGCCCGCGACCGTGACCATCGGGGGCGAGACTGTTTTCGAGGGCCCCGTCACGCGGACCCTCCGCGCCGCCCTCGAATGGGTCGAAGCGCGCGGAGATTTCTCAGCGGTGCCGGTGGCGCGGGTCCTCCTGAAGCGTTGAACCGCGGCCGCATGCGAGCCGGCCGCCACGCCTCACGGCTTCCCCGTCACGCACGCCACGAACACCAGGACGAACGCCACCACCGCCAGGATCGCCGTGATCGCAATGCAGACGGCGATCGTAATCAGTGCGGTGCGCGCCACCCTTCCGGCCACGAACCGCGCCGGCTCGTCCGAGGCACGCGCATTGGCGCCGAAGACCGCGACCAGCAGGAACATGAGGAACAGGCCGCCAATCACCTGGGGCTTCATGTCTCCCGCGACGCGAATCGCCAGCAGCGGTCCTGCGATGCCCAGCAGGATCCCGATCGGAATCGACAAACCCGCAGCCGTGCGATCCTGCGAGGCTTCGCGCTCCACTTCCGCGTGGTAGTGGGGCCGCAGGGAGGGCGGTCTTGCCACACTCGCGGCCTTTGAGGCCACGACATGGCCGCAGATCGGGCAGAAGGCGTAGCCGGTCTCTTCAAACCACGACCCGCAATACAGGCAACGGTTGGGATTCATTTCGACCCCTCCCCCGCCGCGCCGGTTTGCCCGGCGAGGAAGACGATGCGATCGTGGAAGTCCTTCGCCAGGCGCCTCGCGCACCGCACCGCCTGGCCGGCGATCAGGCCGGCGCAGCCGATGGCGAGCGTGAAGATCACCTGCTGCCGCCGGGGCACGACCCACTCGGGGCGGTACTCGTACGCGTGGACCAGCACCGCGCCGTAGGCCACCGCGGCCAGCAGCGTTGTCACGCGGACGAGGTTCAGCTTGAGCCGAAGCGCCGACGAGGCGACGACGAGCAGGTAGAGGATGAGGAGAGCGCTTCGCGGGCCGTCCGTCGCCATGAGGAGCACGGTGACCAGGAGAAGATCGACGGAGACAGCGGCGTAAGAGAGCCACGCCGGGTGATAGCGACGCCCGAGGCACATGTGCAGGACGATCGCGGACGCGATCCAGGCGATGGTGATCGCGCTGACCGCCAGGTGATAAGCCGTCGTCAGGCCGTTATTGAAGAAGTAATAGCTGAGCAGGTGCTGCCCGTAGAACGCCGCAATGGCGGCGCCCCGGACCGCGTTGACGCGCAGCTCGCCGGCCCAGTCCTCAACTTTCAGGGCGGCGTTCCAGGCTGTTTCGTCGGGAACGGTTTGTTCGGGCATCGGTGGCTTTCGAAAAAGGGTGAGAGGTTTTCGTTTTCCGGTCAGAAGGCCCCGCGGGGCGTGTTCCGGTCTTCCGTCACGGGGCGTTGGATCGGCGGCGGCACGGGGACGCCCTGCGGCAGGGTGTCGTCCACTCGCCTGTGGACTTGCGCTGGATCCCCCGCAAGCCACGTGTCCTTCGGCACAATCCGCCCGGGCGCCAGCAACGAGCCACCGAGCGTCCGGGCCCCTTCCGAGTACACCGCGCCGAGAAATCTCCCGCGGTACTCGCGCGGCCCGCCCGGCGTCATCACCTTGAACGCGCCGCCGTTCGGGAGCCAGTCCATCAGGATCGTCGCGAACGCGGCGCTTCGGGAATGGAAACACGAGAACTGGTACGGCCCGTGAATCAGGAAGACCTCGTCCTCGACGTGGCAGCGGAAGAGCACGAGGTCGTGCATCAGCCACGAACCGCGCCCGACGGTGGAGAATTCGACCTTGGCGCCGTCGTGGAGGCGGGCGCCTTCGCCGATGACGCTGAAGCGAACCGTGCAATGGGCGCCAACGCGGGCGCCGGGGCCGACGATCGATCCTTCGATGACGGCGGTCGGGTGGACCTCCGCCGTCCGGTGAATTTCCCGGTACGCGGACGCCGCCCGCAGCTTCCAGTCGTGCGGATGCCGCCCGAACGCCGCGCGGAGAAGCGCTCCCGCGCTTCGCGGGACGCGGCGGCGCAATTCGGCGGGCCAGGCGATCTGGTTGGCGAAGAGCAGGTCGAATTCGCTGTCGAAGGCGATGAGAAGCGCGTGCGGCGAAGAGGCCTCGGTGGGCTCGGTCAGCGACCGCGGGAACGGAATCGGCGTGAGGGACGACGGCAGGGTCACGCGAAGAGATTCGGCGGCCACACCGGACGGCGGTTTCGCCGCGCCACGCCGGGCTTCAACGGGCAGTCGCACCGAACCGTCTGCCAGGAGCCCGTCCTGCAGTCCGTAGTAGTCGCGCGCAGCAATGGCGTCCGGGACGAGGTGAAATTCGAGGCGCTCGGCGCGGCCGGAGTACCCGTCGAGCGCCGTTTCGAGAAGAGCGAGTCCCCCT
>JAIOPR010000260.1 GCA_021413805.1 Planctomycetota bacterium
GCCGAAACCGCCGGCGAGGTCCCCAACGTCCTCGAGTACCTCCCGCTCGCGTTGCAGCTCAGTCTCCCCGGATTCCCCGCCGAGGCATCAACCCTGGCGGCGCGGCTCGATCTCTTGGGAAATCGCGCCGGGTGGCTCTTCGCAACCGCCATCGCCGCGATCGCTTCGGCCTGGGCCGATCTCCTCCTGGGATGCCCTGCCGGCACCGTCGAACGGATCAACGCCGCGCGTGCCGCTCTCAACGACGACCGCTGGCCCGTGAGGGACCGGCTTCGCGGCGCGCTCCTGGCGATGCGGGCCCTGGCAACGGCCGGAGCGAACGAAGCGGCTCGCGAGTGTGGTGCCGAAGCGGTGGCGCTGGCCCGGCGGTTCGGGGCTTCGCCGTGGGAAAAGACTCTCCGGAGAGAATTGGACCTGCCGAGGATCTGATCGCCGGCGCCGGGCTACTTGACGTTTTGCGGCACCTTCTCCCAGATCTTCCTCAAAACGCCCTCCAGCCGGTCGCGCACTTCAACCTCCGGGTGGTTCTTCATGAGATCCGCGACCACGGGCGCGGCGGAAGCTCCCTTGGCGACGATGGCGTCGCCGGCGGAAAGGCGCTCGTTGGTGTCCTTGGAGACGAGGTGGTCGGCGAGGGCGCGGATTTTCTCGGCGTCGCGTTTTTCGAGGATGTCCTCGACCTCGGGGCGCATGACGTAGACGTACTCGAAAGTGACGCGGGGGTTCTTGAACTCGCGGACGCGGACGTGGACATAGCCGCCCTCGCCGCTGCGGAGGCGGAAGCCGTTTGAGCCGGGGGCGGTTTCCTTGATGTCCACCTCGCCGGCCTCGAGCGCCTCGGCGAGTTTCTGGCGCTGCGTCGCGTCGATCTTCCCGAAACCCTCGGGGACGCCGGCGGCAATGCCGTGCAGGCCGCGCACCGTGATGATCGACGCGCCGCCCATCGAGCGCACGATCGCGACGTCGCCCTTGTGGCCCTCGGCGTTCTTGTCTTCCTCGAAGTGCCACGTGTCGCGGCCGAAGCAGTCGAGCGTGAACTGGCCGATCTTGAAATACGGCGGGAAGGTGCCGACGACGCCGCGCACGATGACCTTGTCTTCCTTGTTGATCCGCGCGCGGACCTCCAGCGAGAAGAGCGTGAACTTCCCAGCGTCCATCGTGAACGTCGCTTCGCCGGGATGCGCGATTTCCTTCTCGGTCCCCGGCTCGACCTGGAAAACGTGGTACTGGTCCACGTCCGCGTTTGCCGGCCAGGTCACGGTCAGCTTTCCGTCCTTGTACGTCCCCTTGAGGTCGTCGGCGCGAGACGAGAGGGCTAGAAGCGCGACAAACGCGATGGAAGCGGTCAGGCGCATGGTCGAGTCTCCGGGGGAAATTGCCGTTCAGGCTACGATAACCGTAGTGCTGCTTTACAGCCTCTCCCCGCAAATTTATTATCTCCGCTTCCCCTAAACTCCCGTGAGCATCTTGACATGATCAAAGTCTCTTCGTCCAAGCGCCTCGAACGGACCGATGTGCTCATCGTCTTTGCCGAGGAGCCTGCTTCGAAGGATGTCAAGCCGCTGCACAAGTGGGACGCGCTCACGGGCGACCTGAGCCGGAAGCTGGCGGCTGCGCTGGAGAAGGAGAATTTCCGCGGCAAGGTGGGACAGACGTTCGTGTGGCACGCGGGGGACGCGAAGACGGAGCGCGTGATCGTCGCCGGCCTCGGCAAGGCGGCGGCCCGCAATGTGGACCTGACGGTCCGTGGCGCGGGTGCGGCGGCTAAGAAAGCGAAAGAGATCGGCGCCACGAAGGTCGTCGCGGCGCTTCCGCCCGCTGGAAAGATGGGCGAGGACCGGAACGCGCAGGCGGTGGCGGAAGGGCTGATCCTGGGCGCGTACGAGTTCAACGCGTACCGGCAGCCGAAGGAGTCGAAGGCGTACGACGCGGCGGAGATTCTCGGGGCGCCTGAGAAGGCCGTGAAGCTCGCGGAGACGTACGCGCGGGCGACCATCTATGCGCGCGATCTCATCAACACGCCGGCCGGCGATTGCGCGCCGCGGCATCTCGCCGAGGCGGCGAAGAAGCTCGCGGGGCCGAACGTGAAGGTCACCGTGTGGGGCAAGAAGGAAATCGAGGCCAAGGGGATGGGCGGCCTCATCGGCATCGGGAAGGGCTCCGACGAGCCGTATCACTTCATCATGCTGAAATACGAAGGCAAGAAGGGCTCGAAGAAGGTCGCGATCGTCGGGAAGGGGATCACGTTCGACTCAGGAGGCCTCTGCATCAAGCCCGCGGACGGCATGGGCACGATGAAATGCGACATGAGTGGCGCAGCGGCCGTGCTCGCGACGTTCGCGGCGCTTCCGGAGCTCAAGCCCGACTGCACGGTCTACGGCTACATCCCCGCGGCGGAGAACATGACGGGGGGAAGCGCGGTGAAGACGGGGGACGTGCTGCGGACGGCGAGCGGACGGACGATCGAGGTGAACAACACGGATGCGGAAGGCCGGGTCGTGCTCGCCGACGCGATTACGATCGCGCGCGAGGACAAGCCGGACGAGATGATCGACCTGGCGACGCTGACCGGCGCGGTGGTTGTGGCACTGGGGGACCAGGTCGCGGGGATGTTCACGAATGACGACACGCTCGCGGCGGGGCTGGATGCGGCGTCGAAGCGGGCCGGCGAACGCTTGTGGCGGATGCCGATCGTGCAGGAGTATCGCGACCTGCTCAAGTCCGACATTGCCGACATCAAGAACAGCGGCGGGCGCTGGGCCGGGGCGATCCAGGGCGCGCTGTTCCTGCAGGAGTGGGCCGGGGATCAGCCGTGGGCGCACCTGGATATTGCCGGGCCGGCGTGGACGGATCGCGGATTGTCGTTCTGCCCGCCGGGCGGGACGGGGTTCGGGGTGAGGACATTGCTTGAGTACATCACGGCGCAGGGGAAGTGAGTGACTGTGGCGAGCGGCGAGCGGCGAGTGGCGAGTGAACGGCAACGGCGACGGCAACGATCGGGGGAGTGGCGGGCGAGTTGCCGGTAGAACGCGCGAACGTCAGGTCTCATGCAGACGCTTCCTGAATTGTCAGTGGTAGAGTCCCACCAACTTTCCGGAGGGAGAATTTCAGATGCGCACTTTGATGCTCGGTCTCGCCTGGCTTTACCTGTCTTCCGCCGCCGTATTCGCGCAGGTGTCCGGTCCCGCCGCAGAACGGGTCCGCAAATGCACCCTGTCCTTGAGCGCTCGAGGCGAAGTGCTGGAATGCCAGGGCGCTGCCTTCGTCGTCGGCTCGACGCCCGACTTGTCGAACAAGAAAGGCGAAACCCTGACCCTGCTGGTTGCCGCGGCGCACATCGTTGACCTGGAAGAGGACCCGGTCATCACGGTGATCCTGAACGCCGGTTCAAAGGACGAGAAAGCCGTCAAGGCGGGCAAGGTGGCGGTCGATTGGACCAATGACCTGGCCATCCTCTCCGTGCAGGGAACCGGGTATCCCGAACCCCTGCCGTTCGCGGATGGAGACGGACCCGCGGAAGGCGCTTCGCTGTCCATTTTCGGGTTCCCGGACAACCCGGGCCCGGACCGGCACCACGAAATTCGCTGCTACGAAGCCCTTGTCCAGGCCCGGCAGAAGGACGCCTTTGGCCGACTGGCCGCATACCAGCTCAGCGCCGACATTCTCGCGGGCGGGGGCGGCGGACCTCTCTGCAATGCTGCCGGGAAGGTCGTCGCCATCGGACTGATGACCCTGAAGAAGCGCGGACTTTCGCTCGCGATCCCGGTCAGGGAACTCAGGGATGTCCTGGACGGGAAGGGCTCCGGGCTCCTCGTCGAACAGAAGGACCTCTGGCAGGGGGCGTTGCGACTCCAGGCGACCACCGTTGTCGTGGATCCTCGCCGCACCGTGCGCAAAGTTTCCGTTCTCGCTCTCCCCAGGTCTTCCCTCAAGACCGAACTTGCCCCCGCGGCCGACGGTTCGTGGAAGCCTCTTCCGGGAGTCCCGCAGGAGGTCGAGTTGAAGCGGACGGGGTCCACGGCGAGTGCGGAAATTGTGCTGAAGGACGCGAGCGCGACGGATGCCGATGCCCCGTGGCTGTTCCAGGTGAAGGTTGTGCGTGAGGACAACACGGTCTGGTGTGCCGAACCCCTTGCGGGAACCGTGAATTTTGCGAAGGGGCTCACGGACTCCGCGAAATCGACGGGCAAGGATGCGTGGTCCGATGAAGCACCGGCGGCCGCGGCGCCGGCCGCAGAGTGGAAGCCGAAGCCCCTGGCGGGAAAGACCGAGGACCGCGAGGGCTGCAAGCTGACGCCGATCGCCATGCCCGGCGCGGAAGCGCACATTCCCTGTCTCTGCTGGAATGCCGACCAGACCGCGTTCTACGCGGCGGAAAAAGCGGGTACGGTCCGCCTGATTTCCTGGCCGGACCTGGTTGAGAAAGCGGAAGTGAACCTCGGCCACCCCGTCAGCCAATTCGCCATGAGCCACGAAGGGCTTGTGATCGTTCTTCCGGATCTCGAGGACGCCTGGTTGCTTGACTCCATCACCCTGCAGGTGAAGAACAAGTTCCACGCGAAGAAGGCCGGTTGGGTCGCCGCCAGTCCCGCCTCCTCCGTCGCATTCGTCGCTTGCGCTCCCGTCAGCGGACCCATCAGTCCGGACAACGACATCCTGACCGCCTTCGACCTCAAGTCGGGCAAGAAGGCCGGGGAATATTCCGGGGACAAGGTCGGCAAGGAAGAGATCCCCCATGCCCGGCGGCCCAGCAACATGAAGGCTGGCCAGCCGATGATCTGGAATGCGCCGGCCCTTACTCCAGACGGGAAATTCCTGTTCGTCCACTCATACTTCTCCATTTATCGCTTCAAGGTTTCAGGCCCGAAAATCGCGCTCGAGGAGGTCTCCCCGCCTTGCGGCGGGGACGCCGCCCGCTTCGTGTTTTCACCGGACTCTGCGCTGGTGTCCATGCACGGAGGAATGGAAACTCCTATCCGCGGGGCGGAAGAACTCGGGAAGTGGGGCGCCTACATCTTCAAGGTGAAGGATCTTCAGGTTCCGCTCGCCCGGTCCTCATTTCACACCCCGTGGTTCGTCAAGGAAGGCGGCCAGATCATGACGGCCGAAGGGGATGGAATTCTCATCTTCAACTGGAAGCGCGAGAGAGTTCGGGAGATTCCCATGGGAACCGCTCCGGGCTCGTTCGGGGGCGCTGGCGGGTATTTCCTGCTGCACCCCACCGGCACCGGGGCGATCATCCTGCGAAAGGGAGTATCAGCTCGAATTGATTTCGAAAAGTGAAACTCTAATGCGGTGACCGTCGGACCCGCAGCCTCGTCAACGGCGGCTGGCGGCTTGGCGACCAGCGCGGGATCTTTCGAAGGGTGAGCGCGGCCAGGGCGGCCAGGAAGAGCAGCGCGGCGGCGGTGCGGATGGCGCGGCACGCGGGGAGCAGGGCGCCGTCGCGGCCCGAAGGATTTGCCTGGGGCGCGACTTTGGCGTTTCCCCGGGCTTCATGAAACTCGATCGCGGCCGCTTCCTCCGCAGTCCGCACCAGCCCGAAATCTGACGGCGTGCGTTTTCTTGTCCCGCGTGCGATCAAGGAAGCTTCGACGTCGAGGAACGAAAGTTCAGGATTTCCCAGCGCCAGGACCGCTTCTGTGGCCCGGAATTGGCGGATCCACACCGCCGATTCGTCCATGCGCTTTCGGATCGCGCGGATCAGCGTCTCGCGGTCGGTGGCGATGCGGTGGCCGACGTCGCTGCCGATTTCGACGGAGCGCTCGCGCGAGAGGACGGTGTCGAAGCGCCGGCGGATTTCGGTGGGAGCGGGGTGGTGGAGATCGAGAGCGCGCGTCCAGGACCAGCAGGCGAGATTGAAGGCGCCGCGGCGGCAGAGTTCGTCGCCGAGGACGAGGAATCCGTCCGCGAAATCGGGATAGAGTGCAAGGAGAGCCTTGAGGCGCGCGAACCCGGTGTCGGATGAAGCGCCCGCGCCGTCGATGAGCCAGGTCCATTCGGCGTACGGGGTGCCGAGGAAGTTCAGGGCGAGGACCGATGGCTGCGCGCGCCAGCCGTACATGCGGACGACCCAGTCGCCGGCGGGGCCGAAGGCGTCGGGGTCACGGGACAGGAGGCGGCTCGCCATGATCGCGGCGCTGCCGAACTCCCCCGATTCTGCGTGGCAGACGAGTTGGATGAGATCCGGATCCGGGCTCCCGGCGGGAATCGGTTCGGGAGTGACGGCGCCCGTGCGGGCCGCGCCGACGTCGCCGAGGTGCGCTCGGGCCAGCGCGAGATCCAGGCGGGCCCGGATGTCCCGGCAGTCGGCGTAGAGCCTGGCCTCCGCACGGGTTGCCCGCGCTTCATGAATCGCCCGGCCATGCTTCGCGACCTGTCCCGTGACCAGGTCGAAGACCGTGGGTTCTTCCGCCGTGGCGGAAAGCCCGGAGAGAAAAACGACGCAGAGGAGGATTTGGGCGCGCATCGGTGGTGATGCGCATGAGAACGTCCGGTGGAGGAGCTTGTTCGGAACTGGCGGAAATCAGGGTTTGCGGATGAACAGGAAGGCCACCGCAACCGCGGTCACGCCGGCCGCGCAACCGCCGAGCAGCCAGAAGGACTTCTTCGATTTCTCCTCCGAAGCCGCAATCCTCGCGCGCTTGGATTCCGCGGCTTTCGCAGCAGCCTGCGCCTTGCGCTCGATGGCGATCTGCGCCGCAGCCTCCTCGGCAGCGACTTCGTCCTGCATTGTGTTGCGCAGGCCATGCTCGGACGGCTTGA
>JAIOPR010000261.1 GCA_021413805.1 Planctomycetota bacterium
GGGCGGGAATGGCTCACTTCATTCTACCCGGCGGACCGACTTTTCGACGCACCCTCTACCGGGTCTCATTCGTCACGGCAGTCACCTGTTTCCGGTACCACGTCACGGCGCCGATGAGCACCAGGCCGGCAATCCCGCCGACAATCAGCACGTAGGCGATCGTGGCGCCGTACCCGGCCCGCGACACCATCATGAACCGCTGGATGATCCCGAAGATCATCGCGAGCGTGAAAATCACCATCGCCACCGTCGGGACCCACGCGGGCACGTTCATTTTTTTTCCTCGGCGTACAGGGGCAGCCCGGCAACGCGTTCCTCAACCGTCTTCCACACCTTGTTGTAGTTCTCGCTCCCCACCGGCCCGTACTTGTCGTCGAACTCGTCCGTGCGCAATCCCTCGGGAAGCCCTTCCAGCGACGGGAAACAGCTCTTCTGCCCGAACTTCGCCTCCGCCTTCTTCACGTGCGTTGCCGGGTCCGCCAGCATCCACGCCGCGAATTTCACGCCGGCCTCGTCGGCGGCCAGGTCCGCGAACGAAAACCCGCTTCCGTTCCCGTTGTCCAGCCCGTGCATGTCGTTCATCTCCTTGACCATCCCCCCGGCCCGCGCCGCGCCTTCGCCGAGCGCGACCGTCAGCGCCGCCGAAAGCACGAAATGCATCGCCGAGTCCGCACGGCCTCCGCACGTCGGTGTTCCGCGCGACTTCTTCGCCGCCGCCTCCTGCTCGTCGGTCTCCATCCCCGCAAACACCTTGCCGAGGATGTTCGCCCGAAGCGCGCCGTCGTCGAAGAACAGCCCGAGCGCCCCGATCGCACCCCTGATCTCCGCATCTGCCGCGCCCCCGGAAGCCATCCCCTTCGCCGCCTCCGTCAGCGCCGTCTGCATGTACAAATCGAACAGCTCGTCACCCTTCAGCCCCCCTTTCCCAAGGTCCGCATTTCCTTGCGCTGCCTTGAGAAGCGCCTCGTAGTCGCGCCCGACGATCTTCGCGTCGAGCTTCGCCGCCGAAACCGGCAACGCCAGCAACAACATCACCGCGATCGCTCTCATGCCGCCTCCCGAGAATTCCCGTGCGCTCCCCCTCTGCCGCGGATAATCTTACCCGTTTCGTGGGGGCAGGGTTGCGACCGGGCGTGCATTTCGGTCCGGCCGTCGCCGCTCGTCCCCTCGGCGCGTCTCCGCTAAACCCGGGCACGCGAATTGAGTCGTCAGCCAGGAACCTTTCGGGAGACGCCCATGGGTCGGCTCTGGAACCTCGTGCGCGGATTCTTCGGCCTCTTCGTCAGCGGCATCGAAAAAGCCAATCCACGGGCCATGCTGGAAGCGGAGATGATTTCGTTCCAGGAGGCGGTCGGCAGCTACAACACCAATCTCGCCAAGCAGGCGGGGATGGTCGAGCGGCTGAAAGGCCAGATCGCTTCGCAGAGGAAACAGCTCGAGCAGCTCACCGCGCGGGTGACGGCGAACTTTGCCGCGAAGAACATGGAAGAAGCGGGGCGCGCGGCGCTTCTGGCGAAGCAGATGAAGACCGACCTGACGGAGAACGAGGCGCAGCTGAAGGCGGCGGACGAGATGTACCAGAACCTGAACCGGCAGCGGGACGTGTACGTCCGTGAAGCGCAGCGGAAGATCGACGCGATCAAGCAGAAGCTGTCGAAGGCGGAGATGGCGGAAGCGCAGGCGAAGCTGTCCGAAATTGCAAGCGCGACGGCGTTCAACATGAGCGGGAGCGGCGCGAGCCTCGACCGGCTGGAGAAGAACCTGGACGAGCGGATTGCGGACGCGAGCGGCAAGGCGCGGGTCGCGCAGGACTCGATGAAGGGCGGCGGATGGGTGATGAAGGAAGAGGAGCAGAAGGCGCTGGAGCAGCAGGCGCTGTCGGAGTTCGCGACGTCGATGGGTCTTCCGGGCGCGGCGAAACCGGAGACGCAGACCGCGCCGGATTCCAGGGACCTGGGGCCGAGCGAGGGCGTGAAGGCCTGATCGTCAAGCGCAGCACTCAATATTCCGACGCTCACGACCGTCGTGAGCGACACGAAACAGGAGGATCAAGATGGCGCAGGTCAACCCGCAATCCGGTCTCACGGGGCTCGGCAAAGTCGTTGTGGCCCTCGTCGTCCTCGGCATGATCGGCGTCGCCGGCTGGATGCTCTCGAAGGACAAGGGCAAGCCCGGCGCCAACGGTGACGGCAAGGGCGTTGCGACGCCCGATGACAAGAAGAACATCACCGGGTTCAAGCCGCCGGACGCGCCGAAAGGGCCCGAGGCGCCGGACTACACCGGCGTCACGACGGTCAAGGAGTACGCCTACGTCGCCTCGACGCGCCTCCCCCAGGTCAAGCCCGGCGCCATCTCCGGCTACAAATGGGACCCGGCCACCAAGACCGTCAAATTCCCCATCAACGTCTGGATCGGCTGGCTCCCGATCATCGCCGCCAACCACGGCGCGAAAGCGAACGACGACTCGGTCTTCTTCAAGAAGTACGGCTTTCACGTCGAGATCGTCCTCGTGGACGATCCCGTCGCGTGCCGCGACGCTTACGCCGCTGGCGATTACCCCGTCGTCTGGGGAACGCTCGACATGATGGTGCTCTTCAGCGAGTCCCTCATGAAAGACTCGCGCACGGCCCCCCGCATCTGCCAGCAGATCGACTGGTCGAACGGCGGCGACGGCATCGTGGTGCGAGACAGCATCAAGTCGGTGAAGGACCTGAAGGGCAAGACGATCGTGTACGCGCAGAACTCGCCGTCCCAGTACTACATCAACGCGCTTCTGCTGTACGGCGGCCTCTCCCCCGCCGATGTGAACCACAAGTACACGGCGACGGCGTTCGAAGCGTCGGCGGCATTCGTGAACGACCCGAAGATCGACGCGTGCGTCTCGTGGGCGCCGGACATCTACAACATCGCGGAGCGGGTGAAGGGCACTCACCTTCTCTCAACAACGCAGGACGCGAACAAGCTGATCGCGGACGTCTGGGCCGTGCGCGCGGACTTCGCGAAGGACCACCCGGATATCGTGAAGGGGCTGGTCGCGGGGATTTTCGAAGGGATGCGCACAGCGAAGAAGGACCAGGCGAACGCCTTCAAGTGGATGGGCGACCTCTACGGGATGACCGCCGACGACGTCAGCAAGATGCAGAACGACGCCCACGTCACGAACTTCGCGGAGAACTGGCAGTTCTTCAAGAACCAGAACAACCCGACGAATTTCGAAGCAACCTGGAACTCGGTCAAATACGTCTACCGAAAGCTCGGCATCGTCGACAACCCCGCGAATTTCGACCAGATCATGGATTTCACCTACCTCGACCAGATCAATGCCGACAAGACGTTCGAAGCGGATAACGACGAGTACAAGTCGATGTTCGCACCGCACGTCACGCCGGCCGGCGGCGGGGCGGAAGCACCGATCCTGACGAACACGATCCGCATCAATTTCTTCCCGAACTCCGACAACCTGCACGAGCCGGCCCGCGACGAGTACGGGAACGTCGTCGAAGGAAAGATGTACGACCCGCTGGTGGACGAGACGGTCAAGAAAGTCTCGGAGCTTGCCTCGAAGTTCTCGGCGGCGTACGTCAAGATCGTCGGGCATACCGATGCCTCGATGAAAGGCAAGGTGGACGCGAAGATGGTCGAGGATCTCTCCCGCCGCCGCGCCGAGGCCGTAAAACGGGCCCTGCTCGCCGCGAACAAGAACTTCGACCCGAACAAGTTCGTCGTCGAGGGCGCCGGCTGGCGCGAACCCGCCGATCCTGAGCATCCCGACAACCAGGCGCTCAACCGCCGCGTGGAGATTTCCATCCTGCAGCCGGAGCAGAAATAGCGAGGCCACGGAACGGGGCGGGAGCTTCCCTCCCGCCCCGGCTCCTTCCCCGCCATGAAACGACTCATCGACCGTTTCTTCGCCGTCCGCACGCCCGTCGGGCGGCTGTGGACCATTCTGCTCGGCGCCATCCCGTTCGTGATTGCGCTGGCGATCTGGGTCTGGATCACGCGGGGCGACCCGAGTTTCCGTCGGGGCGGGGCGATGATGCCGCAGCCGGAGGAAGTGGCGCGTGAAGCCTGGAAGCTGCTGGGGAAGCAGGATTCGAGAAACGTCTACCAGGCGGCGATCGCGAGCCTGACCCGGGTTGCGAAGGGCTTCGGCGTGGCGCTCGTGGTTTCGCTACCCCTCGGCATCGCGATGGGTTCGTTCGCCCGCGTCGGGGCGCTCTTCCGCCCGGTGTCGATCATCGGCGGTTACCTGCCGATCGCCGCGCTGGTGCCGCTGACGCTTCTCTGGTTCGGCACGGAGGAGAAACAGAAGTACATGTTCCTCGCGATCGCGGCGACGTGCTACCTGCTGCCGCTGGTCGTGAAATCGATTTCGCAGGTGGACGATGTGTTCCTGCAGACGGCGGAGACGCTGGGTGCTACGAAAAGGCACCTGGTCACCAAGGTGATGATGCCGATCGCCGCGGGGGAAATCTTTGACGCGACGAGGATGGCATTCGGCGTCGGCTGGACGTACATCATGCTTGCGGAGCTGGTGGACGCGAAGGAAGGGCTGGGGTCGATGATCCTCATCGCCCAGCGTCGCGGCGTGCCGGAGACGGTGTACTTCGTGGTGCTGCTGATCGTGGCGATCGGCTTCCTGATCGACAAGGGGTTCTCGATCGTCGGCGACCAGCTGTTCCCCTGGAGGAGGGCGCGATGAACGACGCCGCCCCCAAGGCGCCCCCGGTCGTCGAGTTCCGCGGCGACGTCTCGAAGACGTTCAACGCGGGGACCTCGAAGGCCTACACGGCCATCCACCACATCAATTTCCGGATCGAGGACGAACCGGGACGCGGTGAGTTCATCGCGATGATCGGGCCGTCGGGATGCGGCAAGTCCACCCTGCTCAACCTCATCGCCGGGTTCTCGACCCACCTGCCGCCCACAACCGGCGAGGTCCTGATCCGCGGCAATCCCGTCACCGGCCCGGGACGCGACCGCGGCATGATCTTCCAGCGCTACTCTTCGTTCCCCAACCGCACCGTCCTCCAGAACGTCACGTTCGGCCTCGAGATTCACCGGCGCGAGCTGGACCTCACCAGCGCTTCGATCAACGACATGGCCATGGACTGGATCAAGAAGGTCGGCCTCTCCGGCCACGAGAACAAGTACCCCTCCCAGCTGTCCGGCGGCATGCAGCAGCGCGTCGCCATCGCGCGCTCCCTCATCCTCCGCCCCTCCATCATCCTCATGGACGAGCCCTTCTCCGCCCTCGACGAACCCACCCGCATCGGCATGCAGCGCCTCATCATCGACCTGTGGCACGACATCAAGGCCACCGTCTTCCTCGTCACCCACTCCATCACCGAGGCCGTCTACCTCGGCGACCGCGTCTGGATCTTCACCAAGGGCCCCGGAACCATCGCCGTCGAGATCAAGGACCTCATCCCGCCGTCCCAGGGCGTCGACCCGCTCCAGATGCAGGAACGCCCCGAGTTCAAGGTCGCGCTCGAAGCCGTCGCGCGCGAATTCAAACGAGTCACGGGGTAAACTGCCGCCATGCCCGTCAAACTCGGCCTCTGGTCCTACATCAAGGCGGCGTTCAACGTCCGCTGGCCCATCCCTGGCCTCGGCGGCGTCCCCGTCAACTGGCTCGCCCTCCTCGGCTTCGGCGTCGCCGGGTTCCTCATCCACCCCGCCCTCTGGGTCCTCGGCGCCGGCCTCGACTTCGGCTTCGTCATGGCCCTCGCCCAGAACCCGCGCTTCCAGAAAATCGTCAACGCCGGCGCTTCCGTCAGGGAAGAAATCGATTTCTCCGCCCGCGCCACCCAGATGCTCCAGACCGTCCCCGGGCTCGCCCGGAAGCGCTACGCCGACCTCGAGATCCGCTGCGCCCAGATCCGCCAGATGTCCGAATCCCTCGCGCCCGGGGCGATGACCGAAGTCCAGGTCGGGGGGCTGAAGCGGCTGATGTGGATTTTCCTGAAGCTGCTGGTTTCGCGCGAGACGATCCTGACGCAGGCGAGAACGACGAATCGCGACGACCTGGCGGACGAAATCAAGGGCGCCGAGCAGCAGCTCACCACGCTTGCGGATCCTTCCAAGGAACGCCTGCGCAAGTCGGTCGAGTCGAACCTGGAAATTTTGAAGAAGCGGATCCTGAACCTCGACGAATCGAAGAACGCGCTGGAGTTCATCGAAGCGGAGCTCAAGCGGATCGAGAACCAGGTGGAGCTGATCGCGCAGGAAGCGGCGATGGCGAAGGACGGCGCGCACCTGTCGGACAAGATCGACACGATCGCGGGGACGCTGACGGAGACGCAGGACTGGATGAAGACGAACCAGGAGATACTCGGCGGGCTTGAGGACATGGAGATGCCGGGTGGGTTGAAAGTCTAGGTTGAGGGGTTCAGAGGTTGAGGAGTTGGGAACGGCGGACCCGTGTGTCGCGGCCTTTCCCAACCACTCAACCTCTCAACTCCCCAACCCTTCGGAGCCGTTCCAATGCCTGACAACGTCACAAAGATCCCGGGCTGGGCCGAGGAAATGCGCCGCATCTTCAAGGGCGGCACGACGTCGCAGTTCGTCCTTCACGGCAACGTGAACGACTTCGTCTCCCTCGAGGAGAACGGCAAGGTCCATTTCGGCGGGATCAAGCCCTTCCTCGTGGACATCATGTTCCAGAATTTCGATGTGGTGCTGACGTACAACCGCGGGGCGGGGATCCGGCCGGTGAAAGGGCTGGAGAGTTTCCTGCAGACGCTGAAGGGGCTGGACGTGTGGAGCCAGACGTCGTACGGGGCGAACCCGGGCGGGATTCCGCGTGATCCGCGGGCGGCGCTGGAGCTGATCGACAAGTATGTGCACGTCGTGATGGGGAAGCAGAAGGTGGCGGTGATCCTCGACTGGGCGCAGTTCATCCTGCCGCGCGGCGAGGTGATGCAGGTTTCGAACTCGTTCGCGGAGCCGCTGATCCGGGTGATGGACTGGGCGGCGGACCCGGAGATCATGGGATCGCACGTCTGCACGGTCGTGATCGCGGAGAACCTCACCGAGGTCAGCCAGCAGGTGGCGCAGTCGCCGTACAGCGCGAAGATCCCCATCCCGTTGCCGAAGGAATCCGATCTCCTCCAGTACCTCAACTCGCTCAAGGCCGAGCTGCCCGAATTCGAGAAGATGTGCGACGTCCCCTTCGACTCGCTCTCCCAGAAACTCATCGGCCTGACGCGCGTCAACGTCCGGAACATGATCACCCTCGCCGTGCGCAACGGCCAGCGCATCGACCCGCCGTTCCTCATCAAGATCAAGAAGGACCTGATCGAGAAGGAATGCTACGGCCTGCTCGAGTTCATCGAGGTCACCAACACGCTCGACGACGTCGCGGGCCACGACGAGGCCAAGAAATGGCTACGCGAGGACGCGCGGCTGCTGCGCCTCGGCAAACTGGACTCGATCCCGATGGGCTACCTGATGAACGGCCGCATCGGCACCGGGAAAACCTGGCTCACGTTCTGCTGGGCCGGCGAGATCGGGATCCCCTGCGTCGTGCTCAAGAACTTCCGCGACAAATGGCAGGGCTCCACCGAGGGAAACCTCGAGAAGATCTTCAACATCCTCCACGCCCTCGGCCAGGTCATGGTGTTCGTTGACGAAGCGGACCAGGCCGCCGGGAAGCGCGAGTCGGATGCCAGCGACGGCGGCGTCGGCGGCCGCGTCTACTCCATGCTCGCCAAGGAAATGTCCGACACCCGCAATCGCGGCAAGATCCTCTGGGTCTTCGCCACTTCCCGCCCCGATCTCCTCGAGGTTGACCTCAAGCGCACCGGCCGCCTCGACGTCCACATTCCCCTGTTTCCGCCCCAGACTGAAGAGGCGCGCAACGCGCTCTTCAAGACCATGTGCCGCAAGGTCAAGATGGACATCAAGCCCGAGGACGTCCCCGCCGTGCCCAAGGACATGGGCGAAATCGGCGGCAACGAGTTCGAGGCGCTTCTGGTGCGCGTCAACCGCCGCTGGCAGCTGGCGGACGACGAAGCGAAGAAAAAGGGCCTGCCGCAGATGATCAAGGACGAGCTGAAGGATTTCCGTCCCTCCGCGCACACGCGGCAGATGGAGTACATGGACCTGATTGCGGTGAAGGAGTGCACGGACGACCGGTTTCTTCCCGAGAAGTACCGCAAGCTGACGCCGGAAGACCTGGAAGGCAAGCTGCAGCAGTTGAAGCTCGGCCTGTAGAAGGCCAGATAGGGAGTCGCGGATGTCGATCCTGATGAAAGTGCTGGAGAAGACGGGACTGTACGTGGCGACGGCATCGAACGTCGCCCCGGGGGAGAAGCCGCCGGCGCAGGTCCAGATCACGACGACCAGGGTGATCTCGATCCGCGAACTGCTCGGGCCGCAGCCGGAAACGGTGACGGGCCCGAAAGGATTCCAGGCGACGGCGGAGGACGTCTACGCGGCGGCGAAGATCAAGGCCCCGGCACACGGGTGGACCGTGGAGCGGTTCCGCGAGCTGGCGAAGAAGCCTCTCTACAAGGACATGTCGCCGGAAAACCGGCAGAAAGCGCTCCTCGCCGAGCTCGCCACCGCCGCGGTCCCTTCCGAGGAAATCGTCGCCGACGGGATGCGCAAGGACCAGGCGCTCGACGCCTACGAGAATTTCCTGGTGCAGCGCCTCGCGCAGTCGAAGAAGGAATCGGCCGACCGCAAGGCGAAGCTCCAGGCGGAACTCGCCGCCGTGGACGAAGCGGGAAAGAAGACGGAAGCCGAGTTCGAGGCCTGGAGGAAGGCGAAGCAGGCGCGCGAAAAAGAACTCGCCGAGTCCCTCGCGCCGCTCATGGCGGACGGCAAGATTTCGCTGAGCTGATGCCGAGCGAAGAACGCCTCGCCGGGTGCCTGCTCGGGACGGCGCTGGGCGATGCGCTCGGGTTGCCCTGCGAGGGGATGTCGGCGAAGCGGATCGCCCGGCGCTTCGGCCGGATGGACCGGTTCCGCCTGCTCGGTGCCACCGGATATGTCAGCGACGACACGGAGCAATCGGCGCTCGTCGCGCAGGCACTGGCCCGCCACCCCGGCGATCTCGACGCCGCGACGCGCGCCTTCCGGCGTTCCCTGCTCGGCTGGTTTCTGCGCGGCCCGTGGGGCATCGGGTTCGCCACGCTGCGTGCATGCCTGCGGATCGCGTCGGGATTGCGTCGAAGCGGCGTGAAATCAGCGGGATGCGGCGCCGCCATGCGGTCCGCGATTATCGGCGTCGCGATGGCCGACGACGTCGCGGCGCGACGGACAGCGGCCCAGGCGTTCGCCGAAGTCACGCACACCGATCCCCGCGCCGTCGCCGCGGCCATCTTCGTCGCCGACGTTGCCGCCGCCTGCGCCCTCTCACCGCAAGGACACTTCCCTTCGCTCGAAGCGGAGCTCGCCGCGGCCGAAAACCCTTCCCTTCGCACCGCGCTGCACAAGGCCGACGCCCTCGCCCGCGGCCGGACACCGGTCGCCGCAGCGGCCGCCGACATCGGCACCACGGGATTCGCCCTCCACGCCGTCCCCTTTGCGCTCTTCTGCCTGCGACGCCACCCGGACAGCCCGCTCAATGCCATCGTCGAAGCAGCCTCCGCGGGCGGGGACACCGACACGATCGCCGCGATCTGCGGCGGGTGGGCCGGCGCGCTCCACGGCGAGGCGGCGCTTCCCGCCGATCTCATCGCCCGCCTGAACGACGGGCCGTTCGGGCCGACTCACCTGCGGGGGCTGGCGAAGGCGCTGGCGACCCGGACGGCGCCGCCAAAGTGGAGCGCGCTGGCGGCGGCCGCCCGAAACGCGTACTTGGCGCCTGTCATCCTCACCCACGGTTTCCGGCGCCTGCTTCCGCCCTGGTAACCGGGCACAAAAAAACCGCGCGCCGAACGGGTCGGCGCGCGGTGGTCATCGACGATTCGAGCTACTTGGCCTTTGGAAGCGCCGCCATCTCCTTCTCTGCGACTTTGGAACATTCGAGCCCCTTGTAATTCGCGTACACATCCTTCAGGGCCTTCCGGGCGTCTTCCACCTTGTCGGCGGCGGCGTCCGCTTTCGCGGCCTCGATGATGGCCATGCCGGCGTCGTTGAGTTCCTTGAGTTTCGCCTGGGCCTGGTCGTTGAGGGGCTTGGCGGCCGCGTTCTTGCCAAACGCCTTCGTGATCGCGTTCAGCGCCTCGATCGCATCCTTCATTTTTTTGGCGCCGACAGCGTCCGCGGCGGCCTTGAGCTTGCCCTTGCCGAACAGGTACTCATCCTGCCCGATGCCGGCGCCGACCTTGGCGGTGGCTTCCTTCATCATGTCGATGAGTTCCTTGCCCGAAATGCCACCCTTCTTGCGCGTGATTTCCTTGCCGTCCGGAGTGCAGAGGATGCTCGTCGGGTTGGGAATGGTGCCGTTGAAGAACATGCTGCTGGTCTTGTTGTGGTTCGCGACGTGTTCGTCGCAGATCTGGCCGTAGTTCGCTTCGCACCACTCTTCGCTTCCGTACTTCTTTTTGGCCTGGTGCTCGGTTTCGTTGTTGCAGAAGATATTCACGACGGTTTTGGAGGCGACGATCACATCTTTATTCGGATAGACGGAGCCGTCCATCGCGGTGCAACCGCCTCAGTGATCCTTGTGGAAAGCGACGTGAATGGGAACATTGCGTTCCTTGGCTTCCGCAACGGCTTCGTCCCACGAGTGGGCCCAGTGGATGTAGTCCGCGGGGATCTGGCCGGGCTTGGGTTCCTTCTTGTCGCGGTCGCCGGCAAAGGCGGAAGCGACGGTGACGAGGAGAGCAGAACAAATGACGAGGACCTTCATCGCTAGTCTCCGATGGCGGCTATTGGTAAATATCGATGCAGCGACACATAGGACATAGGCGCAATCTATGTGCCGGGAACCCACTTCACATCAATATTGCAAGTCCATTTGGCCAAACGACTTACGATCCGCATTCCGGATCAAATTGCTCAGGATTCCGTAAGTCTGGCTTTACGACGTAAGTTCCATTGCGCTCCCGCCCACCCCTGCGACACAAAAAAAGACCCCCAGCCGAAGCCGGGGGTCTTTCGTCAATGCCTTCAGTCTGGATTACTTGTCTTTTGCCAGCGCCGCCATCTCCTTCTCCGCCGCCTTCGCACACTCAAGCCCCTTGTAGTTCGCGTACACATCCTTCATCGCCTTCTTCGCCTCGTCCACCTTGCCCGCCGCCGCGTCCTCCTTCGCCTTCGCGAGGATGTCCATCCCCGCCTGGTTCAGCTCTTCCAGCTTCTTCTGCGTCGTCTCCACCATCCCCTTGGCGTTCGGGTTCTTGCCGAAGGCCTTGATCACCGCGTTGTACGCCTCGACCGCGTCCTTCACCTTCGACGCCGCACGCGCATCGTCGCCCGCCTTGAACTTGCCTTTGATGAACGCGTACTCATCCTGCGACACGCCCGGCCCCACCTTCGTCGCCGTCTCCTTGATCATGTCGGTGAACTCTTTCCCCGTCATCACGCCCGTCTTCCGCGCAACCTCGGTCCCATCCGGCATGCAGAGGATCGTCGTCGGGTTCGGGATCGTGCCGTGGAAGTAGACGCTGCTCTTGTCGTTATGGTTCTTCACGTGCTCTTC
>JAIOPR010000185.1 GCA_021413805.1 Planctomycetota bacterium
CCTGAAGAATTTCGCGAAAGATCCGGATAACGCGGTGCGTCAATTCCCCCGGCCCTCGTCTCGCCTTCCTCCGTGCGCCCCGTGCTTTCAGTGTGATGCCGTTTTTTGAAAACGGCGGAACACGGAACGCACGGAAACGCACGGAGTCGAGTCGCGAAGGCCGACGATCTGACCGCAGCTTCCTCCTGTTAGGACTGATTTCGACTCCGCGCGGGTTAGCATTCCCGCTGTGACGCGTCTCCTGCCCGTCGTCCCGTTCCTGGCGTTCTCCGTGGCCGCGTTCGCGGCGATGGCGCGGCTCGGCGCATTGAGCGCGACCGGCAGCTGGGCGCTGACCGTGGGACTGGAAGCGGTGACGGTGGCGCTCGTGTGGGGCGGCGCGCTTGGCCTCGGCCGACTCGCGGGTTCGGCGCTGCTCGGCAAAGGCGACGACCCGTTCGAGAAATGCCGCGCGCCCGCCGCGGCGCGGTTCGCCGTGGAAGGCGGCCTCGGGTTCGCCTCGCTCATGACGCTCTTCCATCTCCTCGGCCTCGCGGGCCTCGTCAAAGCTCCCGTGGTGGTCGTGGTGCTCCTCGCCGGCTGCGTCGCCGCGCTCGTCGGGCGCGACCTGCGCGGCCTCGGCTCGCGCTTCGCCGCCGCGCTCTCGCACCCCGCCGTCGCGCTCGCCGCGCCGCTCGTCGCCGTCCTGCTGGTCGCCGCTTCCTTCCCGCCGGGCATCCTCTGGCCCCGCGAATCGGCCGGCTACGACGCCCTCGAATACCACCTCCAGGTCCCCCGCGAATGGCTCGCCGCCGGCGCGATCCGCGGCCTCCCGCACAACGTCTACTCGTACCTCCCGCTCAACCTCGAAATCCTCTCGCTCGCCCTCATGGCCCTCCGCGGCGGCGCGTTCGAGGGCATGCTCGCCGTCCAGTGGCTCCACGCCTCCTTCGCCGTCGCCACCGCCGCCCTCCTCGGCCTCTGGGCCGCCGCCCGCACCGGCTCCCGCCCTGCCGGCGCCGCTTCCGCCGCCCTCTACCTCGCCGTCCCCTGGAACCTCGTCACCGGCTCCCTCGCGTACAACGAACAGGCCACCGCGTTCCTCGGGCTGGCCGCGTGGGTGATTCTCTGGGAAGGGCCATTGACGCACCGCGTCATGGCCGCCGCCGGGGCGTGCGCCGGCGCCGCGATCGGCACCAAGCTCACCGCCGCGGGGTTTCTGTTTCTCCCGGCGCTCGTCGCGTTTGCGCTCTTCCGGGATCGTGAAGAAGGGTCTTCAAGGACGCCGCCGCGCCGCCTCGCGCTGTCCCTCCTCGTCTTCGGCCTCGCCGCCGCCGCGATGCACATCCCCTACCTCGCGCAGAACGCCGCGTGGACGAAAAACCCCGTGTTCCCGTTCGTGACCCGCGTCCTCGGCCGCGCCCACTGGTCCGAGGCGGAGGAGTGGCGCTGGATCAACGGCCATTTCCCCCGCGCCACGGTGGGGGAGCGGTGCGCGGCGCTGTGGAAGAGCGGCGTCGGCGACGAGAGTTTCGGGTGGCCGCTCCTCGCCGCCGCCGCGGGGCTGGCGC
>JAIOPR010000009.1 GCA_021413805.1 Planctomycetota bacterium
CAGTTGATAGGCCGCGTCGCGGAGGACGGCGTGTCGGAACAGGTACGCCGATTCAGCGCTGATCACCGGCACCTCCTGTGCCTCCGCCCTGAGCCCTTCGACTCGCTCCGCTCGCTCAGAGCAGGTCGAGCGAAGCGAGTCGAAGGGAGCGTTCACGGCGCTCATCTTACGGACAGACGAGCGGAATCCCGGCGCGACTTCCGCAGTTTCAGGCGACGCCGAGCGCGCCCGCAGCTCCGACTTGCGAGAATCGCCACGCCCCTCAAGAATGACGCGCGTGACTGAATTGGAACCTGGACAGGCTTCCGCCGCGCCCGCGACCGACCTGCCCTCGGTGATGGCACTGTCATCTCTCGCCTACATCGCGGCTGTGTTCCTTCATGAGATCTGCGGTCATGGATTCGCATGCGTCCTGCTGGGTATCCGTTTGACGGAACTCGGGTCGTTCTATGTCGCTTCCGACCACAACGGGGTTTCCGAGCTGCAACTCCGGATGGTGGCGGCGGCAGGGCCGGCCATGAGCGCGATGACAGGCCTGGTCGCCTGGGCGGTGCTCCGGTTCGTCCCCGTTCGTCAGCATCACGCGCGATACTTCTGCTGGCTGCTCGGCTGCATCTCTCTCCTCGCAGCCGCCGGTTATCTGCTCTTCTCCGGAATCACCGGGATTGGGGACCTGGGGACAACGGAGGATGGCGCGCTCTACCAGCTCCGGCCGACATGGCTCTGGCGCGCCGGCATCGCCGTGGTGGGCGGCGTTTGCTACTTCGGGATCGCGCTTGTTTCCGTGCGAAAACTGGACGGGATCCTGGGCGGAGGAACGGAGCGCTTCCGGCGGGCCCGCCGTCTGGCGTTCACTTCGTACCTGACCGGCGGAGTCGTCTCGGTTCTGATCGGCCTTCTCAATCCTCACGGGCTGTTCATTGTGTTCATGTCCGCGGCCGCTTCGAGTTTCGGCGGCACCTCCGGCCTGATCTGGATGACGCGGATGCTCGATCGGCACCGCCCCTCGCCCGCGACCGCCGGGTTGCTCCTGCCGCGAAGCTGGCCCTGGATTGTGACGGCAATCCTGGTCACCGCCGCCTACACGCTGATTCTCGGAAGAACCATCTACCTCTGAGCGATCGCCGCGCCGCAGGCCGGGAATCCTCCTTGAGTCGCCCGCGGCCAGGCTTCCCGTGCTTCGCTTCGCAGGCGAAACAACGCAGCTTCTCCAGCAGCACTCGGATCTCGATCACGGCGCCTCCGGAGTCGGGAACTGCCCCACTCCCTCGATGGTCTGCCCGAACGCCGGAGCGCCCACTGTTGCGAGCGCGGCGGCGAAGCGTTCGACGTGCCCCTCCCCGATGAAGTGGAGCGTGAGGTGCATCTGGGAGGTGTCCGTCATCCGGATGCCGGCGGCCGCGGCGGGTTGAAGTCGGACCAGCTCTGCCTTGGCGGCGGCCGGCAGGTCGAGCGCGACAAACAATTTGGGCATGCCGATTCAGAGTATCCCAAACTCGTGAGAACTTCAAAACCGCCACGGCGCATTCACACGGCGATCAGCTCGCGCGACGTAGCGGCGTGGCGCGCGAGGATGTTCGACCCCAAACCCACTCGCTCCAGAACGAATCCTACGCGGTCCTCCTGCTTTCCCGTCGCGGTTCATCGCACGTGCAACCGCCGAGACAAACGGCACTTGGGCTCGCGTGTTTCGCGCCCGTCAGCCCGGGATCGAACTGCGGACCAGCAGCCCGAACGCGACCGCAGAGGCGACAGAGAGGGCGCTTCCGACGAGCCGAACGCGCCGGGCTATGGTTCCCCTTGAGGACCAGTCTCCGAGGGCGCGGACGACGATCCACAGGGCTGCGAATCCCATGGCGCCGGAGACGCTCCACCCGACGAGCGTGATCACGATCGCAGATTCGAACGAGCCCAGGAGGACGTCGATCCACGCGAGTCGCGGAAAGTCCGGGTCCCCGAAGCGGGAACACGCCAGCCCCACGGAAGCGCTTCCCGCGCACCCGATCGCGTACCAGGCGACGATCCTAATCACGGCGCGCTCTTCCCCGGCTGCGGACTCCAGGGGCGCCCAGGGAGACGGGCTCCGCACCCTCGAAGGGCAGCCTGAGATGGCGCTCACGGCGCACTTCCTCCTCGAGATGTTGAGCCCTGGCTTTCAGGAGATCGCTGAGCGCGATGATCCCGAGCACGTGAGACGGATCGTCCGGATCGACGACGGGCAGCCGCGTGCTCGCGGTCTCGGCCATCCGGTACGCGATCAGCCGGAGCGGATCGTCGGGGAAGGCCGTCACGGGGGAAGAGCGGGCGAGTTGGCCGACCGGGGAGAGCCCGTCGTTCCGCGCCTGCTGCCGGAGGTCCCGCAGTGTCACGACGCCCGACATGCGACCGGCCTGGTCGAGGACCGGGAACAGCAATTGAGATTCCGCCTCGTGCGTTTCCATGACCGAGGCCAGCGCCTCGCGGACCGTCGTCCCGCTCGCCAGCGTGCGGCATCCCTCCGTCATGACCTCGTGCACGCGAAGCACCTCGAGAGGGTCGATCGCGTACTCGCGGCTCACGTGGAACCCGCGCCGGTCCACCTTCTCGGTCAGGATCGAGCGCTTCAGCACCAGCACCGTGAACGCGTGCGAACAGGACACCGCGACGAGAAGCGGCAGGAGAGCGTTGACGTCGTGGGTCAGCTCGAGCGTGAAGACGATCGCCGTGAAGGGCGACCGCATGGCTCCGCCGAGGATCGCCGCCATGCTGACGACCGCCCAGAAGCCGCGCCCTTCGTCGGGAAGAAAGTGCGCTTCGAGGCTCCCCAGCGCCGCGCCCATCGTCAGGAGCGGCGCGAGCACGCCTCCCGACGTGCCCGAGCCGAGCGCGATCGCCCAGATCGTCCACTTCACGAGGAGCAGGAGAAGTGTGTCCCGGGTCGCCATGTCGGCGCCCAGCAGGGAGGCGATGTTCTCGTAGCCCACGCCGAGGGCGCGGGGGCAGAGGAGGCCGCCGAGGCCGATCGCCACGCCCCCGAGGGCGGGCCACCACATCCAGTGGATGGGCAGCTTGAGGAAGGCGTCTTCCGAGGCGTAGACCGACCAGGTCATGGCGGCGGCGAGGAGGCCGGCCAGGATCCCGGCCGCCGCGCAGCCGAGCAGCCCCACGGGGCCCACGAAGGCCGCGTGAAGAGGCACGGGAAAGAGGGGGCCCGAGTCGAGGAGGAACGGGCGGAGAAGGGCGGCGGCCGCGGAAGCGAGCGCGACGGGCACGAAGCTCCGCGGTTTCCACTCGAAGAGGAGCAGTTCGACGGCGAGAAGGGCGGCGGCGACGGGGGCGTTGAACGTCGCGGACATCCCGGCGGCGGCGCCCGCCACGAGGAGCGTCTTTCGCTCGGCGCTCGTCAGGTGGAAGAACTGGGCGAGGATCGAGCCGATCGCGCCCCCGGTCATGATGATGGGTCCTTCAGCCCCGAACGGACCCCCGGAGCCGATCGAAATCGCGGCGGAGACCGGCTTGAGAAGCGCCACCCTCGGTTCGATCCGGCTGCCGCGGATCAGGATGGCCTCGAGGGCCTCGGGAATCCCGTGACCCCGGATGCGCTCCGAGCCGAAGCGCGCCATCAGTCCGATGACGAGGGCTCCCGCGACAGGGGCCAGGATCGTTCCCCAGCCGAGGGCAGCCTGGGCCGGCGAAACTCCCGCCATAGAGAAGCGGTGGAAGAAGAAGACGTTCGTGAAGAACGCGATCAGCTTGAGCAGCCCCGCCGCAACCAGGGCCGCGATGCCCCCGATCGCGAGGGCGGCCATCGTGATGGGAAGCAGCCGCAACGTCGCGGTGAAGTCCCCCAGGGCCGCGTCCCCGGCTTTCCCCGTCGGGTGAGACATCAGCGCGCGCCTCCCAACCGGGCCGGGCGGCGCTCGCGCTCGAGCCCCACGAGAAGCGCATCAAGCGCTCCCACCAGGCGAGGCCGCGCCGCTACAAGTTCCTCCCGGTGCCGGACCGACAGCCGCGCGAGCATCCGCCCCCCGCGGGGCGCGATCCGGACCAGCACTTCCCGGCGGTCCTGGTCCGAGGACTCGCGCTTCACCAGCCCCCGCCGCGCCGCCCGGTTCACGAGCTCGACTGCGCTGTGGTGCCGCAGTCCCAGGCGGCGCGCGAGCGTCCGGATCGTCGGCCGCTCGAGCTCCGGAAGTCCCTTGATCGCCAGGAGAAGCTGGTGCTGCCGCGGCTCCAGCCCCGCCGCCGCCGCCGCGCGTTCGCTGAAATCGAGGAAGAGCCTGAGGCGGTAGCGGAATTCCGCAAGCGCGCGGTAGTCCTTCAACGGGATCATGTTTCGATTCATATCGTACAACGATACATTGTCCGGCCCGTCCGTCAAGCGGCCCGGATGGAATCACTTCCAGGCCACTCCCGAACGTCGTGCCGATCCTCCGCCTGAACCCTTCGCACCTGAACGACCCGGAACCTGCCATGCCCATCGAGCCGCGTTCGCGTTTCGAATCCAAATCGGCCAGGGAGTACCATTCTCGGCGGTCGTCCGGTCGGCTTCCGATTCGTCAGAGGCACCTCGGGTGCCGGGCCATCCCACCTCGATCAAGGGACCTTCATCCCATGTTCGACGAGGAACATCCGCCATCCCGGAATGATGCGCCGCGGCCGGACCGCTGACGGCGCGGCCAGGGGAAGCAAAGGCCCGCGCTCGACAGTTCCATGACTCACCCGTCACTTGCCGGCCGGCGCCGCCAGTTCGCCTTCGAATTCGAGGAGTTCCACGGTCGAAATCCGCGGATCCTGCCCCTTCGACGTCTCCTTTTCCTCCTCCTTCACGACGCCGCCCGGGACGTCCAGGCTGGTCCACTTCGTGCTCGAGAATTGCGAGTCGCCATTTTCGCGGACCGTCTGCGTCACGACGCAGGAGACCTCCTTCTTCCCGTCCACCTCGACGTCTTCCTTCTTGTCCGACTTGCTCCATTCCGTCTCGTCAATCTGCCGGTTGTGCGTCCCAAGGTTCAGGTCCTCGTGCACGCCGTCCTTCACCCACTCCGACTTGAGCTCGTACTCGGTCGCCTTCACCCGAACCAGTTCCTCGCGCCTCTCGATCGTCACCTTCACCCCGTTGTCGCGCGGAAACACCGTCCGGGTCCGGCACCAGGCGCCTGGTTTGAAGCGTGCCCACGAGGCGCTTTCGGGCGCTTCGAAGGAAGGGTCCCCCGCGAACGCGGGAACGGACAGCAGGGCGAAGATCGCGAGGAGACGGCGCATCGGAGGGTGCTCCTGAAGGGTGGGGAGACGGCGCTTTGGCCGCCTCCGGGGCGTGGGCCCGGGGTATTGGACTCTCCCGGCCTCAATCGGTTCCGCGATTCCGCCAACGCGCAAAGGACGACTCGCGTGGACCTGCGCCAGGCAGCCGCGCGCACACGCGCCTGCCAGGTCGCGCGACGTTGCGGCGCAACGCTTCGTCGCGGTTTCTCGTCTATTCCGCCGGGGCGCCCCTTCCCGTTTTCCAGTAGACGCTTCGTCCCCGGTGGGCGATTCTGCTCCCATGTTCGTCCGCGTCACCAAACACCTCGAATTCGC
>JAIOPR010000266.1 GCA_021413805.1 Planctomycetota bacterium
GAAGCGTGGGACCAGGTCAGCGGGCGGTGGTCGCGGAAAGGGCGGGACCTCGTCTGCGCCGGCGGGCAGTCGGCGCGCGTCGTCGCGACGCCGAAAATGCCGGGCGACGTCCGGCTCGAGTTCAACCTGACCGCCGATGTCGATCGCACCACCTGGGAAGCCTCGGTCTGGCTCGCGCTTCGCGGCGGTTTCTCCCTCGAGGGCTACCAGATCCGCCTCGCGGCCGGCCCCGAGGGGCGCGTCGAGCTGATCCGCCACGGCGTCGCCGCCGTCCGCCGCCTCGACGTCCGCCTCGCCACACGCACCCGTTACCGCGTCCTCGTCCTCCGCGAAGGCGACCGCCTCATCCTCACCATCAACGGCTCCCGCGTCCTCGAATACCGGGATCTCTTCCCCCTCCGCGGCGACCGCGTCGGCCTTTCGTGCGACGAGGAAGGCGTCTCGTTCCGCGAAGTCCGGCTCGAGGGGCGCGGCGCGCCCCTCCAGCTCACGTTCACGGCGCTTCCCGACAAGCTCTATCTCCTGGGGCAGGTGCGCGAAGCACGCGACCTGTACCGCGAGATGGGCGAGACGCACCCCGACCGCGAGGAGGGCCTGCTCGCGCACTACAAGGCCGCGCTCTGCTCGATCGAGCTCGGTGAACGCCTCGAAGCCCTCGAGGCGCTTCGCAAACTCGACGGCACCCCGCTGGAAGCGGTCATCCCGCTGGGGCAGGCGAAGCTGGAGTTGAAGGCGGGGAACACGTACGAGGCGGTGGTGGCGTTGCAGGAGGGGTGCCAGCGGTACCCGGGCGACCCGGTGCGGATCGAGCTGTGGACGCTGTTGCTCGAGACGGTGGACCGGATGGAGCGCGAATCCGCGGAGAAGGCGGCGTCGATCTACCAGGAACTGCTGCGGCAGCGGTGGCTGGATGCGGCGGAAGCGGCGCAGGTGTGTGCGGAGATGCTGCGGCTTGCGGGGGCGCTGGGCGGCCCGGCGCGGGTGAGGGACGAGGCGATGCGGCAGCTCGGCCGCGAGAAGTTCGCGGTGGAGGTGCGGATGGAGTGCCACGCGGCGCTGGCGCGGTCGGGGATGACGCCGGACCTGATCGCGCGCTGCAGGACGGAGCTGCAGGAAACGCTGTCGCTCGGCGTGAACCTCCCGGCGCGCGACCGGTGGGTGACGATGCTGCGCCTGTCGGAGACCCAGCTCGCCGAGGGGGACTTCCGCGCCGCGCGCGTCACGCTGACCGTCGTGCTCGGCGGCGCGACGCATCCTTCCAACGAGGGCGCCTGGGCCCGCAACTGGCTCGCGCTCGCGGCGCTACTTGACGGCCACCCCGAGGAATGCCTGGCGACTCTCGAGCGGGAATCAGCCGCCTACATGGTCACGAAATCGATCCAGGAGCTTTTCCGCGTGCTGCTCGAGTGCGCGGCGCTGGCGACGAAAGGGCAGGTGGATGATGCGATCGGGCGGCTGGCCGAAGCCACCGCCGTCGTCCCGGAGTGGGCGCCGGTCGCGGGGGTCATCGTGGGCACCGAGCCGCTGGAAACGCTGTGGGCGTTCGCGACCAGTCTCTCTCCCAACCTCGCCGCGGAGCTTTACCTCCTGATGGCCGAGGTCTTCGCAAGCCGCCGCCAGCTTTCCAAGGCGACCCAGCTGCGGGCTCGCGCCATCCAGGTCGGCGCCGGCCGAGCCCTCGCCCTGTTCCTGGTCTCACGCCGCAGCGCGCGCTGAGCCCGAGCGAAACTCCTGCGTGGCAAGCTGCGTCGGCCCTGTGATGGTTGTTGGACGATCCTTCGCAGGAGGGCCGACTCCGCCCGCCCCGCAGGATTTTCGCTCGGCCTCGCTGAAAACCGGAGAGGCGCTTCGAACCGTTAAACCCCCGGCGTTTCCTTCCAGTCCACCGAAGCGATGTCCAGTTCCTGCCGGCGGCGCCTCCGCACCTGGCACCAGAACATCACCCCGAATCCGCCGATGAGGAGGTAGGGAATCCCCATCATCATTCCCACCGCGTGGTGGAACCCTGGCGTTGACTCCGGATCCTCCGAAGCCGGGCCCTGCGGTGGTCAGCAGGATTTCCCCGCGGCCCACGCGGAAGGCGCGAAGGCCATCACGAGCACGAATGGCAGGAGGCGCTTCAAAGCGCCCCCAGCTGTGCGTCAAAATGAACGAAGAAAAACAGCAGGAGCGCAAAGACGAACCCCGCCCCGACGCTCGCGATCAGCCACCTCTTTTCGAATTTCAGGTGCATGAACCAGAGGCTGATGATGAACGACTTGATGGCGATGCCCGCGAGGAGCACCTTGCGATCGTGGATGTTGATCATGACGAGGGTGAGGACCAGGAGGATCGCCCAGGCGATCCAGTAGCCCTTGTAACCGTGGGAAGCGTGCTCGACGTGCTGTTCGCTCATGCGCGGGGTCCTAGAGCAGGTAGTAGGTGCCGAAGACGAAGACCCAGACGAGGTCAACGAAGTGCCAGTACAGGCCGGAAAGCTCGACGCCCTCGGGACCGGACTTCCCGCGATAGGCGTTGATGGCGGTGATGAAGAGGATGACGACGCCGGAAGCGACGTGCGACCCGTGAAACCCGGTGATGGTGAAGAAGAAGGCGCTGAACATCGGGACGTTGGGCACGCCCTCGATCTGGGGACCGACGGCCAGCCGGGCGCCGTGCTCCACGATCATGTGATGCCACTCGACGACCTGCATCCCGAGGAATGCGAGGCCCCCGACCGCCGTCAGCATCGTGAAATGCGCGGCCATCCGGTTGTTCTTCGCGCGGGAAGCGGCCACCGCCGTCGCCATCGTCGCGCTGGACGTGATCAGCGTGAATGTCATCACCGTGATGAAGTTCATGCTGAAGACCTTGCTCGGGTCGGGCCACGCGTGCGCCGACAGCCTCGCGTACCCGTACGCCCCGAGGAACGTCCCGAAAAGGATCGCGTCCCCGATGATGAACCACCACATCATCAGCTTCTGCCACGAAGTCCCGTAAAACCCGGGTTCGCTTTCTCCCGCGTCGTTGTGATGCCCTTCAGTCACGGCCGTCGAGCTCATCCGTTGCTCCCTAGAAGAACGCCAGCAGCAGCGCCACCCAGACCCACGCGCCGCCCACCAGGTGCCACCAGGCCGCACAAACCCCCAACGGGGCTCTTCCGGCGCGCCTGAAGGCGAACAGCAACACCGTGATCCCGGCGGCGAGGTGCGCCGCGTGGACCGCCGTCAGCATGTAGAAGAACGAAGCGTGGGGGCTGGTGGAGACAAACGCGCCACGATCGGCGAGCTGCTTCCACACGAACACCTGCCCGACCAGGAACAGCACGCCGAGCCCGATTGTGGCGGCCACCCAGCGGGGCGCGCCGCCCGCCCGGACCTTCCGGGCGATCTCCATCGTGACGCTGCTCAGCAGGATCAGCGCGGTATTGACCCAGACGAGGCGAGGAAGCGCCATCCCGGCCCAATCGACGCTCTCGCGACGGACGAGGTAAGAGGCCGTGAACGTCGTGAACAGCATGATGGCGCCGGCGACCATGATGAACGCCATCGTCTGGATAGAGTCGGCCCTTCGACCGGGAGCCACCGAGCGCTCCCAGCTGTCCGGGCGATTCGATTCCATGATGGCGTCGTTCACGGGTTAGTCCTTCGCGTTCTGCATGCGGAAACCGTTTCCATCCGGCCCGGTGGCGTACCCGTAAGGATCGCCCGTGACGACCGGCAGGGCGCCCGGCCAGTTCCCGTGTCCGGGGGGGGACGGCGTGGTCCACTCGAGCGTCGTCGCGTCCCAGGGGTTTTCCCCCGCCTTCGGCCCGCGCAGGGCGCTCCAGAAGAAGTTGACGAAGAACACGAGCTGCCCGGCGCCGGCCAGGAACGCGAACATCGTGACCATGGGGTTGAGCGACGCCGCGGGCATCATGACCTGGGCGGAATACTCGTAGTAGCGGCGGGTCAGGCCCCCGAGGCCCTGGAAATGCTGGATCGTGAACACGGCGAACGTGCCGATGATCGTGGTCCAGAAATGGATCTTGCCCAGGGTCTCGTTCATCATCCGGCCGAACATCTTGGGGAACCAGTAGTAGATCCCCGCGAACGTCCCGGTCAGGGTGACGACGCCGATCATGAGATGGAAGTGACCGACGACGAAGTAGGTGTCATGGAAGTGAAGGTCAGCGGTGGAGGTCGCGAGGAACAGGCCGCCGATGCCGCCGGTGCCGACTGCGGAAACGAGGCCGAGCGCGAACAGCATCGGCGTCGTGAACCGGATGCGGGCCTTCCAGAGCGAGCCGACCAGGTTGACGCCCAGGATCGCGAACGGCGCCGTGATGAGCAGGGTCGAGATCGAGAAGTACTTCCCGAGGTACGGGTTCATGCCCGACACGAACATGTGGTGGCCCCAGACGACCATGCCGAGCAGGGCGATGACCAGCAGCGAATAGACGCTGTAGCGGTACGCCTGCGGGGGGCGCCGGGCAAAGGTCGCGATGACGTCGAAAGCAACGCCGATGGCGGGAAGCACGAGGACGTAGACCTCGGGATGCCCGAGGAACCAGAACAGGTGCTGGAACAGCAGGGGCGTGCCGCCGACATTGGCCATCGGCTCACCGGAGACGATCAGGCCGCTGGGCAGGAAGAAGCTCGTGCCGCCATGGCGATCGAGGAGGAGCATGATCGCGGCGGCGGTGAGCGCCGGGAAGCCGAGGAGCCCCAGAAGAGTCGCGATGAGCCAGCACCAGATGGTGAGCGGCATCCTCATCAGGCTCATGCCGCGCGCCCGGAGGTTCAGGATCGTCGCGGTGTAGTTCAGGCCGCCCATCGTGAACGACACGATGAAAAGCGCCATGGCGAGGAGCCACAGCGTTGTCCCCCATTTCGCCCCGGGGAGGGTGTTCCTGAGGGCGCTGAGCGGGGGATAAACGGTCCAACCGCCCCCGGAGGCGCCGCCTTCGACGAAGAACGAGGCAATCATGATCAGCGCGGCCGGCAGGATCGTCCAGAAGCTCAACATGTTGAGCAGCGGGAACGCCATGTCGCGTGCGCCGATCTGAAGCGGAATCGCCAGGTTGCCCAGGCCGCTCGAGAGCGCGGCGGACACGACGAAGAAAATCATGATCGTGCCGTGCATCGTCACGAAGCTGACGTACTGCTCGGGCGTCATGACATCGTGCCCCGGCCAGGCCAGCTGCGTCCGGAACCAGAACGAAAGCCCGACCCCGATGAAACTCATCCCGATCGCCAGCAACAGGTACTGGATCCCGATGACTTTGTGGTCGAAGCTGAAGATGTACTTCGAGATGAAGCCCGTCGGACCGTGGTCGTGCGCGTCGCCGACCCCGTGCCCGTGGTCGTCGTGACCGTGGGCCGCGTCCGAGCCCTGCTTGTGCGTGATCGCCAAGATGCCTCTCCCTTGCTTACTCGAACTGCCCGGTTTGTTCCGACAGCCACTTCGCGAAATCTTCCGGCGACTTGATCAGCACCTTTGCCTTCATGCGGTAGTGCCCTGCGCTGCAGATCTGGGCGCACGCGATTTCCGCCGTCCCGACGGTTGTCGGCACCACGCGTGTGTGGGTAAAGATGCCGGGGACTGCGTCCTGTTTGGTGCGGAAGACAGGGATATTGAAGCTGTGAAGCACGTCCCACGACCGGATGTTGAACCAGACGCCTTTGCCAGCCGGCAGCACCAGCAAACCGCGGCTGACGATGTCGTCCTTGCCTGTCTTGTCGTGCTTGTCCAGCGCGAGGACATTTTCGGTTTCGTCGTACTGCTTGATGTCCCGCAGGCCGAACTTGCCGTCCTTGCCGGGGTACCGGGCGGTCCACTCGTACTGCTTCGCCGTGATCTCGATCACCAGGTCGTCCGGCTGCTGCGTATACACCTCGTGCCAGACCGGCGCGCCGATCACGAGCACGCCGATTTCCGAGACAGCCACCATGAGGATCACCGGGCCGAAAGTGAAGAAGAGCTCGGCGCGATGGCTCATGGGTTTGTACGACTCGCCGCCGGTGCCCGAGTACGTGACGATGAACTTTGAAAGCACCAGGTGACCGACGACGAAAATAAATCCTGCGGCGAAGATGATGTACATGATCATCTTGTCCACGCCGATCCCGTGATGACTCATCACGGGCGGGAGGTAGCACTTTTTGTAAATCATGGCTCCCACCGTGGCGGCGGTGAAGATCAGGAGGAACGACGCCAGCAGCAGGGCGGACGCCGATCCGCTGTTGCGACGGGGCATGGGTTACTCGCTCTTAAACGCGGGGAACTCGACAACCTTGGAATCCTTCTCCTTCACCTCCACGTCGATGTCCTGCGTCCCGAACTTCTCGTGCCACGCCTGGAGCTTGTACTTCCCGGCCGGCAGGCCCTTGATTTCGAACGAGCCATCTTCGCCCGTGATGGCGAAGAACGGGTTGTTGAACACCCCGACGTACGCGCCCATCCAGCCGTGGATGTCGCACTTCACCTTGATGATCTCGGGGCTGGACAGCTTCTGCCCCTTGGTGTCTCCCGCCTTCGTCTGGGCGAAATTGAACTCGGGGTTTTTCTTCGCCATGCCGTGGATGTTGTGCGTGGTGCCATCGCTGTTCTTGATGGTGAATTCCTGTCCTGCGACGACGCCGAGGACGTGCGGCACGTACTGGCAACCGTGCTGGTCGAGCGTCGGGTTCGGGGCGACCGCGGCGTACTTGCCCGGGCAGTCCTTCACCCACACGATCACGTTGGCGACCTTGCCATCCTTGACCATGTAGATCTCGCCCTTGAGGCCGGTCGGGTGCGCGGCCGAGCAGACCGCGTCCGCATCCGTCCCGATCGGCTTGTTCTCCGGCGGAGTGCCGTCGAACTTGATCACGCCCTTGAGCGTCGCACCATTGGCCATGTCGGCGGTCTTGACAGCGCCGCCGGCATCGCCGCCGCCGCCGCCCGCATCACCTGTCCCGCCTGTGTTCCCTCCGCCTTCCTTCTTGCCGTCGCCGCATCCGGCAACGAGCAATCCGCCGAGCATGATCGTCAGGACCCACAAGGGCAGCTTAAGCATGGTGGTACTTCCTCCTCTAATGAGCCGAGGCTCGAGAACACCCCGGCCAACGATGTTATTTCAGGCCCGCCAATCCCCGACGGGGCGGGTCACGACACACAATCTCCGTCGGAACGGCAAGGAAAAATCGCAAACGAAGTGCCACGCACCTCGTGCGCTCCGCGGGGTCTTCCGCAGTCCCCCCTTCGATCAACGTTCTTCATGGCCCTGCAAGGACGTGCGGCGATCCTGCAATACGTGATTTCGCGCAATCGCGGGCACGGCGGGGGGCCGGGAAGCACGCCGGTTGTGCGGGGTGCACTCCACTTCTGCCGCACCTGCCTCTTGATCTCTCGCCGCTTCTCATTGAGGCACAACCTGGGCGTCGAAATGCATCAGGAAGAAGAGCAACAGCGCGAACAGGAACCCACCCAGGACGCTGGTGATCAGGATCCTGGATTCGTGCTTCAGGTGCATGAACCAGGCGCCGATGATCAGCGACTTCACCCCGATTCCGCAGAGAAGCACGCGGCGGTCGTGAACGGAAATCATGATGACCGTCAGGATGAGCAGGACGCACCAGGCGGCCCAGTAAGTCTTGTAGCTGGAAGTTCCGTGAGCAGCGGACGACTCTGACATACCTGCTACCTCCGTAACCGGGGGGTTCGATTTCCGAAACGTCCGGGTCGCACGTTTCGCATCGACTCCGCCGTCCGTGGCTTTCGCATCTCAAGCACCCGGCGGCGGTCGTGTGGTCAAAAAACGCAAAAGTGGGGCCACGACGTTTGCCCTTGCGATTCGCACCGGAAGCCTCACGGCTGCGGATGATTTCGCGGTGACCGGGGAAGATTCCGCGAAAACGACGCGGCCCAACGGATTCCATCCGGGGCCGTCGCGGTCCTCAAATTGCACCTCCCGATCACCCTCCCCTTCCTGGTTTCGCAGCCGGGAAGGAAAGAGAGGCGGGTTATCCCGCCGGACCCTGTGACTCCGAACCCGCCGGTTGGAGCGCAGGGTTTTTTATTGCCTGCCCGGGGGGTTCGCCGCGAAATCCGCCGCGGTGCCCTGCGCGGAAAACCGCCGAAGCCACGATTCTGGCGTCCTTCCCACGGGGATCGCGTGCGGCTCAGGATTTGCTTTTCCTCTGGACGACCGTGAAGGAAAAGAGCAGCGGCTGCGGAGTGTAGACCACGGCCGCACGCGGGACCGGCGCCTGTGGCGGGCGCCGGTCCCGGCCTTTTTTCAGGCCCCGGCTCTTCGCCTTCCCCCTCCGAACGGCCCGCCGCTTGCGCTCCGGATGACCGCCCCCTCTCCATTTCGAGCATCCGCATTGAGCAGCGACCTCTTCAACGAGATCGTCCAGGACCTGAACGCCGGTCGCGGGTTCCAGGACATCTTCGACATGATCTACACCAAGCTGCGCGGCGAGATGCCCTGCAACCGGATGGGTGTCGCCCTCTACGACCCCGCCCGCGACACCCTGGCCCTGCACTCGTGCCGCTCGGACGGCCCGCTCCTCCTCAAGGAAGGCTACGTCTCGCTTCTCCAGGCCTCCAGCCTCGAACCCCTTCTCAGGACCGGCGAGCCGCGAATCATCCCTGACCTCGCGGCGTACCTCGCCAGCCATCCGAAATCCGAGGCCACGAAATTGATGGTGCGTGAAGGCATGCTTTCCTCCCTGTCGCTTCCCCTCATCGCCCGCGGCAACCCCTTCGGCGTCCTCTTCCTCTCTTCCCGCGAGCGCAACGCCTACACGCCGGAACACGCACGCCTGACCCGTACCCTCGCGGGCCAGATATCGGTCGCACTGGAGCGGTCGCTGCTTGTCGAAGAGCTTCGCACCAGCAAGGAGTACCTGGAGAACATCCTCCAGAACTCAGCGGATGCGATTGTGATCGTGGACCAGCGCGACCTGATCCGGAGCTGGAACCAGGGGGCCGAGCGGATGTTCGGGTGGCCCGCGTCCGCGATCCTCGGGCAGTCGATCGAGATCCTGATTCCCGAGGACCTGCGGGAATCCGCCGAACTTGCGCGGATCCGCGAAGTTGTCGAGCGCGACGGCTACATCCAGGGCCTCGAGACGGTCCGGATCTCTCGCGACGGGCGTCACCTCACGGTCAGTATCACCAGCACCGCGATCCGCGACCGGGAAGGAAAGATCGTGGGGCGAAGCGCGATCCTGAGGGACATGACGCGGGTGAAGCGGCTGCAGGCGGACCTGGTGCGGACGCAGAGTTTGGCAGTGGTCGGGGAACTGGCGGCGACCGTGGCGCACGAGATCAAGAATCCGCTCGCGGGAATCAGCGGGGCGATCCAGGTGATCGCGGACGCGATCCCGAAGGACGACGCGCGGCGCGAGATCGTTTCGGAAATCCTGGCGCAGGTGCGGCGCCTCGACGAGACCGTCCGCGACCTCCTCGTGTTCGCGCGGCCGTGGACTCCCGAACCGCAACCGACCGACCTGGTGGAATTGATCGACCGCGTTTCGCGCATCATCCGGCAGCAGGAGCGCATGAAGACGGTTTCCATGAAGAAGCAGTCCCCGGCGTCGCTCGTTCTCCAGGCCGACCCGCGCCTTCTCCAGGAAGTCCTCTTTAACATCCTCCAGAACGCCGTCGACGCTCTTCCACATGGCGGCTCCATCCGCATCCTCGTCGAGGAATCCCCGGCGGAGGCCGTCGTGCGCGTCATCGACACCGGCACGGGCATTTCGCCCGAGCATCTTCCGCGCCTCTTCTCGCCATTCTTCACGACCAAGACCCGGGGCACCGGCCTCGGCCTCGCCATCTCGCGGCGCATGATCGAAGCGCACGGTGGCCGGGTGGAGATCGACAGCGAGCTCGGGGTGGGCACGGAAGTGCGCATCACCTTGCCGCGCGAAACGCCCGCGCTGCCGCCGTTTCCGGGGAAGGGTGCCTGAAGAGAAACTTCAGGCGCCCATGGCGGGAGGCTGGCTGGCGCGCTCGTGGCGAAGGACAGCGCCGCTCCTGGCGGGATGGAAATGTCCACCGAGATCGAGCCGCCGGATCAGGAAATCAGAGAGGCCTTCTTCATCCGTGAGCGCGAAGAAAGGGGCGCCCGATCCGGAGCTCTGGGCGCGGGAAACGCACGCAATGGTGCCGGCATCGAGGAGGGTGTCGAGCGGCTCGGAATCGCCGAAGACCCGGACGCGCGGGACGACGACTTCCCGGAATCCCTCGAGGATCGCGACGTCGAGGTCGCGCGGAAACGACTGCTCAATGACTTTCAGCGGGTCGGCCGACGGCTCGCGGTGGCGCACCGCCCATTCCTGCGGCCCGATGACCCCGACCACGGCAGCGCCCGCCCCCCAGCAGCGGGCGGAGTCTTTCCCCTCACGGTCGAGCTGGTAACCCTTGGAGCAGTGTTTCAGCACCCCCACTTTCAGCCCAGCGCCGCACCACAGGCGCACAAGGCGCTCGATCATCCAGGTCTTGCCGGAATCGGAGGGACCGCAGAACGCAATGTAGCGCATCAGATGACTCCCGACGGGTACGCCTGTCATGCAGCGAATCCAGTGCCGCGCGGGACCGCAACGCCAAGCGGAACCGCCCTTCAGGATTGGGTTATCGCTCCTGAATGAGCGGAAAACTCCCCATCCGTCAGGCGGGACCCCTGGTGACCAGAAGCGGGATGGGCGAGGTCCGGAGCACCTTCTCCGCGACGCTTCCCATGACCGCACGGGCAATGCCGGTACGCCCGTGGGTGGTGCAGGCCACGAGGTCTGCCTTGAGCTTGCGCGCGGCATCGACGATTTCCTCGGCCGCGTCCCCCGTGCGGATGATCGTCTTGACCTCGATCTTCTCGTCGGCAAAACGCGTGCTGGCGACGTCGAGGATCCGCTGGGCGTGGGAGACGGAATCGGCGGAAGCGGGTATGGGTGGAAGGACGTGGACCAGGGTGACGAAGGCCCCGAACGCCCGGGCGAGTTCCCCGACCTGGGGTGCCACGCCGAGGGAGAGCAGGCTGCCGTCAATCGGGACGAGGATGTGCCGCACGACCAGTTCCGGAAGCGCGCCGTCGCGACCCGTGGTGTCGTTCTCGGGAGTGCGGAACAGAAGCACGGGAACGGGCGTCCGCCGGATCACCGACTCCGCCACGCTTCCGAACGCCACGCGCGCCAGGCCACTCCGGCCGTGCGTGGACATCGCGATCATGCCGCCTGGCCGCTCCGCGGCGGTCGCCACGATCAGGTCCGCTGCAGGCCCCGGTTTCACGACCGCGCGGCACCGCACACCCTTTCCGCTCAGCCGTTTCACGACAGCCGCCATGTACTCATGCCCTTCCGCCGCCATCTCGTCGTCCTGCGCCGGGTCGAGCTTCGCGGCCATGGGCAGCTCGATGGCGTGCACGAGCGTGACGTCCGTGTCGGGCCGGGCGAGGAAGTGCCACAGCCGGGCCAGCACGGACTCCGCGGCAGGCGACGCATCCATGGGGATGAGCACGTGGTTCATCATGGCCTTCTCCTTGAGATCGTGCGCGGCGTCTAAATGAGCGCGATGTTCCGCCCCTTGGATTCCCGCACAGCCGCGCCCAGCGGGCGCTTCCCGTCCTTCCACAACGGACGTCCCCAGCGGATGACCATCACAGGTGTCGGCCCGTGGCGCATGACCTTGTCGGTGACACCCCCGAGCACCCAGCGCGTCAACCCGCTCGCCCCGTGCGTCGCCATCGCGATCATCCCGCAACCGCTCTTCACGGCATAGTCGCAAATCGCCTCGGCCGGGTTGTCTGACTTGAGCACCGACGCCGTGATCCTGATACCGCGCGCCTCGAACTTGGAGGCTTCGTCGCGGAGGTAGTTGGTGGCGAGATCGACGGCCGAAGCGCTGGCCGTTTGGGCGACGACGCGGACAAAATGGAGCTTCGCGTCGCTGGTCGCGAATTGTTTCAGCTCGGCAAGCGCCCTTTCGGCGAGCGTCGAACCGTCGAGGGGAACGGCAATGTCGCGGAACATGCGAAGCGCCGCGGCCTGGGCGGTGGCGAGCGTTTTCTTGGCGGGTGGATGGAGTGCGAGGACGGGCTTGGCGGCGAGGCGGACGACTTTGTCGGCGACGCTTCCCATCACCCACCGCGCAAGTCCTCCGCGGCCGTGGGTGGTCATGACGACGAGGTCGGATTTCGTCGCGGCACGCAGGACTTCTTCCACCGGGAACCCGATGCGCAGATCGGTAGAGACCGGGACTTCCTTCGAGTCGAAGGCTTTCTTCAGCTTTTCCATGTCGGTTTGCGCGATCTTCCGGACCGAAGCCTGAACCGAAACGGGAATATCGGTGACGATCAGCGACTCAGGCATGGCGCGGAGCAACCGGACCTCGCCTTTCCCGCGGCGGGCGATCTCGACGGCGAACGGGATGGCGTACTCCGAGAGGCTGGAGCCATCGACGGGGACGAGAATTCGGCGATACATGGCTGGGTCCTTTCGCGAGGGACATTGAAATCCACCCTGATCTGCCGGGCGCAAAGACGACCCAATATGAGAGCAAATCGGGGACCGGGCAGGGAATGGCGTTTTCACGGAGGGAGCTGGCTGAATACGCCTGCCGCAGCCCCTGGCGTGCAATAATTACCTGCTGGAAAGCGTGTAATTCCGCCATGAATTGAAGTTGCCAGGATCGGCGCCCTGCGTTTCCCTGTTTGTGCTCCGGCACGCGATGTGCGACTTTGCTCCCTATCCACCTCTCTGGAGGAACGCCGCCATGCTCGAACGCATCCTTGTCCCCCTCGACGGCTCCGAAATCGCCGAGGCCGTCCTCGGTCAGGCCTGCCGACTCCTCCGCCTCAAGGACGCCGAAGTCCTGCTTTTCGAGGCTGTCCCCGTCCCCGTGCAGCCCGGCCTCGAGTACGCGCCCCTTCTCGCCGACCTCAAGACGGAAGCGGAGCGCTACGTGGGCGCCCTTTCAAAACAGCTCGTCGGTGAAGGCGTCAGGGCCCGCGGAATCGTACGCGTGGGCGGCGAAGCGGCCGGGGTCCTCGACGTCGCGAAGGAAGAAAAGGCGACGCTGATCGCCATGGCGACCCACGGGCGCACCGGCATGTCGCGGTTCGTGTTCGGAAGCGTTGCCGAGAAAGTTCTCCGGGCGAGCGACGTCCCCGTTCTGCTCGTCCGCTCCTACCGCGCCGCGGCGGTTGGAGCTGACCGCACACCGGTGCAGGAAATCCCCTTCAGGAAGATCCTGTTCCCGGTTGACGGGAGCGAAACCTCCCTCGCCATCCTCCCGCAGATCCGGGACTTCGCGAAATCGGTCGGCGCTGCCGTCATTGTTCTCGGGGTGGTCGAACCCCAGAGCCAGGGCAAGACCGGGCATGGCGAGCCGCTCGTCCGCCTCGCGACCAAGGCCCTTGCGGAAGCCGGCGTCCCGGTTGACCCGGTGGTCCGCCTCGGCGACCCCGCGTCCGAAATCCTCGATGCCAGCAAGCGGCACGACGTGGACCTGATCGCCATGAGCACCCACGGCCGCTCCGGCGTTTCGCGCTGGGTCTTCGGAAGTGTGACGGAAAAAGTGCTGCGCGGCGCGACGGTTCCCCTGCTCGTCCTCCGCGCGAAAGCCCCCGCCAAATAATCAGTTTCGCTTCGGGAGGACGATCTGGAACCGCGTCCCTCTCTGCCCGTCGCTCTTGACCTGGATCGTCCCTCCCAGGGCCTCCAGGGCGACGCGGCAGAAGGCTAGCCCGAGACCCGTATCGACGCGCAATCCCGCAGACCGGAGAGCGGGGCCGCCGAATCGCTCGAAGAGGAGTGGCTGGACGGCGGCGGGGATCCCCGGGCCGTCGTCGGCGACTTCGATCTCGACGCGGTCGGCACCGGCGGCTACGACGCGCACCGCAACATGGGTGCCGCGCGGCGTGTGGCGGATCGCGTTGAAAATGAGGTTGTAGAGGACGCGCTTCAGGAGCGTCTGGTCGGACCTGAAAGGCACGGGGACGGGCGCATCGACGACGACGGATCTCCCCTGCTGCGCGGCATGCAGATCGAACGCCGAGGCACTTCGTTTCACGATGTCGGCGATGTCGAGGTTCTCCAGGTACACCTCGAGCGCTCCCGCTTCGGAGCGGCTGACATGGAGGACGTTCAGGATCATCTGGCCCAGGTCGTTGCAGCGGCGCATGGCTTCCTGAAGCGCTTCCTGCTCCGACGCGGAAAGGCCACCCTCGCGGGACCCGAGAAGCTCGAGGAATGAGCGGATGCCGGTCAGGGGGTTCTGGAGGTCGTGGACGATCATGTCGGTGAGCGTCTGCTTCGCGCCCTGGAGTCGCTCGAGTTGAACGAGTGCGTGGGCAATTTCCCCATTGCGCTGGGCGAGGGCGGCGTGGGCGCTCTCGATGTAGGCGTCGATCGCGAGGCTCATGTCGAGCATCACGAGCTTGGTGATGGACTTGACCGTGTTGAAGTAGCGATCGTCGCCCGGGGGAAAGCCCTGGCGAAGAACGTCCGTGACGATCGCCAGGTAGCGGTTGTAGGCCCCCAGGTAAAGTTCGGGAGGAAGTCCCACCCGGTTGTGCGTGTCGCCGACCCTGACGCGGTCTTCGAAATAGGCCCGGCCGTATTCCCCGGAAGTCAGGCGCTCGAAATACTGCGCCTGAAGCTTCTTCAGCCGGGGGAGGAGCCCAGGCGCTTCCAGCATCCGGCGCGTCGATGGATGGGCGAGCAGGAACTCGTAGAACTGCTCCGTGATGGCGGCGGACTTTGTGGCGAGCAGCGGATGGACCTCGCGCAGCAGGGCCTCGTCCTCCGCCGTGATCTGGAGGTAGGCCTTGCGCCGCAGGATTTCGTCGTCGGTCAATATCATCAGGGGTGCCGTTGAGCAGCGTGGAGGGCGGGATTATAACCCGCTGAGTGAGGTCGCCCATGGGTACCGGCGATTCCTGTGCACAAATCGGCGGACCGTCAGGGTTCTTACCTGCCCGCGCCGCGCTCGCCCCGCAAGTACACGAACCCGTAGATCCCCGCGACCATCAGCCCCCCGCCCACGACATTTCCCAGCGTCACCGGCAGGAGATTCCTGAAGAGCCCACCCCACCCGACCGCGTCCAGCACCTGCCCGCTCCATCCCCCCGCCTGAACCACCAGCGGCTCGCTCTTCAGCATCATCCCCAGCGGGATGAAATACATGTTCGCCACGCTGTGCTCGAACCCCAGCGCCACAAACGCGGTGATCGGGAAAATGATCGACAGCACCTTGTCCGTCGTGGTCCTCGCGCTGAAACAGAGCCAGACCGCCAGGCACACCAGCGCGTTGCACAACACCCCCAGCACGAACGCCCGCCCGAACGGAAGCGACGACTTGGCGAGGGCGATGCGAAGCGCGGTCGCGCCGAGCTGGCCGCCGGCGTCCTCCCAGCGGTGCGAGAGATAAACCGCGCCGGCCGTCGCCGCCGCGCCGACGAAATTGCCGATGTAGACCCAGAACCAGTTGCGCAGAAGCCGGGCGGTCGTGACCCGGCCGCTCGCCCAGGCCATCACGACCAGGTTGTTGCCCGTGAACAACTCCGCCCCGGCCACCACGACCAGAATCAGCCCGAGCGAAAACGCGAGTCCCGCGAGCAGTTTCGCCGGCCCGTACCCGAGCCTCGGGTCCGTCGCGGCTACCGTCGAAAACGCGGCTCCCAGCGCAATGAACGCCCCCGCCAGCACCGCAAGCGCCAGCATCGAGGCCAGGTCCATCCCGGCCTTCCGGACCCCGGTCTCTTCCACCCGACGCGCCATCTCCGCCGGGGCGTAGGCGTCCGGCCCCGGTGAAGCGTCCATCAGTGCGACGCCGGTTCGTTCTTCATCAGGCCGAATTTTTCCATCCGGTACCGGATCTGGTCGCGTGTGATGCCAAGCAGGTCCGCCGCCCGCGTCTGGTTCCCCGCCGTCCGTTCCAGCGCCTGCACGACGAGGTCCTTCTCGACGTCCTCCAGCACAAGCCCCTTCGAAGGCAGCTTAAGAAGCCGCGCGCCTTCATCCGCCGAACCGATCGGTCCCTGGCGCCCCAGCGCGATGTCGTCCACGCCGATCACGTTCCCCGAACCCAGCAGCACGGCCCGCTCGATCGAGTTCTTCAGCTCGCGCACGTTCCCGGGCCAGTCGTAGCTCGTCAGCTTGTCCATCGCTTCCTTCGTGACTTCCTTGATGTCCTTGCGGAATTCCTCAGCGAAGCGCGTCACAAAGTGCTGCACGAGGAGAGGGACGTCCTCCTTGCGGGCACGGAGCGGCGGGACGTTGATCGTGATGATGTTGAGGCGGTAGTAGAGGTCTTCGCGGAAACGGCCCTCGGCGATGGCCTTCTCGAGATCCTTGTTGGTGGCGGCGATGACGCGCACGTCGACCTTGATGTCCTGGATGCCGCCGATGCGACGGAAGGATTTCTCTTCGAGCGAACGCAGGACTTTGGACTGGAGCGACGGCGACATATCGCCGATTTCGTCGAGGAAGATGGTGCCGCCGTTGGCGAGCTCGAACAGGCCTTTCTTCTGCATCTTGGCGTCGGTGAAGCTGCCCTTTTCGTGCCCGAAGAGTTCGCTTTCGAGCAGGGTGTCCTGCAGCGCCGTGCAGGTGATGTTCATGAACGGCTTTTCGCTTCGGGCGGACTCGTAATGGATCGACTTGGCGATGACGTCCTTGCCGGTGCCGCTTTCGCCGCGGACGAGGACGGTCGAGGCGCCGCTCTGCGACACGCGGCGGACGAGCTCGATGACGTCGCGCATCGATTTTGAAGTCCCGACCAGGTTGTGGACGCCGCAGGCGGAACGGCGCTCGCTGACATGGGCGCGGACCTCGCGCTTGAGGGACGACGTTTCGAGCGCGCGCCGGACGGTGAGGGAGAGCTCGTCCATGTTGAAGGGCTTGGCGACGTAGTCGAAGACGCCGAGTTTCATGGCCTCGACGGCGGTGTCCACGGTGGAGTAGGCGGTGATGATGATGACGGGGATATCGGGGCCGCCCTGGGTTTCGCGCTGGATGGCGCGGAAGATGGTGAGGCCGTCCGTGTCGGGCAGCTTCATGTCCAGGAGGACGAGGTCGGGGGTGTCGCGATGGAATGCTTCGATGGCCGACTTGCCATCCTCGGCTTCGACAACGGTGTGTCCCTCGCGGGTCAGTCTTTCGCGAAGGGACCAGCGGATGAGCTTTTCGTCATCGACGACGAGGATGTTCATGGGGGGCACCTTTGAGGGGAGGGGAGATCCTGATAGCAAGGGGGGTGCCGAACATGAATGGGGGTAAACCGGGGTAATCAGCCCCGAATGGTGCGCAAAATTGCGCATCGAAGGGTAATTTTACGCAATTTCGGGGTGAACTCCCTATTCACAGCGCACTTTCCATGGATTTCCACGAGATCTCAAATTTCTCGAGGCCACGTCACACCTTCGCCGGCCCCGCGCCTTCCAGTTTCCTCAGCCGCAGCTGCCCGCACGCCGCGGCAATCCGGTCACCGCGCGACCTGCGCACCGGCGCCGGGATTCCCGCCGTTTCCAGGATCTGCGAGAACTCCGTGACCTCTTTCGCCGACGGCGCCTTGTACACCAGCCCCTCGACCTCGTTGTACGGGATGAGGTTCACTTTCAGGGATTTCCCCGACAGCCGCCTCGCCAGCTCCCGGGCGTGATCGCTTCCCGAGTTGATCCCCCCGAGCATGACGTATTCGCAGGTCACGTCGCGCCGGGTCCGCTGCTGGTATTTCACGCCCTCCTGGATGACCTCGGCGACGGAAAGCGCCTTCGCGAAAGGAACGACGCGGGCGCGGATTTCGTCGTTGGGGGCATGAAGCGAGATGGCGAGGTTGGGGGCGAGGGGGTGCTCGGCGAGTTTCATGACGCCGCCCTCGACGCCGACGGTGGAAACGGTCATGCGGTTCAGGCCGATCCCCATCCCCCACTCGGCGTTCAGGCGCTCGAGGGCGGCGATGACGCGATCGAGGTTATAGAACGGCTCGCCCATGCCCATGAAGACGACGTTCGAAATCGGGTGGTCCATGTCGTTGTACCGTTTCCGGACCAGGCGCCCGACCCAGATCGCCTGCTCCGTAATCTCGGCGCCGCTCAGGTTCCGGGCAAGCCCGGCCAGCCCGCTCGCGCAGAACACGCACCCCACGGGACACCCTGCCTGCGTCGAAACACACACCGTCCGCCGCTCCGGCGGCGTCTTCCCCGGCGGCTCCGGGATCATCACGCACTCCACCGGCTGCCCGTCCGCACACGGCACCAGCAGCTTCGCCGTCCCGTCGTTCGACTTGTTCTCTTCCGGCGCCGCCGTGGACATCACCGGCAGCTCGACCTTCAGTTTTTCCCGAAGCGCCACGCCGATGTCCGTCATCTCGTCGTACGAAACGGCGCACCGCCGGTACACGTGACGCAGGATCTGGTCCGCGCGAAACGCCTTCTCGCCCATAGCGACGAGCGCGGCGCGCAGGCTGTCGCGGTCGTGGGAAGTGACGGTGGCGGTTGAATGAAGCGGCATTGGCACCTTTTCCGGCGGGAACCGTTATGTGTCCACGATCATCCAGTCCTTGGAAGCGCTTCCTGGAGGAGTCTGGACCTGACTCATCGCATTGTAGACCGCCTTGACGGACGCAAGGGCGACCGCGTCCGATTCGCCGTAGTTGAGGCAGCCGTAAATTCCGACAACGCTCACGAGGCAATCGTAGATTTCCAGCCGATTGAGCGCGAACATGATCCCCGAAAAGCACGCGCATTCCCAATGCGCGAGAGGGGCGAGCGGCTGGGCACGATCCTCCGGCTCGATGATCACGGGAGAGGGACTCCCGACAAATTTCGGCAGTCTCACCCCGCCATTGGGCATCGTCACGCCGAGGCGTACGAGGCAGGTTTTCCCGGACGCAACGCGACCCGCAACCCGGCCAATCCCAAGTCGCGTAAGGGCGATCGCCGCAAGGCTGTTTTCCTCGTTCTTCATCGGATCACCCGGATTTCAACTTCCACCGAGTGACTTTCCCAGGTCTTGTCGGCGGTCAGGACAGGCAGGCGAAATCGCCGCCCGGTCGCAATGCAGGCGCGGTCCCCGAGCGAGAGACCTTTCGAAATCGTCGCCGATCGAAGGCGCGCCGCATCCCTCGCGATCGGCTCGTCGAACGGAAGAATGGCCAGGCTGCGGCCGAAGATGTCACGTTCGGTCAGGTCCCGGACCACTTCTTCAGGATCGCGTCCCACATCCGAGAGCTTCGACAGAACTTCCGCCCAGTTGACGGCGCTCATTGCGGCGCCCCGATGAAGTGCGGACTTGACCGCCGAGAATCCCCGCTCCCGGAGCAGGAATGCGAGAAGCGCGGAGGCGTCGAGAACGGACTTAGGCAGGGCTTTCACCGCTTGCGTTCTTCCCGCACTTCCTTGCGGCGCTCACGGAGCAGTTCGGCGACCAGGTCCCTCCCTCGCGCGATGGGAGCGTACATCCCGGCAGCGCTGTCGATCTTGCCGCGGCTCGCACTCAGGCGGACGCTGCCGTCCGTCTCGAGCGTCAGGAGGACACGGTCGTTGCGCTGGAGGTGCAACTGGGTGCGCAATGCGGCGGGAAGGACGAGGCGGCCGCGGTCGCCGATCGTCACGGAAAATTGTTTCGCGAGACCGTTGGTCCTGTTGGCCATGGGCGAAGTGTACCACATTTCTGAAATTCCCACATGACCGTGCATTCCCACAAATGACCGACATCGTCCCGGGGCGCCATCCCGCGGGGAACCTCCCTTCTCGAATAGCTCTCGCCCCGCGGCCCCGTTTCTGCTAATTCCCTTCAATGCCCCGCTGGTCCCTCCTCATCCCCGCCGCCGGTTCCGGCCGCCGCATGGGCGGGAAAAAGAAGCCGCTTCTCAGACTCGACGGGAAACCGCTGATCGTCCACGCGCTCGCGGCGTTCCGCGGGATTGCGGACGTCGTGATCGCGGTTCCCCCGGGAGAGGTCGAGCGCTGGAAGCGGCGGCTCCACGTGAAAGCCCGCTTCGTAGAAGGCGGCGCACGGCGGCAGGATTCGGTGGCGAATGCGCTGGCGGCGGCCGTGGAAGCGACACACGTGCTGGTGCACGACGCGGCGCGGCCGTTTCCCGGGAAGGAGACGGTCCGGCGCGTGATGGAGGCGACGCTGCGGACGGGCGCGGCGATCCCGGGGCTCGCGGTGGCCGACACGCTGAAACGCGTCAAAGGCGGCCTGGTTTCCGAGACGGTTTCCCGCGAAGGGCTCTGGCGCGTCCAGACGCCTCAGGGGGTGCGCGCCGACTGGCTGCGCGAGGCGTTTGCCCGGGCGGCCCGCGAAAAGTGGGATGTCACCGACGAAGCGATGCTCCTCGAAAAGTGCGGCCGGCCGGTCGCGGTGGTCGAGGGGGACCCGCGCAACGTCAAGGTCACGACGGCGGCGGATTGGAAGCTATTGCAAGGCCGCGGCGGGGGTTAGAGTGTCCGCCTTCCGCGGGCCGCACGTCCTCTTCCCTCTCCGGAGGTCCTTGATGAAATTCCTCCTCCCCTTCGCCGCTCTCATCCTTGCCGCACTTCCCGCCGCCGCCGAAAGTTCGACCAACGTCAAGGCGCCCGCGGCGCAAGGGCTCGAAGTCTACGGCGACCTCTTCATCAAGACCTTCGGCCGCTCCCGCAACATGAACGAGGTGCTCGACCGCCAGAACGTCGGCGGGAACGACACGGCGAGCGACACGGGGAGCTACCTGACGGCGCGGATCGGGTTGCGGGTGTTGCTGGAGAAGCGGGTGTCGGTGGTGCTCGAGGTTGAGAACCGCGAGCTGGACCGCGAGGGCGAGGGAACGCAGGCGGTGGCGAGCCTGTGGGGCGGCGAGCGGAACGTCGATTTCCAGACGCGCTTCGGCCAGGCCTACGTGAACATCCAGGACGTCTTCATCCAGGGGTTCAGTTTCCGGGCGGGGATCCAGGATTTCAAGGTGGACCCGGCGGGGACGGGGAACGCGTTCTTCATGGATCTGCGCCACAGCGAGTCGGCGTTCTGGACGAGCGTGCAGGAAGGGGCGCTGGTGCAGGGGAACGCGGCGGAGGGGTTTGACGGGCTGCCGTCGACGCGCGGGCTGGTGAAGGACCGGCAGTACGACGCGGGCGGGTTCAAGATCGGGTACGCGCTGAACGAGAACGTGGAGATTTCGGCGTTCTGGTTCACGACGTTCGAGCGCGGGCCGGCGCACCGGGACCAGTGGTTGTACGGCGCGCGGTTCGACATGAACTTTCTCGACAAGGACAAGCCGTCGAACCTCGTGCTGCTCGGCTCGGTGTTCTCGAACCACGGTAACGCGCACCGGGTCTACACGTACGGCGGCGGGACGGGGGTCCGGGTGAAGGACTTCACGTTCCACATCGAGGGCTACGGGCAGTTCGGGGAATTCGGCACGTTCGAATCGGGGACGGACGTGGACGTCGAGCGCCAGCGGGCCTGGGCGGGAATCCTGGGAGTTTATTACCGCCCGGAGGTCTCGACGGACCAGAAGGACGCGAAGTTTGTCGTCCCGTTCTTTTCGGTCAGCGCCCGCGCCGTCAGCGGCGACCACGGGAAGAACGCGATCGCGGACGCTTCCGGGAACTCACCGAAGAGCCGCACGAACCGCGACTTCCTGAGCATGGAGGCGAACAACGAGCTGATCGTGCTGGAGGACGACGTGCTCGGGCTGGACGTGGACTCGAACTACTGGTCGTTCCGGGTCGGCGGCGGCGTGAGGCTGAGCCTTCTCGGCACCGCGGATTTCGAGATCGGCGCGATGTACTCGTACAACCGCTGCCTGCAGACGGTGAACTTCGGCATCTCCGGCGCGGATTCCTTCCGCCAGCTCGGGCACGAAGCGGACATCAAGCTCCGCTGGCACCAGTCGGAACTCGTGACGTTCGGGACAGGGTTCGGGGTCCTGTGGGGCGGCGACTACTTCGGCACGCGCACCTCGGACGCCGATTCGCTCGGGTACCGGACGGCGAGCGCGACGCTGTGGATGTGGACGTTCGAAGTGGGCGTGACGTTCTAACGGCCTGTGCCCCTTCCCAAACCCACGCTCCTGACGCTGGTGCTGGTCGCGCTGGCAGCGACCCCGGGGTTCTCGCAGACCCCGGAGGAAAAGAAAAACATCGAGGATCGCCTCCGCGTCGATTTCTTCCTCGACGCCGAACTTCCCGGCGCTTACCGCAGCCACGCCATCACCCGCGTCCTCGACCGCGACGACGAGCAGCGCTCCGATGCCTTCCTCGCCCCGCGCTTCACCATCCGCATGGAAGCCCGCCTCCCGAAATCCGCTCAGGTCGTCGTCGAGGTCGAAAACGCCCGGCTCCGCGCCGACCTGTTCGACAGCGACACCTGGGGCACCCGCGCCAACCGGACCCTCCCCGGCCGCACCGATGACTTCGTCGCCCTCCTCCACCAGGCCTACCTCCGTGTCGATAACCTGTTCTGGGACCAGATCTCCCTCAAGATCGGCCTCCAGGATTTCGCCCTCTCCCTCCGCGGCCCCGGCGACGCCTTTTTCGCCGACCTCCGGAACAGCGAGTTCGCGCTCGTCTCGCCGGTGGCCGAAGGGGTCGTCCCGGGGAGCCTGTACGGGATGCGCGCGCCGGCCGGGACGGCGCCGGGGACGTCAGGGCTCTTCCGCGACCGCGCCGACGCCGGCGGCGCTCGCGTGACCTGGAACGTCGCACGCAAGTCGCTCCTCTTCGTCGATGCCTTCTACTACACCGTCCTCGAAGGCGGCGTCCGGCACGCCGACGAGCGGTTCTTCGGGATCAACACCGACCTCTTGCTGCCGATTGTCGAAGAACGCCCTTCGCTGGTGAACCTGCTGCTTTCCGGGATCACGAACGACCGCACGGGGACGCACATCTGGACCGCGGGGCTCGGGTTCGACGTCATCCCGTCGGCGGCCCTCGGGCTCGACGCCTACCTCGAGGGCTACGTCCAGGGCGGCCGCTTCGGCGACACCCCCGACCACGGCGTCCTCCAGCGCGCCTTCGCCGCCCGCGCCGGCGTGAAACTGCCGCTTCCCCTCCCCCTCAATCCCGCGCTCGACGCCTCGTTCTGGTGCCTCTCGGGCGACCACGGCAACGCCAACGACCACACCAACCGCGATTTCGTTTCGTACGAGGGAATCAACGAAGCGCTGGTCGTCGAGGACGCGCTGTACGGCCTCGACATCGACTCGAACTACCTCTCGGCGCGACTCCACGCTTCGGCCGTCGCGAAAATCCTCAACCCCGACGACCTCCACATCGACCTTCTCTACGCCTGGTTCCGTTTCTACCGCGAGCCCGACTACGCCGGCGGCACGTTTCGCCGCGACCCGGGACGCAACCTCGGGCACGAGATCGACCTGCGCGTGAAGTTCGACTTCACCGAGCACGCGTCGTTCTCAATCTTCGCGGGCGCCCTGCTCGACTCGCAGTGGCTCGCGGCGAGGGATGCCTACAACGCGGGGACGCGAAGGGCTTTTGTCGGCGGGGTGCAGGTGAACGTCGGGTTTTAAGGCGCCCCGTTTTCGCGCGGCGTCCTGCTACCTCGGCTTCTCCAGGATCTCGTCAAAGTTATCCGGGCTGTGGTAACCGCCCTTCGTCGCGTCGTACGTCTCGAGCGGCATCTGGTACGTCTTGCCGGTCTCGCGGGACTCCATCTCCTCGTACCCCATCATTCCCTCGCGCTGCCCCTGGGCGATCCGGTCCTCGGAGAGTCCCTTCTCTTTCCAGTACGACTTCAGCGCCGAGTCGTCCATCGGGTTATTTTTCGGAAGGGTCACCTTGTCGAGATTTGCGAGCTGGCGGGGATTGGTGACGACGACGGAGTTCACGATGGCGACGAGCCAGGTGGCCTGCGAGCCAGGTGGACTGCTCGTCCCATCTGGAGGCTTCGCAGGCGTAGTAGCCGACCGCGGCGTGGAAGCCGTTCCCGTAGGACTGCACGCCGGCGGTGCACTTGCGGCGAGCCTTCAGGCCGGCGTAGGTGTACTTGAAGTCGCGCTCGACGAGCTTCCAGGGGATTCCCGCGTACCCGGCGCCGTCGGGGAGATTCTTCTCCGAAACGGTCGTGGCGTCGTTGATTCCCACGATCTGGTTGCACGTATCGATCACCTGCGACGGCGTCGTCCTCCCCGGGTAGTTGAACACCACCGAGACCCCCGCACCCGCCTTCTGGTCCGGCGCGTACACGTCCACGCCGTTCGCCGTCTCGTTGAACTTCCACCCCGCCGGCATCGACCACGCGAAATACTGGCCCTGCTGCCGCAGAAGAACCGGGCGCTTCACCGGCGGGTCCTTCGGTTTCGCGGGGGGATCCTTCGGTTTCACCGGCGGATCGTGGGGCTTCGCCGCGG
>JAIOPR010000267.1 GCA_021413805.1 Planctomycetota bacterium
GGCGAGGGCGGCGGAGACGAGGAGAAGGGGACGCATGATGGCGGGGGCTCCGATGGAGATGGGAGCATCATACACGCCGCGGCCCCCGGAAAAGCCGGCGGCCTATCGGCCCTTCAGCACCAGGCTGATCCCGTCCCAGAACATCCGGATCGCCACGACGATGACGGCGACGGCGAATCCCTTCTTCAGCAGCGAGTCTTTTATTTTCGGGGAGAAATAAGCCCCTGCCTGGGCGCCGACGATGACGCCGGTTCCCATCCACATCCCGATCCGAAGGTCGATGTCGCCCTGCAACGCGAGCGAGGCGGCCGCGACCATGGAGGAGAGCAGGAGAATGAAATGGGACGTCGCGGTCGCCCGGTGGATCGGAAGACCGAGGAGAATGCAGAGGATCGGGACGTGGAAAATCCCGCCGCCGACACCCAGGATTCCCGCGGCAAATCCAGAGATTGTGGAAGCGATCATGGCGTTGCGCAGCGAATTCGGCCTCTGCACGGCGTGGTCGCCTTCCAGGATGTCCTGCCGCTTGAGGATGTAGAAGGCGCCGATCGAGAGGATGCAGGCGAACGCGACGCGGAACCACGGGCTGCCGAGCTTGTGGACGAGGAGAGACGCCGTGAGGGCAGCGGGGATGGCTGTCGCGGCCATGATCATCGCGATGCGGTAGTCGATCTTCCGCTGCCGGTCGTACGCGAGCGCGCCCGAGAAGGCGTTGAGCGAAATCACGAGGTGGGAGGTGCCGACCGCGCGGGGGACCTGGAACCGATAGAAGTAGAGCAGGATGGGCACGATGATGAACCCGCCGCCGAGCCCGAGCAGCGTGCCCATCATGCCGATCCCGAACCCCGTCAGCAGGAGGACCAGTTCTTTCACCCGCTCAGCGCCCCTTTGAGGAAAGATCGACCGAAACGACCTTGGCGAACTCCTTCACGCGTTTCTCAATCTCCGCTTCCGAAAGCGCAAACAACCGCCGCAGCCCGAAGTCCTCGCAGGCAAAGGAAGCGAGGACCGTGCCGTAGACGAGCGCGCGTTTCATGTCGGCAAACGAGGCGTTCCCGGCCCGCGCGAGGTGCCCCATGAATCCCCCGGCGAACGAGTCGCCCGCGCCGGTCGGGTCCACGATGCGCTCGAGGGGGTAGGCGGGAAGCGCGAAGACTTCCCCGTCGGCGAACAGCATGGCGCCGTGCTCGCCCTTCTTCACGACGACGACGCGCGGTCCCTGCGCCAGGGCCCACCGGGCACCGGCGACGACGTTGGGCTGGCCGGAAAGCTGGATGAGTTCCGCGTTGTTGAGGATCAGGCCGTCCACGTGCTGGATCAGTTCCAGAAGCGCGGCGTGCTCGGTCTCGATCCAGAAATTCATCGTGTCCGCGAGGACGAACTTCGGCTTCTCGACCTGCTTCAGCACCGCCCGCTGCGTCTTCGGCGACCCGTTCGCGAGAAAGACGAACGGCGATTTGCGGAAGGGCGCAGGGATGGTCGGCTCGAATTTGCCGAAGACGTTGAGCTGGAGGCTGACCGTTTCCGCGTTGCACAGGTCCTTCCCGTACCGGCCGTGCCAGCGGAACGTCTTCCCGTTTGCGACGGTCCGGATGCCGGAAGTGTCGATCCCGCGGTCCTTGAACTCCTGGATGTGCCGCACCGGGAAGTCTTTCCCCACCACGCCGACCAGCCGCACTTTCGGCGCCAGCCACGCGGCGCTGTGAGAGAAATAGGTCGCGCTTCCGCCCAGTTCGTTCTCGGCGTTGCCGGAAGGAGTCTCGAGGGTGTCGAACGCGAGGGAGCCGACGACGAGGAGCGAGGAGGCGGGCAGGGGCATCAGTGGTGTCTCCGGAGCTATGAGGAAGGGCAAACGGAAAACCGAAAAGGGAAAACACAAAACGAAAAAGGAAAAGAGAAAAGGGAAAAACGAAAAGGGATCAGGAGAGCTTGCGGATGGCCTGGTCGATGCGTTTCAGGCAGAG
>JAIOPR010000268.1 GCA_021413805.1 Planctomycetota bacterium
GAAGTCCGCGAGTTCCTCGAAATCCGAAGCGGTTGCCTTTCCCGAGATGCGGCGCTTTGCACGGTATTTCCCGAGGACATCCTGGATCTCATCCGGCGGGCGGTCGTTCGAGAGGTGGACGAGCCAGCGCGGGTCGGGGACCCATTTGCCGTCCACCTGCGTCAACCCCAGCGCCGTGTGCACGTCGGCATTCGCGGCGTCGAGTTCCAGCGCGCGGAAAAACTCGTGGCGCGCCACGGCGAACAGCCGTTCGCTCTCCGCGAATTTCCCGAGCACGATGTGCGCGGCTGCGGCCCGCTTTTCCGTCGCGGCCAGTTTCTTCCGGAACTGGTCCTTCGGCTCCCACGATTGGGCCGGGACGGAACCGGCCGCTACGGCAAGCGCGACCACGACAAGGAACGGGCGCATTCAAGGCCTCCCGGCGCCGGAATCCCCCCGGAAACAGCGCTACTTCTTCTGCGGATGATACCGCTTCTCGATCGCCTGGACGAGCAGGTTCGCGAGCTCCATCTGGATGTCCTCGGCGTGGTCCCCCGGTCCGAGACGGTCGCGGGAAATCACTACCTCCACCAGCGCTTCCGTCCCTTTCGCCTGCCAGCCCGTCGAAACCTTGATCGGGCCGATGTTGCGGTACACGAGCTTTGAATCGGTATCCAACGCGAAGCCTCCTCAAACGTAGGTCTCTCCATAATCAGGCCTCGATCGCCTCCCACGAAGGAGTTTCGCATGCGCCTTGCCACGCTCGGGTTCGCCTCGGCTGCCCTCCTGGCGGTTTTTCTCCCGCTTTTCGCCGAGACTCCTTCCTCGAGCCGCATCGAGCGACGCCTGAAAAAGGCGCTGGAAGACGGGCAGCAGAGTGCGGGAAGCGGCCTCGCCGCGGACCTCGACGCTGCGCTTCGCCCCGGCTCGACGCTCGCCGCGATCCGGAAGGCCATCACTTTCGACGCCTGCCGGTCGGACATCTATTTCCTCGCGAGCGACGAACTTGAAGGGCGCGACACGGGGAGCGTCGGTCACCGCAAGGCCGCGCAGTGGGCGGCAGACCGGTTCGCAGAAGCGGGGCTGAAGGCCGTGGGCGACGATGAGACGTATTTCCAGGCGTGGAAGTGGGGCAAGAAGCCGACGCTGAACGTCGTCGCGTACATCGAGGGAAAGACGGACGAGCTCGTCGTCGTCGGCGCGCACCTTGACCACGTCGGCAAGGGCCCGGCCGGCGGAATGAGCGCGCGCATCCCCCACCCGCTCGCCGGGTCGGACGAGACCTACAACGGCGCCGACGACAACGCGAGCGGATCGACGACGGTCGTCGAAATGGCCTGCGCCCTCGCGAAACTGCAGGCAAAGCCGCAGCGCGGCATCCTGTTCATCCTCTTCTCCGGCGAAGAAAAGGGCCTCTTCGGCTCCGCGTACTACGCCGCGCACCCGATCTTCCCGCTCAAGAAGACGATCGCGATGCTCAACTACGACATGGTGGGCCGGAATGCGGACCACGAATGCGACGTGCTGGGCCAGGACGGCAGCCCCGAGCTCGGCGACGCCGTCCGCCGCGTCAACGCTTCCTTCGGCATGAACCTCCATATGCCGCCGAAATCCCCGGGCATCTACGCGCAGAGCGACCAGTGGTCGTTCCAGCCCAAGGGCGTCCCTTCGATCTTCTTCACCTCCGGAATGCACACCGAGTACCACACTGCCCTCGACAGCGCGGACCTGATCAACGTCGGCAAGCTGGAGGAAGTCGCCGAGCTGGGAGCGGCGCTGGCGCTGGAAGTGGCGAACCTGGAAAATCGCCCGAGCTGGCACAAGATCGACCTGGGGCCGCGACTCGGTGTAGGGGTGGGACCGATATCGGCGAAGAAACGGAAGGAATTGGGAGTCGGGGAGGACGAAGGTGCGGTCATCCTGACCCAGGTGACGCCCGACTTCCCCGCGGCGCGCGCCGGGCTCCTGGCAGGCGACGTGATTGTCGCGATCGACGGGAAGAAGATCCCGGCCGAAGGCAGCGACGAGGCGTTCCGCGAAATGATTTACGACTCCGAGAAGCAGGTGTTCACCGTGATCCGGGGCGGGAAGCGGATCAAGGTGACGGTGGACTACGCGGCGCCGAAAAAGGACCCGAAGCCGCCGAAGAAGAAGTAACCATCCAGGGCCTCACCTCGCCAGCGCGACACCGCGGAATCCGCCGGCCCACTCGACCAGCAGGGTGTTGAGGAAAATGGCCAGGGGGAGCATCGCGGCGAGGCCCGCCGGTTTTCCCCGGAACGCGCGGAGAACTGCGGGAGTGGCGACCAGCGGCGCGACGCCGTAGCCGAGAATCATCCCAAGCGGGCCTTTCCATCCCAGCGACCCGACCGCCAGCAGCACGGGAGCGTCCAGGAGCCCCAGGGCGAACGAAAATCCAAGGAGCATGTAGAACGCCCGCGTCGCGTCTTCAACCGGGCCGCGGGGCCGCTGCCCGAATACCGAACGCATCGCCCACGGGATCATGTTGAACATCAGCGCCGGGGTCAGCATCAGCAGCGCCCATCCCACCCACCACCACACGGCGTGGCTGAGGAACGATCCGTAGGAATCCCGCGCCGCAACCACCGCACCGCACGACAGCGCCGCCGCGAGCACGAAAAAAAACGCCCCCAGCTGGTCACGGGCCCGGGCCCCCGGATCCTGCCCCGGCGGAACGGCGGCGGTCACCGATGTTTTGTTTTCTGCCATCTTCGTCTCCCGGGACGCGCCGCCACGCGTCCCTCCCCTCGATTAGTTCCACCGCCACTTGTCCCCTTCTTCCGTCCTCCGCTTCGACGCCTCTATGTCGGATATCTTTGCCTTCAGCGCCGCCACCAGGGCGTCCAGCCTCCGCCCCACGTTCGTTTCGTCCAGCAACCGCTGCTTCACCGATACATCCACATCCAGCCCCGCGGCCACCACGTCCGCCAGCCGTCCCGGCTCCAGCCCCGCCTTGATCGCCCGGCTCGCCATCGCCGCAAAATTGAAGTCCGCTTCCCCCAGCTTCGCCACCACTGCGTTCAGGTGCATCGCCCGCGTCCTCACCGACTCCTCTTCGAGCGGGTCCACCTTGTCATGAAGCAGCTCGCCCCGGGCAATACGGTACGGTTTCTCCTGCACAATCTCGCCGTGCTGAAACCGCACCAGCCCTTCGATCACGATGTTGTACCGCCCGTCCGGCAGCACCTGCTCCATGATGATCTGCCCCACCGTCGCCATCGGGTAGATCTCCGGGTTGCCGTCGTACTGGCCTTCCCAGCCGGGCTTGAGAAGCGCAATCGCCACGAGCCGGTCGGTTTCCAGCGCGCGTTTCACCATTTCGCGGTAGCGCGGCTCGAAGATGTGAAGCGGCAGGCGGGACCCGGGGAAAAGGACGGTGCCGGGAAGCGCAAAGATCGGCGCCTGGCCCGGGAAGAAGACCGGCAGTTCCCCGCTCACTTGGACGCCGCGGGCCTGAACTGCCTGCGCGCGACGAACACGAAGGCAATGCCGCAGACGACAGCCAGGGCGATTCCGCCGATCATCACGTACCGGCTCCAATCCACCGGCGCCCCGGGCTTTTCCGGCGCCGCATCGCGCATCTTGATCGTCCGCGCGATGCTCTCGAACTCGATGACGCGCGCCGGGAACGTCTGGGCGGAGGCCACGAAGCTGAACACGAACCGCTTGTCCCCGGACGGGACGTACCACTTCACGAATTTCACCGGTGCCGTTTCCTTCGAGACCAGGAATCCCTCGACGCGGTAGCAGTCGCGGTCGCCGATGTGCTCGACGTCCACGCGCTCGATCCCCGGCTGCACCCCGGACTGCGGCATCGTCGCGGAACGCGCCTCGGCGTCGCACTGGGTCCGGAACTCCTCCCGCGCCTCGCGGGAAACGTTCAGCGCTTCTTCCATCACCGAAACCTGCAGCACCGGGCGCATTTTCGACTCGTCCGCCGGCGCGGCGAACATGGAGTGGATGTGCCGGTCAACGTTCTCGTAGGCCTCGGGCTTCGCTGCTTCCCACGCGTCCGGCACCGTCATCGTCCACGCGCCATCCGGGGAATGGGCGTCGCGTGCGCCGGCGACGGCGGCGAAGATGAGGAGGGCGAGAATGGTGGAAGTGATGGCCCGCATGGCTGAGAGGGATTATAAGGATCGGCGCCGGAAGCGATAGGGCGAGGGTAAAGATCGGGTGGAATCCAGAACCCGACTCGCCGCCGGCCTTCTCTCTTTTCCGTTCCCCGCCTCAACCCGCCACGCGAGCCGCTGCCGACCCATGAAACTGAAATCCCAGCCGGAAGACTTCATCGTCGTCGAGGAAAACCAGGTCGCCTGGGACGAAGGCGGCGCTTTCGCGGTCTACCGCGTCACGAAAACGAGCCTGAACACCCTCGATGTCGTAAACGCCATGGTGGATGCGCTCGATACGACGCGATCCCGCATCAGCTATTCCGGCCTCAAGGACCGCCACGCCTACACGGAGCAGATTGTCACCGTCCTCCACGGCCCCCGCCGCAGCGTCGGCGGCGAAAACTGGAAGGCCGAGTACGCCGGCCGCGCCAAGTCCCCCGTCAAGCCCGCCACCCTCATCGGCAACCGCTTCACCATCACCATGCGCGCCGTCCGCCAGGACGAGGTCGCCGGCATCCGCGAAATCATCGAGCGCGTCCGCGTCACCGGCGTCCCCAATTATTTCGACGACCAGCGCTTCGGAAGCGCGCGCCACGGGCAGGGATTTTTCGCCCGGAGCGCGGTGCGCGGGGAGTGGGAAGAGGCGCTGAGGCTGACGATCGGCTGCCCGGCGCGGAAAGACAGCGCGAGGGACAAGCGGGCGAGGAGCATGATCCGGGACAACTGGGGGAAGTGGCCGAAGCTGGCGAAGGAGCTGCCGTGGACGCACGAGCGGGCGATCGTGCAGTACCTCGTGGAGCACCCGGGCGATTACCACGGCGCGTGCAACCGGGTGGACCGTCACCTGATGGGGCTGATGCTCGTCGCCTACCAGTCGTGGCTCTGGAACCAGGTCGCGGCGGAATACCTGCGCGAGAAAGTGAAATCGATCGAAGAGCTCCAGTACAGCCGCGGCACGTTCGTCTACCCGCTGGCGCTCACTCCCGAGGAATCCGCGGACATCCACTCCCGGGATTTCCCGGTCCCCTGCCATCGCACCGAATGGAAGAACGCCGATGAACGCGCGCGCTTCGAACGGCTGCTGGCCCGGGAAGGGCTCACCATCGAAAAGTTCAAGGTTGACCTCGACAAGCACACGTTCCGGGCCTTTCGGCGCCCGCTCATGCTCCGGCCCGGCGGCCTCAGCATCGGCGGGTTCGAGCCCGACCCGATGAACCAGGGCCTTCTGCACTTCCGCCTGAATTTCTCCCTTCCCCGCGGATCCTTCGCGACGATCCTCATCAAGTCGATCCAGCGCCGGAAGATGGTCGAGGGAGAGGAAGACGCGGACGGCGAAGATTCGGGCGAGTAAGGAATCGCCCGGGGCAGAAGCCGCCTGTTCACGCGAAGCGGCGCCCCACGATCTCGACGCCGGCCGGCGCATTGACCTGGCTGCAACCGGATTCAGCGCGGGCGCCGCAGCTCCCGGCTGGCAGAGGCGCTTCCGCGAAGCGCCCACTCGGGACGCAATGCCCCCCAGGAGAATTTCGGCGATTTCCGCGGCGAACTACTTCGTCGGCGGTTTCGCGGGCGCCGCGGGCTTGGCGGCCGGGGCCGGCGCAGCAGCTTTCGGAGCGGCGGCGGGCTTGGGAGCGTCCGCGGTCCTCGGGGCCACAGCCTTCGGCGGCGTCGGGCAACCCACGGCGCCGACCGGGAGAATGTGGACCTTTTTGCCCTGGAACTTCACGGTGCCGATCGCGACCGAATAGATGTCGCAGTTCCGCCCGATGCGCGTCCCCGTTCCCGGAATGAACTTCGTCCCGCACTGGCGCAGGATGATGTTGCCGGGCTTCACGAGCTCGCCTTCGTAGCACTTGATGCCGCGACGCTGAGCGTTTGAATCCCGACCATTGCGGCTCGCGCCCTGCCCTTTTTTATGTGCCACGGCGACGTCTCCAGTTATTTGGGGATTTGGGAGGGGGGAAGATACTGGCCGAGCCCCGCGCTGTCAAGGCTGGCCGTCGCTTCGCGGTGCGCGTTGCAGAGGAAGCGCCAGGATATTCGAGGGGCGGCGTCAGAAAAAAAACGGAGGGGGCCAGCCCCACGCTGGCCCCCTCGCATTGGTCCTGGAAGCATCCCTCTCCGAATGGCCCCAGGTTCGACTCGGTTTTTTCGGCGGACTAGGGGATCGACAGCTCCATCCCCTCGATCAGCGTGTCCGGATGCGGCAACTTCTCTTTGTTCGCCGTGTAGATCGCCTTCCACTTGTTCGAGTCGCCGAGAAGCGCCTTGGCGATCGAGCTCAGCGTGTCCCCCGCCTTGACCTTGTAGGTCTTCTTCGCGCCTTCGACCTTGGGCGTTTCCTTCGGCGGATCGTTCTTCACTACCACGTCCTTCGTCGGCGGATCATTCTTCTTCGGGGCGGTCACGGTGTCATTCGCGGGGGGCTTGTTTTCCGGCGCACCCGCGGGGATGACGAGGGCGGTCCCGACGCGAAGAAGATCGTCGGGGCTGGACATCTTGTCCTTGTTGGCGTCGTAGATCAGCTTCCACGCCGTCTCCTTGCCGTAGATCTTCGTCGCGATTTTCGCGAGCGAGTCGCCCGGCTCGACCTTGTAGGTCCTGGCCGCAGTCGCGGGCGGCGCCGGACGAACAACTTCCGGGTGAGAATCCTGGTTCACAACCGGCGGGGTGCGCGAGCCATTGTCGGCGGTTTCAACGCGCAGCCCCCCGTCGCCCGGTTCATCGGGAGGCAGGTGATACCGGTCGCCAGAATCAGGCCCCGGGCGGGCGTTGGGGTCATCGGCGGCAGGAACCTCGTCGACGGCGCCCTTGTTGGCCGAACCCACAGTGGGTGTGGCCTTCTTGGCGCTTCCGTTCTTGGACCAAACGAGAAGCGAGACGATGCCCGACATGAGGAGGGCGATAATGAGAAGCTTGCCCTTGGTACCCATCGTGGGGACTCCGATGCAGGAAGAGGGAGAGGAGGCAGGACTACCTTTTACACTTTACAAAATATAAAGCATACCAGCAAATTGTCAAGGCGCTCGATCCAGAACTTCCACAAATTATTGTGGTCCCGAATCGAGCCGTAACAATCACCGTCTCATAGAGTTACAGCGTGCGGCGGATTCACGCATGCTTTGCCGAATATTTTTCCGCCGTTTTACCCCCCCTATCCCCTATCCCCAATCTCCAATCCACTATCCCCTATCGCCTCATTTGCCGTCCTCACCGCATTCCGCGCTTCCCCTCTTCAGCCAACTCCCCCTCCCCGCCGATGTTCCCGATGTGACTCTTCAGCAGATCCTCCTCGCTTCCCTCGCCACCCTCCTCACCACG